>NZ_BAAGXV010000090.1:0-389359 GCF_054779655.1 Pontibacter brevis
AAGAACCTTGGTCAGACAGGAAAAGAAGGCTGATAATTACCTGGCATTCCTGCTGCTCGCGTGCATGAAGATAATGCTTAGGTATTTTTGAGATAGCTTCTAGTGCATTATGCTGTCATCCTTAAACACTCCTGTTCCTTCATCTGCCTTAAGCCTCCTGTGAAGAATGATGCACAGATGTTGTTAAATAAATATAGCTTTTTCCTGATTCTTCATCTTGTCTTCATCTTCCTGGCAGATATTTGACCTATAACTTAAACGTTCAACTATTATGAAAAGAAAGCATTTTATTCCCCTTATGCTGAGCTGCCTTATATGGTTCAGTGCCTGCGACAGTGAAAACACGGGTTCTGCAAGAATGGAAGTTCGTATGACAGACTCACCAGGAGACTATCAGGAAGTCAACGTAGATGTGCAGTCGGTACAGGTACACAAAGAGGCTGAAGGAGATGACTCTGGCTGGATCACACTAGACGAGATAAACCCAGGCATTTACAACCTGCTCGACTTCGCAAACGGCAAAGACACGCTCCTGGCCAGCTCCACGCTGCCAGCCGGCAAGATTTCACAAATCAGACTCATCCTGGGCCAGAACAACTCTCTGAAGCTGAAAGATGGCACTATTACACCACTTGTGACTCCGAGCGGGCAGCAGTCAGGAGTGAAGCTGGAAATAAACGCCAACCTTGAGAGCGATGTGACATATGTCCTGCTGCTGGACTTTGATGCGGCCAAGTCGGTAGTGGCAAGAGGTAACGGAGCCTATAACCTGAAGCCTGTGGTGCGCACCATCACCCAGGCAATTGCAGGAGGTATCAGAGGCAGAGTGACACCCGCCGAATACAAACCGGGAATTTATATGATATCAGCAGCCAGTGACACCATCGGTGGCTTTGCCAACGAAAACGGCGACTTCCTCATCAAAGGCGTACCGGCAGGAACCTATACTGTTAAGTTTTATACGGAAGACGACGCCCATAACGAAACAATAGATAATGTGAGCATTACGCAAAACCAGATCAAGGATTTGGGCACTGTAGAGTTGCCAGAGTAGCACGGTTAGCTCGGCATGCATTCAGTATACAGCGGGACAGGCATGCCAAACCATTCCAGCGTCCCCAGAGAAGGGGCTTTGACGGCTGTGTGTCCTGCTCCTGTTATTCCTACTGAATATGGTATTCCTGCCGATGCTGGAACTTCTTCAGTCTATTTGATATTGCCAATGTGTAATACTTAAAGCAAGTCTTGAGTTATGGTGTTAGTTGATAAAGGGCATACACGTCCTGAAGCGCTGGTTGTTTTCCTGGATAGGTGCTTTGAGCATCAAAACAGGGCAAGGCAGAAGAGGCCGTATAACTTCGCTATGATAGAAAACGACGGCAGGAACTGGACTATCGGGTTCAATGATGTCCCCGAGATGCTTCTGGTGCTGAACATCTACACCTTCTTCCAGACAGAGCGCAGTGGTGATGGCTTAGCCAGGCTTATATTCAACTACGGCACGCCACAGGCCGTGGAATTTGAGAACGTGGCAGGATACTTGGCAAAGGATGATGCCACTTTTGTGGCAGCATTCAACTACGCTAGGCTAAACTGACAGCAGCTAACGTTAACGCCGCACAAAGTGTATTTTCAGAATCAACGGTTCTATATTAGCCGGGAGGGGCAGGCTTTGATGAAGAGCGTACAAACTGGTTGAAAGGGGAACCTTTCCTTCTATTTATACGCTGGTCCTGAGCCGTTTGCTGTTCCGAATATGGGTGTGCACTGGGTGGACATAATCTCACCGGAGTTTTCTCCCGCTGGGTTTAGTAAGGCATTTATCTACGGTCCTAACGGTGAGAGAGTGCACATCTTTGGGCCAATGATTACTCTTGCCTATCTAAGGGGCATGGAAGCAAATGAATCAGTAGAGACACCTATTCCTTCTCTACTAAAGCATGAAGAACCCAGCTACTACCCCAAGTCCTACACAATAAAGCAAAAAGCAATGAAGGGGAGTTATTCTGTTGCCCTAACTGACTTGGAATGGCGTAACTGATGCAAATATAAAAGAGCTCTTGGGCAGGAGGGCTCTCCTGTTTTTTATCTGGCTGTTGTTTGCGGCCCACACATAACATGCCGCAACCTGCACCACTACAGAGCATCCTCCCTCAAAGTACATCTGTAGCAGCTCTCGTTTTTAAGTTACTGAAAAGATAAAGGGCAGGGGCACTAAGATTTTCAGCAGCCTCTTTATTTAACATAAGCTTACTTATCAACCTAGGCTAAATTAGTAGAGAGGGAGCTACAGACAATTAAACTATAGCTCCCTCTCTGCTAACTCCTCAGTCACTTATGAACATGGCAAAAATCAGCGATGGCAGTTAAATCATCGGAGAGATTGTTCGATAATGGAAGGCTTTGGCCTACCTCTTATTAAGATAAGGCCTTGTAAGTGAATGACTTGCAAGCCCTTATTGCTTTTTAGGTGACCAAAAAGGTGACCAGCTCCCTTTTTCCTTCTGCAAGTAACTTCTGAAATGTAGCCTTTCTTCAGAGAAAGTCAAAGTAAAATTTAAGTTGACAGTGAGGCAATTCCGGCAAGGCAGCATGCCTTCACAACGCCATTTCAAAGTCACAGGCAGACGTTTTGATGTACGCCCGTACAAGATATGGATAGGCTGGACAACTTGCTCTAGAGCCGCATTAACAGCGCCATTTAAAGGTGAATTTAGACAAGGCGTTGTCAGTTTGACATGAATAAATTGACATGTGTTGACTAGGGTAAAATGCACCTCAAAGGCGCTTTTGTTGCAATTTTCAAGGCATTAGGCAGGCATTTAAACAAACTAAATTATTTAAGAAATCATAGTAAACGTGCTCCTGCCTGACCGCTCAAAAAACATGGTTAAATGCGGTATGGCTTACCCTTTAATTAAATGCCTGATATTTAACATTTTATTCAGATAATGTATGTATATTTGACACATCCGCCCTGCCTATAGCTATTTTACCACAGACAAGACGAGTTCACCTATTAATTCCAGGCCTACCTGTACCAGCTTGTACTTGTGCGCTTTGAATTAATGCAACTTCAGTATTATGGCGCTTAAGGCAGTGTACACGTCTGATAACAGAGACGTAAAGGCAAAATGTAATACCATCATAGCCAAACTTCAGGCTACGGTAGCCAAGTACAAGGACGCTTTTCCGCAATTGTCCGCCATTGAAGAGCTTTTGGACGTGACATTACCAGAGACAGACAACGACGAAAACTATTTGCAAAGACTTGAAGAGCTGTGCTCATACCTTTACCAGCTTAGCGTAAGCTCCTGTGTCATCCGCCACCTGCACCACAACCTTTGTGCGGACGTGGAAGCGGCCAGAAACGGTACTTTCCTTTTCAATCAGGACGACTACTACCTTATGCTGCCAAGGTAAGCTGCCAACGGCGCAGTTCTGGCTCATGTCAGGCTGGTTTGCTCTGGAGTGGCTGCGAGCCTTTTCACCTCATATTCCACTATTAACCTTATAAAAGCTTCAGCTTCTTTGCCGCTTCAGAAAAACTATCAGCCACACGTTTACCACCGCCTCCTATTTCTCTTCCTGCCGTAACGCCTACTTCATCTGCTTGTACATGCCAACAACCAAGGCAATGCTTAAAGGAATTGTGATGATAGCGAGTAGCAGGTACTCCCACTAATTTCTTTGCTCTTCCATTCTAAAAAGTACGGAGGCTGAAGGTGCAGGGAGCATTAGCACCTCTCCTCACTTAAGATAAGAAAGCGATGTAATATCTAAATTCTTATAGCGTGTAGTGGGCAACTTTAATCAGTATAAAATATATATTAAATATATTTAATATATAATAATGTTTTAACTTTGACTCATTGTTAAGCTAAAATATAAAAGAATCAAATGAACAAACTTTTTACAAAATCTTTGAGCGCATTAATTATTACTTGCTTACTTTCCAGCTGTGCAGCTTTTCATGGCGGCGATATGGCAAGTTCGGCTTCTTTAAATTCAGCAAATTTTGCATATGCTAAGCAAAACATTAAAGGCGAGTCAACTGCTACTTATGTGTTTGGAATTGGCGGCATGGCAAAAGAGTCTTTGGTAGCGAACGCAAAGCAGCAAATGCTTGCTTCTAACCCATTAAGTGCTAACCAAGCTTTAGCTAACTTAACCGTAAGCTATAAGTCGTCATTTTACTTAGGATTGCTATACAGAACTGTAACATGCACAGTTACAGCTGACGTTGTAGAGTTCAACAACTCAAGTGTAACAGCTAAGCAATAATAGTCTGCTTGAAGGGCGGTAGAAGTGCTTTACTGAGAGTGTTGTCCCCTCTACTTCAGATTAACAAAAAGGCTTACAGGTGAGAAACTTGCAAGCCTTTTTGCTTTTAAAGCGAAATGCCCGCAGGTGAAGCCTTACCACCCATTGCCTTCCCCCAGAGGACTCCTCCTGACAATGGAAGTATTGAATATGGGTCTGCTGTGCTCCCAAGCCTGGTCCGCTTTCTGCCTGTTTCCTGGCACTCCTTCTTTGACAGGCAATAACTTATTTTTCATTGTGCTGCAAACATTTTATATTGGGTTATAAGATGTAATTGCCTTGATAAGCAAACTTGTAGCTGCTCTTTTAGAAAAAGCAGCTACTAAAAAAGGGGACTAATCAAGAACTTATGTTTATTGCATGCCCCCTGCCGAAGCCTATGACGTGCAGGAACTGTACCCGGAGGTGGTAGCGAAAATAATGGCACTTGCGGAAGAGGCGCGTAGGGATTTGGGTGATGCCCTGACCGGGTGGGCGAGAATGTTTGCAAACCTGCCATTTTACAGTAAAAGGCTGTATTGTAGTCAAGGACAGGCCTCACCCCTTGAACAGAAATCAACGGAGCGCCCTTCACCTTATAAACTCAAGTATCAAGTTAGAATGAAAGTATTCTTCCATAATGCCACTGTAATTTCTTGTTGTCTTTTCCTGGTTGTTTTATCTGGCTGCCAGCCTGGAGACAAGAAGGCGGCAGAAGCCGTTTTGGCGAAGGCCAGCGAAGGAGGGGCGGCGATAGCCATGTGTGCGCCACAAACCGGGCAGCAGAATGCTTCTCTTCATAAGCAGGCAGAAAAGGAGAACAAGGAGATGAGCAATGCAGGAAGCACAGCAGACACCATTCCATCCAGGATGGTTTGGATTGAAGGCGGCACCTTTGCCATGGGGGCAGATGATGCTGTATTTCCTGATGCAGCACCGGTTCATAACGTAACCCTGAGTGGTTTCTGATGGATGAGCATGAGGTGACGAATGCGGAGTTTGCTGAATTTGTGCAGGCCACTGGGTATATTACGGTGGCCGAGCGCCCCCTAAACCCAGCAGATTACCCCGGAGTGCCTGCCGATAAACTAGTGCCGGGCTCAGGTGTGTTTGCGGCAACGGCGCAGCCAGTCTCCCTGGATAACCCGCTTCAGTGGTGGCAGTACGCACCCGGTGCCAGCTGGAAGCAGCCTCTGGGGCAAAATAGTGCTGCTAAAGCACAGCCGAACCATCCTGTTGTGCATGTTTCTTACGAAGACGCGCTTGCCTACGCCACATGGGCAGGAAAGCGCCTGCCAACAGAGGCAGAATGGGAATATGCCGCCAGGGGCGGTAAGACAGGGCAGCACTATTACTGGGGAGATGAATTGAAACCAGGAGGTACATGGCTTGCCAACATCTATCAGGGACACTTCCCTGACCAGAACACGGGAGCCGACGGCTTTGTTGGTGCGGCCCCGGTTAAATCCTACCCTCCACAACCCCTATGGGCTCTATGACATGGACGGCAATGTCTGGGAGTGGTGCAGCGATTACTACCGCCCAGACTACTATCAGCACAGCACCAACGTAAACCCGAAAGGGCCAGGCAGCAGTTATGATCCGGAAGAGCCAGGGGCAGTCAAGCGCGTGCAGCGGGGAGGCTCTTTCCTATGCAGCGATCAGTACTGCACCCGCTACAGGGCAGGCAGCCGGGGGAAAGGAGAAGTCACCAGCGGCTCCAGCAACCTTGGGTTCAGATGTGTGAAAGACAGAAGTAACTAACGGGGTGAACGATTGAACTAATCTACGTCACAGTTAAAACAGAGCTTATCAGCCAGAACTGTTTCAGCAAAGAGAGGCTACCGTCAACAAGCTACGGTTCCTCTGCACATAAAACGTCTTGATTTTCCAGGACTGATAGAAGGCAAGCGCGACCTTAATCTACGAATGCTTTATTCGATGATGAGGGCTTGCTCTACCTCACACAAAAGCTTGCAAGTAAAAACCTGTAAGCTTTTGTTGCTTTTTCAAACGGGCACAGGATTTGGGGGTATCAACAGAGGAAACTGAAACATGGCTGCATGCCCTCATTATAGATTCCTGAAAACAGCCTTCTTCACGCTAAACGGACAAGAACATAAACAGCGTCCTACCAAGACGCGTTGATACCGCCACTTTAGACGTATCTAAAGGTCCATACTTCAACAATTTTACGCTGGCTGCTGCCCTTCTACCGCAGCGTGCTTATAGGGCCACGCGGTACTTTGAGTACTGCACCATGACTTTGCTTTTGGCGAACTTTCAAATTCACCCAGCAAGCCTCTTAAAACCTTCAACTCTTTTGACGCTTCCGAACTTTCAGGTACGTCTTTTATCTGCTGGATGCGTGAAGCAACAGCATGATATTGGGCATGTGTCGTTATCATATTATAATTTACCTTGGCTAAGCACAATTTACACATTCCCTTTAAATTGTTAAGGCCATTCACACTAAATTTTTAGTGGTTTCGCTAATATACTAGGTTTTCTAACCATCTCTCCTCATGAGGGTTACCCGCTTCCACCGAAAGTTTTCCTAAACCTGCTTACCTGCATTACAGAGCAAAGGCATTTCCCGCTCCTTTATAAAGGAGCCTCACGTCTGCAATCAGTAGTTATCTCGCTACGCTGGGAAAACGAACTGCCAGCCAGGATTTGTACTTATTGATTAAACAACATAATCCTGTTAACTTTGATAGATTTGCGCAGTCTTACTGCGCCCAAAAGACACTTAATTCAAAGCATTTCACTAAAAACATGCCTAGGATGATTCTGTACGACAATGGCTTTCTTAAGCTAGACTACAACCCTTCCACCGACATTTTGTATGTACAGTGCCCGGACGTGCACGAATATGATCTGCTGCAAATTCAACAGGCTTTCAACATCATCATAGAAACTGTGATCAATTATGACATTAAAAAATGCATACTTGATACCAGTAAGACAAAAATGAATGTAGGAGATGAGAATCACAGCAGCGTAATGCAACACCTTGGCAGGGGCCTGGTTACCACGCGCCTGCAGATGCTGGCCCGCATTGCCACCAAAGACACCGCCAGAGAAAGGAGGGTAGAAAACTATGTAAGGACGGTTTATGCAGAAGTAAAGCCAACAGGAATGTTCCAGAACTTTACCAGCAAAGCTGCCGCGGTAAGATGGTTAACGGGTGGTAATGTTATTTAAAACAGCGCTCGCCCCCTGCTGCAAGCAGTTTAAGGTTTGTTTGTAACTCCCCGCCTGTCCCTTACATCATGCCTCCTGCGGTTGCAGAGCCGCACATCCTAAATACGGAAAGACCTGGGCTTGAGGGCTGTCAGATTATTCCAGACAGGTTGCTGCGCCTTGCTTTCAAAATCCACTAGCATCTTTGTTAAAACTTTCAGCTCTTTTGAAGCTTCAGACCCTGGCATTGCATCTTTCAACTGTTCTATACGTGAGGCAACTGCATGGTACTGCACTTGTGTGGTAATCATAGGATACTTTTTGAATTAAAATCAAACCACTTTTACGTATTGTTCCTGCAGCCACTCATGCTGTTCAAACAAAATATAAGTAGTTTCACCAAATTTCTAAGTATTTGTCCCACTTCAGGCACTGTACCTTTGGCAGCTCAGTGCATAAAGCGGTTCCTACCACAGCGGTTTCACACAATACTTGCCCTCGCTACACTCCACGAGTGTGTTGACAATAAAAAACGTACAGAACGGCAGAAGATTCTCCTCCAAATCCGGTCATGCAGGCATCCATGAACTTGTAAGACAGGCTATCATGATCTTCCTCTTGCATTCTCACGCCGCTGCCCCACTTTTATTTAATGCAGTCGCCTTAACCGGAATGTATCAAGCCAACGACCTAAGCAAGGCATCTACAAGTTCTTGCGTTGGCAATTCCCTGCTGCGGACAGATCCTAAACAGTGCAATAAGTTGCGACAGGAGGGCCAGGCTGTAATTAAGGCGGTAGCATAGGCTTATTTTTATGCCAGAATCTAATGCAATTTACAAGCCCTTAGCACGTTAGATATTTGTTGATAAAATAATAAACTACTATGTAACCTTTTTAAGCTTTTAGCAATAGAGGTATTGGGTGGTTTTGCCCTTTACCGTCGGTTCTATTTCTGCAGGCCGGGCTTTTTATCCCTTTACCTTGGCCCCTATCACCTGGTTCATAACTGGAGCTAAGCTACTCATTCATGAACCTAGCAATATATTGATATCGTAATACATACTCTAAAACAAACTAAGCCTATAGTTCACCCTTAACTCCGATCTAATGCACTTTCTTTTACAAAAGCACTTTTACATCTGTTGGCTGCTGCTGTGCTTTCTGTTTGTGGGGCATTCTTATGCCCAAACCACCGTTACCTGCACCGTGTCTATTGTAACGGATCAGTCTTCAAACATATGCCAGGGCGAGAACATCGAACTAAGGGCAAGAGCAGGAAATAACTTTACGCCCACGGGCTACCAGTGGTACCGCGACGGACAGGCAATTACGAACGCCATAGGTCAGACCTATGAATCTAATATTGGCGGCAGGTATATGGTAGAAGTTACAGGCGCAAGCTGCCAGGGCACTGTTACGTCCGGAGAGTTTGAGGTTACAGTAGACCCAACACCCGCACGGCCAACCTTCAATATATCACCGTCAGGTGCAATCTGCTCCGGCACTGAACTGACCTTTAGCATAACCAACCCAACCGAAGACGTAATTTATGTCTGGGACTTTGGGAATGGCAATACCGTCTCTACCAGAGGTGCTGCACCTGCCACACAGACCTATGAGTCTGTCGGAACAGGTACCGAGTCTTTTGATGTGCAGGTATACGGCGTGAACCCACAAGGTTGCTCCTCCGATACCCTCACCCAATCCATCAATGTGAGGCAGGCGCCGGAGATTTCTTTTACAGAGGAAAACGATTTCCAGGTTTGTTTGCCTGACTCCGTAGAGCCCGGCGATACTTCTATTTTTGCGACGATCACAAACACGACCCAGGCACCCTACCTGGGAGACATTGTCCGCTACTACGTAGACTGGGGTGACGGAGAAGGCGAGGTGGAGTACCTGGCCCAGCAAAACCCATTCCCGCTCAAGAACCCGAACCCTTACGACACCATAGGCACTTATCCCATCAGCATACGCGCCGTGAACAACAACGGCTGCCAGGCTGTGTTTACACAGGAGTTCAACCTGAGCCAGGAGCCGAAAGCGGACTTTACGCTGGATAACAAAGAACGGGTAGAAGAATCGCAGGTGCCGCCTTGTGTACCTGTCAGGGTTACCCCAACCGACAGTTCTTCAGGTGGCAACCTGTCTTATACCTGGTCTGTGCAGCCGGACCAGGGCTATACCCTGGAGTCAGGCACGCTCACCTCTCCTGATCCTGTCTTTATATTCGATGTATCCGGTGTTTACCAGATTGAATTGATAGTAGAAAACGGTTGCGGCACAGACACCACCTCCCAGAGCATTGTAGTGGGCTGGCCGCAGGTGCAGGTTCCTTCCAGTGTTACTTCCTGCGGCCCTACCACCATAGATTACAGCAGCAGTGGCCCTGGAGGTGGAGGTGGCGCCGGCGGTGGCGGCCTGTTTGTGGACAAGAACCTGGGCGAGGAAGTAACGGTTACCATCCGGATTACCGGCCCGACCAGTACCACCCGCACGTTTAACTCCGACACATTTGACTTCCAGTACGACTTTACCACACCGGGGACTTACACTGTTTCGGTGGAAGCAGTAAACGAATGCGGCAGTTCCAACCAGATTTACCAGGGGCAGCCTGCGCCAACGCAGGAAGTAGTGATACTGCAGCAGCCGGCAAGGCCTACCATACAGGCGCCGGGTACTGCCTGTATTGGCGACACCGTCAGGTTAACGCCATCAGGGCCAGGGCCTATTTATGCCTGGTTCGAGTCTGATGCTGCGGGAGCTGCCCCTATTGCAATAGGGCCGTCTTTCACAACCCCATCGCTTACTGCAGATATCACGTATTATGTGGCCGCTGTAGACACAGCCAATGGAATACAGTGTGTGGGACCGACAGCACCTGTCGCTATCAATGTGGAGCCTGGTGTTACCAACAATACCATTGCCATTGACGAGGAGGAAATTCAAAACCTCTGTATAGGCGATGTACCCGCTGAACTGACCGGCAGCACCCCAACAGGCGGCGACGCCAGTGTGCCGTACAGCTATACCTGGGAACTAAGCACCACCGGACCATCATCGGGCTTTACAGCGGCACCCGGCGTAAACAACAACGTTAACTACTCGCCCACAGCGCCTGTTAACACCAACACCTGGTTCAGGCGCCTCGTATCCTCCGGCAGCTGTACCGCCGACACCAGTAATGTGGTAGCTATTATTGCCGTTGAGCCGGTACCAGCCAGTGCCAACACCATCGGCCCTGCGCAGGAAATCTGCGAAGGCGATACACCAGCTCCTTTAGTTGGCTCACGTCCTACGGGCGGCGGAGGTGCCCCTTACATTTACCTGTGGGAAATCAGCACCGACGGCCCAACCGAAGGATTCGTAAGCGCTCCGGGCACGAACAACGGGGAAAATTACACCATTCCGGCAGGTGCACTGACCCAAAGAGAGACCTGGATCAGGCGGGCTGTTACCTCGGGTGGCTGTACAGCTTATTCAGAACCTGTCACCATCACTGTTTTCCCCGCCATCACGAACAACACCATTGGGGAGGACCAGGAGGTTTGTACAGGCACTGCGCCCCAGGTACTGACAGGCTCCGCCCCGGCAGGTGGCAATGGCAGGTACACTTATCTGTGGGAAAGCAGCACCACGAGCCCTACCAGTGGATTTTCTCCTGCGGCAGGCACTAATACAGGCCAGAGCTATACACCAGGCAACATCTCCAGAACCACCTACTACAGGCGTGTGGTAACAGCCGGGGATTGTACGCCGAACATAAGCGATGTGGTAACGATAGAGGTAAACGAAGGTATCCTTAACAACACTATCACCGCTACGCAGCCAACAGTGTGCGCCGGGCAGACAACAGTAGAGTTCCGGGGCAGCACACCTACAGGGGGCACAGGCACTTATACGTACCTGTGGGAGAGCAGCACAAGCGGCCCGGACATTGGCTTCAATCCTGCGCCAGGCAACAACAACGGCATAAACTACACCTCGCCTACACTCACACAGACTACGTGGTTCAGGCGCACGGTTAGCTCAGAAGGTTGCACCAGATCATCTGAGCCAGTTGAAATCACGGTTACGCCGCTGCCTGCCAACCCGGTGCTGACGGTGCAGAACGCCAGGGCCTGCCCGAACGGTTCTGCCACTTTAGAGGTAGGTAACGCAAACGGCAACACAATTGAGTGGTATACTGCTCCTGCAGGAGGCTCACCTGTATTTGTGGGGGCAACCTTCACAACACCAAACCTGCAGCAGAATACCACCTACTATGTGCAGGCCGTGAACGCCAACAACTGTGTCAGTGCCGCCCGCACCGAGGTAACCGTTACCATTGTACCGCCTGTAGCTGATGCCGGCCCGGATGTAACCATCATCCAGGGCAGAACAGCGGAGCTGCGTGGTTCTGGAGGAGTGTCTTATGTGTGGGAGCCGGCCGGGAGCCTGAACAACCCGAACATAGCGCGCCCAATCGCCACGCCAACAGAGACCACAACCTATACTGTTACTGTTACCACTGCGGAGGGCTGTACTGCTACCGATGAAGTAACTGTAACAGTGATTCCAGCCATTACAGTACCGAATGCCTTCACTCCGAACAACGACAACGTAAACGAAGTCTGGGAGATTGAAAACCACGAAGAGTACCCTAACATGCGGGTGGAGGTCTTCAACCGTTGGGGTAATATTATATTCAGCACTTCCGGTGGCTACAATGAGCCGTGGGATGGCACCCATAACGGTGAGCCACTGCCAGTCGCGACCTACTACTACATCATTTACCTCAACAGCTCCGAGAAACCTATTTCCGGAAATGTGACCATTATCCGCTAAACATGAAGAAGCAGCTTCTACTTATACTTGTTTTTGTGGCAGCGCTGGCCATGCAGGGCATGGCACAGCAGCGCCCGCAGTACAGCCAATACATGCTCAACAATTTCCTGCTGAATCCTGCTATTACAGGCATTGAGGATTACGCCGATATCAGGATCAGCAACAGACGGCAGTGGATTGGCATAGACGGCGCTCCCACCACCTATTATGTGACGGCGCACACTCCTCTTAATAAAGGAGCTTCCGGTAACAGGTACCACCGGGCCCTGGCACACCACGGAGTAGGGGTATCCATGCACACAGACAAGACAGGGCCACTCCGCCGGACTGGCGTTAATTTTTCTTATGCGTACCACCTGCCTATTACCACTTCTATCAACGTGTCGGCGGGTGCAGCGGCAGGCTTAATCCGGAATTCTATAAACTCTGGCGAGCTGCAGTTTACTAACCCGAATGACCCCCTGATTGGTGGCGGGGATATTAACAACAACGTTTTTGATTTGAACCTCGGTCTTTGGGTATACTCCCGGAACTTCTCTGTGGGCGTATCAGGGGCTCAGTTGCTGGAGAATACCGGTACCTTTCAGCCAGAAGGCAGCCAGAATCCGGCCCTGGCACTACAGCGGCATTACTTTTTAACAGGTAGTTACCGCTTCGAACCAATGGAGCGCATTGATGTAATTCCGTCGGTGATGCTGAAACTGGCAGATCCCAGCCCACTTTCAGTTGATGCCAGCCTGCGCGTGATGTACGACGAGCGCTTCTGGGTAGGAGCCTCTTACCGCCACAATGATGCATTGGTGGGCATGCTGGGCGTTTACGTAAGTCCTTTGCTGGACATCTCCTACTCTTACGATGCCACCACCTCTACCCTGAACAGGGTGAGCGCTGGCACGCATGAGGTGGTTATCGGATTTAAACTACTGAATAACCGCCGTATTATCTGCCCGCAGTGGGTTTGGTAAACAGCGTACTAATAATTTATTATATAAAAAAGCCGCTCCGGCATCTCAGGTTTGAGATGCCGGAGCGGCTTTTTTATGAGTTATCTTATCTGTGGTTAAACAAAGTCCAGCAGTCTAGTTGGCTCTTTCCTGCTTATCCACAAAGGCAGTATTACCTGAGTCCTATTCCACTGTTTGAATCCGTAACTTATTTTGTCGTCTTATTAAATAATATCAAGCAAGTATATTTATTTATCGCTATAATTGCATAGCTTTTAAGCACCTAAAAAAGTAAAATTCAAGAATCCTGTTTGTATTGCACTCTTGTTTTCAGATATTTAGCAGCACGAAGGAACACAACAGCCATTACAGGACTTAAACTGCTTTTTTATGAAGATATTTCATAAAAAAATTGTGTAAATAACTCAGGTACTTCAAATATCATATTTGCAAGTAGTTGATATTATACAAAATGTAAAAGCTAAACAGTGCCAGACATTATAAAGGAGAATATTAATTAGCAAAACATTTACGGTAAGACTTAATGAGACACCTTTTAGAAAAAGTCATATTCTTGCTGATTGGCTTTTGTATGTTCTCACTTGTTTCTTTTGCTCAAACCGCTCCATCGCTTGGTGCTGTTTATGAATTCAGTGCGCTTGCATCACAAAAAGTTGTCAGTGAGAGCAGCACTGTTGTACATGCAAGCGTGGGTACCTCAGACGGACCTATAGAAGGTTTCCCTCCAGGAGAAATCAAAGGAGAGAGACACGAGCAGAATCTTTATGCAAAGCTGGCCATAGCGGAGGCTCGTACCATACAGGCTGCCCTGGCTAACCTGCTTCCGACTTCCACGCTGAACGACGGAAACCTGGGAGGCAAAACCATTACCCCTGGTGTACATCGTGTAACAGGAAATGCCAACCTTAACGGGAAGCTGACCTTTAACGGGCAGGGCCGGGAAAATGCCGTGTTCATCATCCAGGTTTCAAACCGACTCCATATTCAACGGGCAGAATATGAAATGCTCAACGGCGCGAGCAGCATTAATATTTACTGGGTAATAGAGGATGAAGTGACAATAAGCAGAGGCACCTCTGCCATCGGAAACATCTTCTCCGGGAGCAACATTATTTTAAACGAAGGCGTCCAGCTGCAGGGGCGCCTGATAGCTCCTCAGGGTGAAGTGAGGCTGACAAACAACGTGCTTAACTTCCCTGCTGATTTGGAAATCAGCCTGAGCAAAACACCTGGCTCTAAAGGGGTGGATACCTACGACTTCGGGGAAATCATTACCTACACCATCAAAATCAGGAACAATGGCCCGGTAAACGAGAATGGGGTGGTTGTGAGCGGTATCCAGTATACAGGAGAGCTGCTGGGTTACACCTCTTCTATCCCGAACACTTCTTTCAACGGCAGCACCTGGACAGTAGGCAACCTGAACTATAAAGAGGAAGCTACTTTAACTATTACCGCCAGATTGAACGTAGCTGGCTCCGGCTACCTGAGGGCCCTGGTGTATGGATACGGAATCGATGAAGCAAGAAGCAACAACACCGCCAACCTCAGTTTTTGCGTGCTCCTTTCTGAAACAGGTGAGATAACAGGCCCTGCCGAAGTATGCGCAAATGAAAGCTACGTCTACAGCATCGCACCTGTGGAGGGTGCCACGCGCTACTCCTGGAGTGTACCTTCAGGCTGGAGCTATACCATGCTCAACAACACCAGCATCAGGGTAAGGACTGGCTCGAATGCTGGCTTCATCAAAGTTACAGCCAGCAACACCTGCGGCGAGGGCCCGGCCAGGGCTTTTGAAATAATCCCTATGAGTAACCCTCCGGCTAAGCCAGGCCCTATAACCGGACCTGTAAGCCTCTGCAGTAGCGGCGAAACGCTTACCTACAGCATTGCGGAACTGGCAAACACCTCCAGCTACACCTGGACAGTACCAACTGGCTGGACGATTGTAACGGGCCAGGGTACCACATCCATCACGGTGGCCGCCACAAGTAACGGTGGCCAGGTGCGTGTGCAGCCTGAAAACCCCTGCGGCGCTGGCGAGGCCCAGACACTGAATGTACAAATCTACAGTGAGGCACCGGCTGCACCGGACGCTATACGGGGTACCACACAAGGTTGTGCAGGCAGCACTGCAACCTACGAGGTAAGCCCTGTGGCAGGGGCAGGCACAGACGGCTATAAGTGGAGCGTACCAACCGGCTGGACTATTGTGTCTGGCCAGGGCACAAACAGAATAAACGTAAGGGTGGGTACCAGCGCAGGCGAAGTTTCGGTGCAGGTAGAGAACCCCTGTGGCACCAGCCCTGCCACCACCTTACCTGTGGAGCCAGTTTCAACAACTCCTGTTGCGCTTGGCCCCATTACGGGCGCACAAGCCACCTGTACTGTGGAGCAGGGCCTTGTCTATTCAGTTGATGCGGTTGCCACGGCCTTGAACTATGACTGGAAGTTTCCTTCAGGCTGGGTGATTACAGCAGGGCAGGGCACTAACAGGGTAACCGTAAATGCCAGCAGCAATGGCGGAGAGATTTCAGTAGCGGCTGTAAATGACTGCGGTGCCGGCGCCAGAAGCACCATCACCGTACAAACCACGCAGAACGCACCTGCTACACCAGGGGCCATTACCGGGACACCCTTCAGCTGTATCAACAGCACCAACACCATATACAGCATTGCCGCTGTGAGCGGAGCCACTTCTTATGTCTGGACGGTGCCGAACGGGTGGAGCATCACCTCCGGCCAGGGAAGCACAAGTATCCAGGTAACGGTGGGCACTGGCAGTGGCAGCATTACGGTAAAAGCCGTAAGTGCCTGCGGTACGAGTCCTGAGTCGTCTCTGTCTGTAGCACCTGTGTCTACTGCTCCGCTAAATGTGCAGCTGTCACAAAGCAACAACGATGTTTGTGCAGGCGCTACCGTTAGTTTTGAGGTGATAAGCACTGCCAACATCGGCACATTCTTCTGGGAAGTGCCTGCTGGCTGGACAATTGTATCCGGCCAGGGAACAGCGCAGGTAACGGTGAAAGCAGGAAACACTGCCGGTGTTATCAGCCTGATTGCGGGCAACGGTTGCGGAGAGACGAAGATGGAGAAGAACGTAACGGTTTCCACACAGCCCCCGGCCGTGCCGGGCGCTATTACCGGCAGCCAGGCTGTTTGCGGCAACAGCTCACAGCAATACAGAATCAACGCAGTTAGCGGAGCGGTTTCTTATAGCTGGTCTGTTCCTTCCGGCTGGGCTATTATTTCCGGCCAGGGCACCACTGCCATCGAGGTAAGGGCAGGTACTGTAGCAGGCGATGTCACGGTTGCGGCAGTAAACGGTTGCGGGGAAAGCAGCCACCGTTCGATACTAGCCGTAACGCCAGCCACAGGTGTGCCTGCAGCCATTGCGGCCATTCAGGCGCCGCAAAACGGTTTCTGCCAGGGCACCACCAACCTCACTTACAGTGTCACCGCCTTACCTGATGCGATGTCCTATACATGGGAGGTGCCAGCAGGCTGGGCCATTATCTCAGGCCAGGGCACTACCAGCATTACTGTTACAGCAGGCACTGCGGTAGGCCAGGTTAAAGTAACAGCTGCAAACGCCTGCGGCTCCGGCAGCACGAAAACGATAGATGTAGCACCACAGTCAACACCTGCTACGCCGCAAATAACAGCAGGCCCGCAGAACCCATGTGTGGGTGTAGCCACCACCTACAGCGTTACAGCCACAGAAGGAATAGATACTTATGAATGGGACGTGCCAACCGGCTGGACCATCCTGTCAGGCCAGGGCACAGCCACCATCGAAGTAAAGGCAAGCAGCGCTGCAGGTAAGGTGAAAGTGACAGCCAGAAACAGCTGCGGCAGCAGCGAGCCGGCAGAAACAGAAGTAGTGCCATCAGACGGGCTACCGGCCGCGCCCGGCGCTATTGAAGGCCCAGCCAATGTTTGCTCAGGCCGTTCGGTGGTGTACAGCATACCAGCTACCAACAGCTCCGCTTCTTATACCTGGAGCGTACCAGCTGGCTGGATCATCACGGCTGGCCAGGGCACGGGAGAAATCACAGTAGTGGCCGGAAGCGGAGCAGGCACGGTAGCAGTAGCCGCCAGCAGCAGCTGTGGCAGCACCGAGGGCCCGACCCTGCAGGTAAACGCTGTACCTATGGCCGCACCAACTACCATTATAGACCGCAGCACCCCTTGCGGAGGACTGGTATATGAAGCGGAAGTAGAAGCCGTTGCCGGGGCCACCACTTATACCTGGAGCGTACCGACCGGCTGGACCATTATGTCGGGCCAGGGCACCCCAAGAATCACGGTAACACCAGGAGAAAGCATTGGCCTGGTAACTGTGACAGCCAGTAACGGCATTTGCAGCAGCGACCCTATCAGCATCACACCCAACATAGAGCTGGCAAAACCGGATGTGTCATTCCCGAATGTGTTCTCGCCAAACAACGATGGCAACAACGACACCTGGACTATCCGCAACATACAGAACTACCCGCAGAATGAGCTGATTATCCTGAACCGCTGGGGCAATGAGGTATACAAGGCCAAGTCATACAAAAACAACTGGACCGGCGACAACCTGAGTGAGGGCACTTACTTCTATGTAGCGCGCCTGAAAATGTGCGACGGCAGCGACAAGACTTTCAAAGGATTTGTGACGATAGTAAGATAGCAAGGAGATGGCAAAGCATGTTAAAACAATCCGAATAGTACTGGGGCTTCTGTTGCTGGCAGCTGCTCCGGCTGCCTTTGCGCAGCAGGCACCGCAGTACAGCCAGTACATTTTTAACGAGTTGGTGATAAACCCGGCCTATGCGGGCAGCAAGCAGATCCTGAACATCAACACCACTTACCGTAACCAGTGGACAGGCTTTGAAGGCGCGCCCACTACACAAACAGTGAGTATCGACGGTCCCACGAACACCAAAAGCCTAGGTTGGGGCCTGCACCTGCTGAACGATGAAATAGGCGTACAGCGCCAGACAGCGGTATATGCCAACGCCTCTACCCGCATCGAACTGGACAGGTTCTCCACCCTTTCCCTTGGTGTGGCCGCCGGCGCCTCGCAGTACGTGCTGGACGGCACCAGGCTGGACCCTGGCTCCATGAGTGAAGTACCGGATGTTGCCATACCACAAGGGCGTGTGTCGCAGGTGCTGCCTGACCTGAAAGTAGGAGTGTTCTTTAACACCGAGCGCTACTATGCGGGTCTGTCTGCAGCCAGTCTCATTCCTTTCAAAGACAGCAGTACTGAGATTGCCACGCCACGCCGCCATTACTTCCTGTCGACAGGTTACCTGTTTGATTTGGACCGCAACATTCGCCTGAAGCCCAGCATCCTGATAAAGGAAGATTTCCGAAGCCCGACCAGCGTTGACCTGAACTCTTTCCTGCTCCTCTACAGCCGCCTCTGGTTGGGTGCCTCTTACCGCACTGCTCTGCCCATGTTCACCAAGCAGGCAATGAAGCAGCTGGACAAACGAAACGCTGTAGCCCTGATGGCGCAGGTATATGCCACGCCAAAGTTCCGGGTGGGCTACTCCTATGATATCAGCCTGAGCGCAATAAGAAATTACGGGAGCCATGAGGTATCACTCGGCTACACCTTCCTGCAAAAGAAGTATGGCCGCATCCTGACGCCCCGAAACCTATAATATTTACAGATTACCCACATGAGAACAAAGTTTACCCTGCTGCTACTGCTGTGGCTGATTATTGGAGGACCTGTGGCCATGAAAGCCCAGGACATGAAGCAGGCAGATAAGTATTTCCACAACTATGAGTTTAGCCTTGCCCTCGAAGCTTACAAAGCCATACTGGACAAAGGAGAGCCAAACCTGACCGTGGTGCAGCGCATTGCCGACAGCTACCGCATTCTGAACAACAGCCGCGAAGCCGAGTTCTGGTATGCGCAGGCCATTGCTTTTCCCGAGGCAGACCCTTCGAACATCTACCTCTATGCCGAGTCTGCGAAACGCAACGCAAACTATGCCAAGGCAAAAAAGCTGTTCCTGGACTACGGCCATAAAGTGCCGGGGCAGGCGGCTTTGGCACTGCGAATGGCCGCCTCCTGCGACACAGCCTTGCAATGGATGCAAAGGCCGGAGTCATTTAATGTACAGAAGCACGCAGGGGTTAACGGTGAGGGAGCAGATTTCAGCCCGGTAAAAATAACAGATGGCCTGCTATTTGCCTCCGACAGGTTGCTGGTAGACAAAAAGCAGCAGACAGAACGCAACAACTGGACAGGCAACGGTTACATACAGCTGTACCTGGCAAAGGCTACCTCGGACAGCACCTATGCCGCACCTGTACCGCTGCCGCCGTCTGTGAACACGGCGTATCACAATGGTCCCGCTGTTTTCCTGGAAAAAGAAAACACCCTGTACTTTACCCGCACACATGTGGTAAAGCGCAGCGCCGGCCATACGAACCCCGACCCGACCAGTTGGTTTAAAGGCACAGACAACCGCACCCACACCAACCGCCATGGCATTTACACGGCAGAGCGCAAAGGGGATAAATGGGGAAATGTAAAGCCTTTCAAGTTCAACAACACAAATGAATTCTCTATCGGGCACCCGGCTATAACGCCAGACGGGCAGGTATTGTACTTTGTATCAGATATGCCGGGAGGCTTCGGCGAAACAGACATTTATTACAGCGAGCGCCAGGGCGATGGCTCCTGGGGGAAGCCCGTAAATGCAGGCAGCAACATCAACACCAGCGGCCGTGAGAGTTTTGTAAGCCTGGGGGAAGATGGCAGCCTGTACTTCTCTTCGGACGGTCACCTTGGCATGGGTGGCCTGGATCTTTTTAAAGCAGCAGGGTCGCACAAGGCCTGGAAGAAAGTTCAGAACCTGAAATACCCGCTCAACACTGCGCATGATGATTTTGGTATATTAGCGGACAGCACCGGCAGCAAAGGCATGCTTTCCTCGGGTCGTCTGGCACAGAACGGTTCCGACGACATTTTTACTTTTGAGTCCTTTAAAGTACCGTGCACCCTGATTGGCAAAACAATCGAACGCTTTGCCATTGCCGGCACTTCCCGAAAGGCAGAAGAGCCAGTAGAGCAAGTGCTGCTGCAATTGACTGAAGAAGGAAGCGCCACACCACTGGAGGTGTACTCCGACAAAAACGGGGGCTTCATGTTCCCGGTAAAGGCAGGTACCAACTATACCATCAAAGGCTCCAAACCAGGCTACCTGACACAGACACTGAACATTACACCGGACTGCCGCTACAACACCGATTCAGTAAAAGTAGAGATGATTTTTAACCGCAGCATTCCTGATAAACCTATTGTGCTCGACAACATCTTTTATGACCTGGACAAGCATGACATCCGGCCGGACGCTGCCAAAGAACTGGATAAGCTGGTACGTACACTAAACGATAACCCTACCATCCGCATTGAACTAAGCTCTCATACCGATAGCCGCCAGTCTAACCGCTATAATGACATGCTATCGCAGCTAAGGGCTCAGGCCGCCGTGGATTATATCATCTCCAGGGGCATTAACAGAGACAGGCTGAAAGCAAAAGGTTACGGCGAAACTAAGCTTATCAACCGCTGTGCAGACGGTGTATCGTGCTCTGAAACAGAGCACCAGGAAAACCGCCGCACCGAGTTCAAGATTCTAAAGTAGTTTTAAGCATTCACTAAAAGCAGGAGGGGTTGCAGGTAACTTGCCTGCAGCCCCTCCTGCTTTAGATAGTCCCATAAAACGCGATGCGCAGCTCCTGGGAGGTTTTCTGCTTTAAAATTTCTCCTCAAGCCACAGGAATCCGCTGCTCAACACAAACAGCAGAAAGAACCAGAAGAGCGGCACCGGCTCTTCTTTGTAAGCAACGGCTGCGTCCGTAACAGGAGCAGCGTTTTGTTGTGCGACAAAGGCCTGGGTTGCCTGCTGCTTTTCCTGTATGGTTGTAAAAGACCAGTCTGCAGCCCCCTGTACATAGATAAGATAGGGCGGCGCATCAGGTATTTGGACCTGGTGCCAACCACTGCGGCGGGGCCAGAAGGTCCCGCTGAACTGCGTAGGCTGCACAGGGTCCTGCGCCAGGGGCAGGTTCACGCTGGATGAATCTGCCATATAAGTCACGGTAGCGGAAGGCACATCAGCGCCAGCAGCAGCATTATCAGTGAAGGTAAGCGTAAGTGGCTGGTTTGGCCTGGGCACCTGCGGCAAGGAAAGTTGCCAGAACCGTTCCTGCACCTCCTGCTTTGCCACTGCCGACAGTAAGTTTGACCAATAACTGGCGTATATCCCTTCTTTCCCCTCCAATTGCCACGGGAAGGTCTGCGGCACCAGGCTCATGGCTACTTTTCCCCACCCTGCCTGCTTTGCACCTGCCAAAAGCTGGCCATTTTGCTCTGCTACCAGACCTGCTACGGCCGTTGTGTTCACCAAGGTGTAAGGAGCTGCGGCAGCGGTGGCCGAGGTATTGTCGGCCCAGGAGGCACGGGTGCTGCGGGTGTCCTGCTGCGAGAGCCTTCGTGTCTGGAAAGATGTAAAAAAGCTCGTGTTGCGGCTGTTAACGGGTGCATTCGTAATTGTTAGCACGCCCAAGCCCTCTTCTGCTACGGCACGTTCTAAAACAGCCCGCTCTCCGGCGCTTAAGTCCTGCAGTGCCTGCGCTTCAGTGATGACTACATCAAACTGCTGCAGGAGCCTCGGTGTAAGGCGGTTTAAGTTTGTTCGCGGCATATTGAGCCATTCGCTCTGGCTCATGCCCTTGCTGATAGTTGTACGCAAGGCCACCCGGTGCTGCTGCTCCGCCAGGTGATTCTTCAGGAAACGGAACTCGAACAGCGGCGAAGATGCCAACAACAGCACACCCAGTTCCTGCACTGGTTGCACCTCTATCGGCACTTGTCCTAACGTATCGGCTTTCTCCCCTGACTTTTCCACCACACTATACACAAACTGCCCTGCCTGCCTGGGAGTGTAGCGAAGTTCAAAGCCAGCTGTAGTACCCGCTGTCACTTCCACAGAGTCCCGCACCGTTCCCGCCGCCTGAAGATAAAGCCAGGTACTTGCCTCACCTCCCGGAGTGTATCGCCCGCTTACCGCTACTGCTTCTCCTAACTTTACTTTCTCAGGCCAATGTACAGCAGCCATGCCAGCAGGTTTGGCAGAGAGATACGGTTGCACCTGTACCCCTTCCAGCGCCTGTAGTTCTTCTGCCTGCAGTCCATACCCCAGCAGGTGCACTTTATTAAGCCCGGGCTGCTCCTGCCGCAGGAGGTACACACTCTCTACAGGCGTCGCATCACCTGCAGCTGTTTTATAGCTATAGAGCCGGGGTTCAGCGGCTGCTTGCCGGAGCAGTTGTTGTAGTGTATCGCTGTTATAGCCTTCGGTTAACAGAATAGCGGTGCTGGGGTTGATGGCCTGCTGCGTGGTGGGCGGGAAGACCAGCAACAACAGGCTGATGCCTGTCACCACACTAGCCAATAGCCGCCACACCAGCCGCTGCCGGTTGGGGCGTCTCCAGGCGAGCCACAGCAGGAGGAGTGTAACCAAGGCAGCAACTATCCAAATGATATATGGAGGAAAATTCTGTAGCAAGTTAGTTAGCGTTTAGCTGTTTCAGGTATTGCCGGGAAAGCGGACTTCGGCGAACGGTTTCCTGCTGCGGTGTCATTTCTGCAGGTGGCAACAAGGCCACCCACGCCCGCTCCACAGTGGCAAGGCAGGATTGGCAGAGCGTTTCCCCACTGTTCATGTCGGAGATGAGCGTACGCAGGTCCTGCAAGGCACGCAGAAAACTCCCCGGCCTGTTCAATGCCTGCTGTGCCAGCTCCTGCCCCGCCTGCTCTAACACCTGCACATCCTGTAATCTGTATTTGCCTTGCCTTTTATAGCGCTCCAGCCAGTCCAAAGCAGCACGGGTATGGGGCAGTTTTGTCTCCGCTTTTATAGACTGCCTTTCAGATAGCGGCGTAATCTTATCCAGTTCCCCCGACAGGCGTAATTCCGGTTCTTTCAGGGGTGGCGCCTCAAAGCCCGTTTTAGCCACATAAGCCCGTTGCGACTGCTGCACCTCCTTTAACATGCGCAGCGCCTTATACTCGAAGGGCAGCGCCTCTTTGGGTTTGTGCGTGCGAAGCCGCAGCTCTGCTTCCCACATCTGCGCCAGTGCCCCTTTCAGTTTGGCTTTCACGGCAGGTTCAAAAATGGTAGCCTCCCCTTCCTGGTCGTGCTTGTGCATATAGGGGTCGAGCAGCGCCTGCGGGTCGTTTTGGTTCTCGAACTCCGGGTGGTCGTGGCCGTCGCCGGCGGAATGCTCCGCCTCCTCATGCCCTTCGGCACCTTCCGGTATACCTCCACCCGGCCCGATGCCCGACTCTGATTCTTCTCCTAAAAATTTGCCATAGCGCAGGCGCAGCAGTTTCTGGTCTACTCCTATGTTGTTGGAGCGCTCCTCAAAAGCGGTGCGGAAGATACTTTTTTGCTCCGCCAGTAGTTTTTCAGTATCAATAATAATCTGGCGCTGGCTCCGGAAATACTCCGGCACCGGGTTTACTCCCATCGACATATCGAAGGCAGCTTCTACAATGGTGGTGTCTTCTATCTCTACAAAGTAGGTTTCGGAGCGGGTGTAGCCGCGGTGGTTGTCCCAGGCCTGCACGTAGAAGTATAGCTCATCGCCATACGTCATACCCAGTTGCTGCAGGTCCAACGTTTTGTTCACGGTAAAGCTGCGGCGGGTACCGCTCAGGCCCAGGCTGATTTTCTCCTCCCGGAACTTCACCGCCTCTCCTGTACCCTTGGCTACGGTCGCAATCATGTTGGCCTCCCGTATGCCGTAGTCATCGGAGAGTTGTGCCTGCAGGCTCACCCGCTGCGGCTCGCCAAACAGGATTTCGGTGTACTGCTTCGGCTGCTGCACCTGAATAGCAGGCGCCTCGTCCGGGATAATCTCTATGGTATAAAAAGCGGACTTCTGCCCGTTGAGGTTGAGGTGGTAAACGGCAGGCACTGTAAAGCTGCGCGCCAAAACGTAGGCATCTTCCCCAGCTGCTAAATCAGCCGCATCCGCCTCGTTCAGTACCAGTTGCAAGGTTCCGGCCGGTTTATTTGTGCGGACGCGCCACCTAACGGTAGCACCTTCTTCCACCCGTATGTTCGGACTTTCAGCTGGATAGGCGCTTTTGCCGGTATAAGCCGGAGGCGTAATCGTAATGTCGATGCCCTCTATAACAGTTGCCGTGTCTGTAGCCGTGGGAGGTGCACCCGGAAAGTGCACCTGTATATCTTCTGGTGCATCGCTTGCTGTAAGCGGAGCCGCTGGTAAGTACAGAATACCCGCTGATAATACAAGGGCCAGGCCTAACGCCACATAGGTAGCGGTGCTGCGCAGGCTGAAGGTTTTCTCTTTCTCCGGATGAAGCTTCTCAAGTGTGGCAGCCACTATCTGCTGCTGCAGCCTTTCCAGCAGGTTGAGGTTGCCGGAATCGCGGAGGAGCAGTTCTGTGCTGTCTTCCAGTTGCGGGTACTGCCGGTTGAGGTGCCGCGCCACCTGCTCTACATTGGTTTTCCGGATGCTACTCCAACGCATCAAAAAATAGATTACTCCCGCCAGCAGGATGGCGATAGACGTGGCAGCAAGCACAGGTACTTCAAGCCGCCACTTGTAGAGAACCGCAACGCCCACAGCCATGATAGCCAGCGCCTGCAGGGCATACAGCAGCCCCTTCGCCTGCACATACTGCCGGCGAATACGGTGGAGAATCTGAATGCTGTTGTCTGAAACCATTACTGTACTGTTGCACGCCTTCCGGCAATAAACCTTTCAATCAAAAATAACACAAAAGCAGCTAACACCACCCATGGCAACAGGGAGACACGCTGCGCCTCGGGTTCCGCCACCGTGGTTACAGCCAGCTCCCGGACAGGCTTTAACTGCTGCTCGTCCAGTGCCCTTACATCATATTTGCCTGCTTCCTGGGTTGGGAACAGCAAGGGCAGGAGCAACTCCGGCAGCTGCGCACTCTGCCCTAAGCCACTCCACGCCGGGCTAAACCCGCTTCGGAAATGATAAATGAGCCCCTTGCCGCTTTGCTGCACCGTCAGCAGTGCCTCACCGCTGTGTGTTGCCCAAATGGTTTGTTGGGCATCCTCCGCTGCAGTCTCGCTGACTTGATTTACCGCTACCTCTTCTCCGTTTGTAGTTAAACTTGCTTTGATGGTCCTGGGCTCAGCAGGAGATTGCATCCACAGTTTCAGGCCCTGTTCGGCTACCTGCTGCTGCAGTTGCGCCGGCACCTGCCCTCCTTGTAGCCAGAATACCCAGTCAGCCGTGGTATCCTGTGCTGTGGTGATAGCAATGGGCAACTCTGTATAGCTACTGATAGCACCAAGCGCAGCCTGCAGGTAACGCAGTTCCGGCTGCTGCGCTTCGTCGGCAAACACAGCTACAGAAAGCGGCTCCGTCTGTACCCGCACCTGGCTGATATTTTTGCCCGGAAGTGTAGCCTGCAGTGTATCGTCCTGCCTTTGTAGCTGCACCTGCTTGTTATTTACTGTTATGCTTTGCGCAGTGGCAGGAACAAAATGACGGCTGTAGGTAATGCCTTCGCGCGTGCCATTCCCGATAAACAGCAACAAGGAATCAGAAGGGGTCTGAACCGCCGTCTGCAGCCAGGTAGCAGTAGCTTCGGAGGCAACCGGAATCCAGCGGATATTTTCTGAAACAGCAGCAGGACGGGTGCCTGCATAATATCGCTGCTGGTCTGAGGTAAAGATCCAGACGCTATCCTGTGGCCGCGGGTGTCGCTCTTCTAAAACAGGTAGTAGGGCCCAATAATTGGCGTTGCCTGAAATAGCTGAGTCTGTAGCACTGCTGCTTAGCCTTTGCCATTGCTCCTGTGAGATACCGGCAAAGTCTGGTGTATAGGTATGCAAGCGGTAGCCACGCTGCAGCAGCGAATCGATGGAAGGCTGAAGCTGTTGCCGTGCGGCAGAGGCATACAGTAGCTCCTGCCCCACATATACTGCCTTTCGGCTTTCCGGTGCTTTGGGCGGCCGCACGAGCACTGGCTGCGCCAGGGCTACGGCCAGCAGAAGCAGGATAAGGCAGCGCAGCACGAGCAGCCAGACATTGTTCAGCCTGATGCTGCTCCAGCGGTTACTGGCCGATGCTTCCAGCCAGCGTAAGCTGCCCATCTTCACCGTCTTTCCCTGCCGCTTGTTCCAGAGGTGGATAGCGATGGGAACAAGTATGGCAAACGCTGCAAAAAGCCAATGTGGAGCGAGAATTATCAATTTTGAATAACTGAATTTTGAATGACTGAATCAATTTTATCCGGATGCTGAATGCACTGGCTATACATCAGTGCCTCGGCATAAGATAGAGAATGCATGGGAATGACGAAAAACAACAATTTAGCAATTAACCCTTACCCATAGACTAACCGCTTCTGCAGGAAGGTGCGGAGGGCTTTATCGAGGGGCTCATCCGTTACAAACCGGTCATAAGCAATCTGGCGGTTGCGCATGTCATGCTCTGTTTGCTGCAGCCAGTCCTGCAGCCGTGCAAGATACGCCTTGCGCTGTTCGGCAGTACTTACCTGCATTGTCTGTCCTGTTTCAAGGTCCTCGAAAGTAAGGGTGCCACTGAAGCTGAAGTCCAGCTCGTTCCGGGCCATCAGGTGAAACAGCAGTAATTCGTGGCGCTGGGCACCTACCTTATCAAGCAAATCTGATATCTCATTTTCCTGCTCGTACAGGTCTGTCAGGAACACTGTCAGTTCTTTCTGCCGCCTGTCGGCGAGCAGGTTGTTCGCTGCCTGCGCATCAGGAAATTTGCCCTGCGGCTCCACTTCGCTCAACTGGTGCCAGAAGCGCTGCAGGTGCATGTTGTCGGAGCGGGGCGTGAGGTTAATTAGTTGCTCCTCGTGCAGCACATACAGGCCCACGGCATCGCCCTGCAGGGTAGCCAGGTACGCCAGTGAGGCGACCAGGAAGCGGGTATAGTCCATCTTCCGCAGCCCGTTCTCATCTTCATGCGCCATCGAGGCGCTGCCGTCTACTACAAACCGCACCGTAATGTTCGTATCTACCTCCGACTCCCGGATATAGTAGCGGTCGGAGCGGGCAAATATTTTCCAGTCGAGCTGCCGTAGGTCGTCGCCGGGCTGGTAGCTCCTGTACTGGCTGAACTCCAATCCGGCTCCACGCCGCAGGCTCTGGTTCTGCCCCGCAAGAAAGCCTTCTACCACCGTGCGGGCCAACAGGGGCAAATCTTTGATGATAGCCAGTACCTTCGGATCTATGAATCTTTCTTTAGACAAGGGTATGCCGCAGTTTCAAGTCTTTGATTTTTGCTTCAATCAGCGCATCGTGCAGCATAATGTTCACGCCTCCTACCAGTTCCTGCCTTGCCTGCAGCATATATTTGTTTGTCTGAGAGTAGAACACCATGGCGCAGTCATGCAGCCGGACTTTCTCTCCGGGCTTGTTACAGTTCTGGTAAATCTCTATCATCAGAACCGGGTCAGAGAATATCTTTAGGCTGGAGAGTTTCCCAAACTGAAGGGAGCCTTCCTGCCACAAAGGCGCATTACTCACATTTATCTCAAACTCATAGTATGTACTTGCCTCTTTCGAGCACGTTCTGTAGTCAGCACTTATGTTGATGTAGGTTCGGAGTTTGTCAGGTGCCTGGGTGATGGTAGAAAGTGCCAGTG
This sequence comes from Pontibacter brevis, assembly GCF_054779655.1. Classification (NCBI taxonomy): domain Bacteria; kingdom Pseudomonadati; phylum Bacteroidota; class Cytophagia; order Cytophagales; family Hymenobacteraceae; genus Pontibacter; species Pontibacter brevis. The sequence continues at coordinate 27,986 of NZ_BAAGXV010000090.1, forward strand.
CGAAGCCATTTGACCAAAACACATAGCTATCCGCGACACGCTCTACCTGTAGTTTATCAGAGTAGAAAAAGTATATTCTTTCCCCCAGCACGTTTCTCAGAATCCTTAACTGGTCATCCGGTATCTTAACAATGTCTACTTCTTCCTGCATATGCGCTGTCTTTGATAGGTTTCAGATGCTATAGCAATACGGCCTTTGGTAACTTAATGTGCAGCAGCAACTCCTCTACTACCCGGTCAGGGGTGATGCGCTCTGCCTCTGCTGTAAAGTTAACGAGCACCCGGTGGCGGAGCACAGGGTATGCCATCGTTTGTATGTCGGCAGCCGTTACAGCAAAGCGGTTGTGCAGCAGCGCACGCGCCTTGGCTGTGAGTATGAGCGCCTGCCCGGCTCTCGGCCCGGCCCCCCAGCGGCAGTAGGTTTTCACAAAGTCTGCTGTGGTGGTATCGGGGCGGGTGGCACGTACGATGTGGTTTACGTATTGCAGCAGCTCTTCGCTGATACTTACTTCACGCACAAGCTGCCGTAACTGCAGCACCTCCTCCCCAGCCAGGCTGGACTGCACCTGCGCCTGCCTGGTGCCGGTGGTATTCGCCAGAATGTTCAGTTCTTCCTGCTCTGTCGGGTACTTTATTTTGATATAAAGCAGGAAGCGGTCTAACTGCGCTTCCGGCAGTGGATAGGTTCCCGCCTGCTCTATCGGGTTTTGGGTAGCCAGCAGGAAGAACGGCCGCGGCAACGGGTATGTTTTGCCGGCATAGGTCACCTCGTACTCCTGCATTGCCTCCAGCAGGGCCGCCTGGGTTTTGGGCGGGGTTCGGTTAATTTCGTCTGCCAGCACGATGTTAGAGAAAATTGGCCCCTCGTTGAATTTGAAAAAGCGCTTGCCGGTCACATGGTCCTCTTCCAGCACCTCGGTTCCCAGTATGTCGGTCGGCATTAAATCCGGGGTGAACTGTATACGCCGGAAGCCAAGGTCCATGGCATTGGCTAAGGTGCGCACCAGTAAGGTCTTGGCCAGCCCCGGCACGCCTTCCAGCAGGCAGTGCCCGCCAGCCAGCAGGGTAATAAGCACTTCGTCCAGCACCTCCTCCTGCCCCACAATTACTTTCTGTATCTCCTGCTTTAGCTTAGGCAGCTTGTTGAGCAGGTGATGTATGTCTTGTTCTGTCATTTATAAATGTTGCTTAGCACAGACACTCGCAGGAGCTGCGCACGCTGCGAGGTCAAACATGGTTGTTCCGCACTTCAACTCGTCAGTGCATACATGATGATGTTAACGCCGAACTTGGTGTTGTCCTCGGCCAGCCAGCGCTTATTCCGGAAGTCGTAGTCCCATTCGCAGCCGTAGTCTTTGTTGCTGTAGAGCACTGCTATTCGCCCGTTTACTTCAATCGCCTTCAGGTAATCGTGCACGAGGTCATCGCCCCAGCCATTCAGTTCGAAAGAAGTCGTGGGTGGGCCCTCCTCAAAGGTGAAGAAGGATTTATACAGCTTATGGTTGTTTGGGATTTTCTTCAGGGCATTCTGCCCGAATATCTGCCGCATTTGCTCTTCAAAAGAGCGTGCAAAGAGGCCGTCGATGTCGTGGTTGCAATCGTCTACAAACACAAAGCCGCCGTTGCGCACATAGGTCTCGAAGTTCTGCCGCTCCTTCTGGTTAAACTGCACCAACTTATGGCCGCTCAGGTAACTGAACGGGTAATTGAACAGCTCTGCGCTTTCCAGCGACACCACCTTCTCCTGCTCCTCTACCTTTACCGTCGTGTACTGGATAAGCGAGTGCAGCAGGTTACTCGGCATACGCGGGTCCGTATCCCAGTTGCCGGAGCGGTACTGCAGGCGCACGAAGGTGAAGGGTTGCACAGGTGGTAAGTTAGTTGAAATAAAGTATAAAAAAGAATGCCGCACACAGATATGCTGCATGCGGCATTCGAACTTTCAGCAGTGCTTATACCGCATCTGATAAGCTGGTGAACGTAAAGTCACGAATCTTCATCGGTGGAACCAGGCTGCCGTTGATACGCTGCGGCCTTCCGAGCGCTTCGAGGTTGTTCAGCATGATAACAGGGCTTTCGTTAAAGCGGAAGTTTTTCACCGGATACATGATTCTGCCGTTCTCGATATAGAAAGTACCGTCGCGGGTAAGGCCAGTATAAAGCAGCGTTTGCGGGTCTACGGCACGGATGTACCACAGGCGTGTTACCAGAATGCCACGCTGCGTGCTCTTGATCATGTCCTCCAGCGACTGGTTGCCACCTTCCATGATGGTGTTCCCCGGAGGTGGAATAGAAGCAGCGCCTTTGTTAGAGGCCCAGTAACGGGTGTTATACAGGTTCTTTACCACGCCCTTGTCTATCCAGGTTACTTTCTGCTGTGGGCGGCCATCGCCTGCAAACGGAGCGGAAGGCACTTCCGGATGAGATGGGTCAGAATATACTGTAATGCGCTCATCTACCAGTTTTTCTCCCAGTTTTGTTTTGCCACCTGATTTGCTCAGGAAGCTTCGGCCTTCTTCTGCGGCACGCTGGTCCATGTTGCTGAACATGTTGCGGAGCAGATCAATAGAGGCAGCAGGCTCCAGAATGACAGTATACTTTCCTGGCTCCAATGCCCGGGCGTTACGGGAGTTGGCTGCCTTTTCAGCGGCTATCTGGGAAGCCTTGCCTGTGTCCAGTTTGCTGATATCGCTGTAATCCTGGGTCACGTAGCCGGATCCGGTACCGTCTTCTGTGCGCATCGTTACTGAGAAATCCACCACTGTAGACGGATGATAGGCAAACAGACCCTTCGAGTTCATCTTGGCTGTGAAGTTGCTGTAGTGCTCCAGGAAACCCGCCGCTGTTAAGCCTTTGGCAGAAGCAGCTTCAATGCTTTTGGCGGCAGCCTCGGCACGGTATGCCGGGTCTACGTTGTGGGTGCTGCCGAAAAACTCTTTTGTAACCGCATATTTCTGTGGCCCGAGCAGCTCAATATATTCCGGGCTCTCCGGGGCCAGCTTCGCTGTATCCTCGGAACGCCTGATGACCTTTTCTAAAGATTTGTCGTCGAACTCGTTGATGGTGGCTACACCAGAGCGCTTCCCAAAACGGGACTCTACCGACATCGAAATATTCTCTTCCGAGCCGCTCGTAGATACCTCATTTCTGGCATAGCGGATGTTACCGCCTGATGTGCCGGTGAGTGTTATTTCACACTCATCAGCCCTTGAGAAAGCCAGCGCCTTTTTCAGTATGGCCTGTGCTTCTTCCTGTGTTAATATTGCCATTGTAGTTAATGCTAATTTTGAAGGTAAAAGACTAAATCTTACGCGCCGTATTGATCACGTTCACACCATTAAAGCGGGTGTGAGCAGAGCCATGTGACACTGCACTGATTTGGCTCGGCTGCCCCTTTCCGTCGAAGAATGAGCCGAACAGGCGGTAATCGCTTTCGTCGCACATGTCGGCGCAGGAGTTCCAGAATTCCTGGGTATTGCTCTGGTACGCCACATCCTCCAGCGGACCTACAATTTTACCTCCTTTAATTTCGTGGAAAGTAGTACCACCGAACTGGAAGTTGTAGCGCTGCTGGTCGATGGAGTAAGAGCCACGGCCTGCGATATAAATACCTTTGTCTACACCTGCAATCAGCTGGTCTACGTTCTTCTTCTCCTTGCCCGGAGCCAGTGACACGTTTGGCATGCGCTGGAACTGCACAGAGCTCCAACTATCGGCGTAGCAGCAACCGTGCGATTCCTTTTCACCGATGATGTGCGCCTGGTCACGGATGGCCTGATAGTTTACCAGCGTACCATTCTTAATCAAATCCCACTTCTTCGTCTTCACACCTTCGTCATCCCAGCCTACATAGCCCAATGAGCCCGGCTGTAATTTATCTGCAAAGATGTTGACTTTATCAGAGCCGTACTTAAAGTTTTTCCCCTTCCACTTATCCAGCGTAGCAAAAGAAGTACCGGCATAGTTTGCTTCATAGCCTAATACACGGTCAAGTTCCAGCGGGTGCCCTACAGATTCGTGGATGGTGAGGCCGAGGTGGTTCGGGTCAAGCACCAGGTCATACTTGCCAGCCATCACCGACTTAGCCGTCAGCTTCTCGCGTGCCTGCTTGGCAGCCAGCGCAGCGTCCTCCAGCATGTCGTAAGCGTAGCGGTAGCCTACCAGGCCAGTACCGGCCGGGCCTTTGATTTTCTCTGATGCCTTTGGGTTCATGTACTCATAGCCCATGCCCATTGGCGCACTCAGTGCCTCGCGGGTTTTAAACTTGCCTGAGGCCTTGTCTACAGCCGTTACTGTAAAGTTTGGCCAGATGCGGTGGATGTCCTGGTCGATGTAGGAGCCTTCGGTGGAGGCAAAGTACTTCTGCTCGTTCACCTGGAACAGAGCGGAGTTCACGAAGTTGGCACCGTTTTCCATTGCCTTCGCGTTGGCAGCCAGCAGCAAATCAGCTTTCTCAGCTACAGGTACTTCAAAAGCATTCTTCTCAATAGGAGTTTTCCAGCTTACTTCGCCATAGCCAGGCACCGGAGCCAGCTGCACCGGCTCTTTCTGCAGCTTTGCATTGGCCTTGGCAATGGCCACGGCCTGCTCGGCAGCTTTGGCTACGCCTTTATCGGATACATCGGAGGTGGCGGCAAAACCCCAGGTGCCATTGGCCAGCACGCGCACGCCCACACCAAATGACTCGGCATTCACGATGTTCTGCACCTGCTTTTCACGGGTAAAAATGTACTGCTGCAGGTAACGGCCAATGCGCACATCAGCGTAATTGGCACCTTTTGATTTAGCAGTGTTCAAAGCGACATCAGCCAGGCGCTTTTTCAGGGCAGGGTCTACCTGCTCCAGCATGCGCTCTGGCGAGATTACATCGCCGAACACAGGGATAGAAGGCAGCATTAAGCCTCCAAAACCCAGTGCCGATAATTCAAGGAAGTTTCGTCTTTTCAAGGTAATGTTTGTTAGTTACAGGTTAGTGCATTCGTTTGGATAGCTAAGTATAATTAAATGCCCTTGCTTTTCAAAGTTGTGCCACCGGTTATAAGCTAAAAAGCCAGATTTCCTGGACTAATGCGGTGCACAGCCCCTCTAAAAGAGGGGCATAGACAAGTGCCCCATAAAAACAAAAAGCAGAAAGCGCAGGAATTGGTTTCCTGCGCTTTCTGCTTTCAAGGAGAAAAGAGATGCTACTTATCCTTCTTTTACAAGGCCAGACAGCCCTTCTTCCTTTAACAGTTCGTTGAAGGCTTCAGCTTGCTGGCGGCTCTCGAAACGGCCTGCTCTGATACGGTGTATTTTTTTGCCCCTGAAATGCTCGTTTGTCAGCTCCACATCCAGGTGCTTGTCAAACGCTTTCAGTTTCTGGCTCAGGCGCTCTGCATTCTTAATGCTGGTGTAGGTGCCTGTCTGGATGGTGAAGATACCGGCGTTTGCAGGATTATAGTCCATTGGAAGCTCCAGCACTTCTACTTTCACATTCCCGATACCATCGGCGTGGAACTCAAGCTTGCGGGCTGCCATCTCTGACACATCAATGATGCGGTCCCCCACAAATGGCCCTCTGTCGTTGATGCGAACAATCACAGATTCATTGTTCTCAAGGTTGGTCACTTTTACCTTCGTGCCAAAGGGAAGTGTTTTATGCGCGGCGGTCATTTTGTTCTTATTGTAAAGTTCTCCGCTGCTGGTTGGCTTGCCATGGTACTGGCTTCCGTACCATGAGGCCTCACCCTTTTGTGTGTCGTTGTTTTGGGCGAGAATGGATTGGCTGATGCCAATGAATAGAAAAATGATTACTGTTAAAATGTAGCACTTTCTATTATAAATCATATCGCTTAATAGTTGGTGAAGCCGTAAAGGTAGATAAAATTTCTTAAACCGAGCCTTATACGGCGCTTTGAGCGGTTTGATGTGGAGGGATACAGCCTCAGTTGCTGCGGATGCTATAGGTCATGATTTAGCAAAATGTACGTTTACAGCACGTATGGCCATTTTTTCATGTGTTAAAAAATAATGAAAAAAAATTTAAAATAAAAACTAAACCAGCCGAAAAAAAAGGCCCATTTTACTTGTTTCAGGAAAAGAAGTGGTTGGGCGAAAGCTCCTCTTTCCGCCTTCACTCAGCTGCAAACGTACAGGAAAAACAAACCCGAAATTATGGACTTTGGGAAGCTACAAGACATCAGCAACGTAGACTTTACGCTGCCCCCTAACCACCCCGATACACTGCCCCTGCTACAGCGCTCAGGCTCCTACGTTAAGCCTGTTGTGCACATTGGGCTGCCGGTGTGGGTGAACAAAGCCTGGAAGGGCGCTATCTACCCCAGCAGCATGCCCGACAAAGACGCTTTGCTGTGGTACGGAAAGCAGTTCAGCACCATCGAGCTCAACAGCACGCATTACCACATCCCGAGCCCCGACACCATCGACCGCTGGCGGCAAACAGTACCACATGGCTTTACTTTCTGCCCTAAGTTTCCGCAACTCATCAGCCATGAAGCCGCCTTACGCAGCACCCACGACATAACCGCCGCTTTCTGCTCTGCTATTGCAGGCCTGGAGGACAAATTAGGAGATGCCTTTCTGCAGCTGCCGCCTACCTTTAGTCCACGCCAGCTACCTGATTTAGAGGCATTCCTCCAGTTTATACCGGAAAGCATTCCGCTAACAGTGGAGTTGCGTCACCCCGGCTGGTTTACAGACAATGTCGCCTCGCTGGAACTGTTTGAGGTGCTGGAAAAGTATAAGGCAGGCACGGTGTTAACCGATGTGGCTGGCCGCCGCGATGTGCTCCACATGCGCCTCACGACACCTTCGGCCATGGTCCGGTTTGTAGGCAACGGCCTGCACCCGACAGACTACACCCGCATTGACGCCTGGGTGGAACGCCTGCAGCAATGGTTTGACAGTGGCCTGCGACAACTCTATTTTTTTGTACATGAACCAGACAACGTGCTGGCACCGGAACTGGCCACTTACCTCATCCAGCAACTGAACAAAGTATGCGGCTTTAGCCTTAAGCCTCCAAAGAAGTATGTACAGCCGGTGCAGGGGGAGCTGTTTTGATAAACCATTGTTTCTTACCATGCGCTTTCAAGCCTAACCTGCTTCTAGGTGAGGCTAACGGAAGATTGCAGTAGTAGCTGATTTCATAGCCATAACAACCAGGAAATCGTACTATTCATTTATGAATTGCTTTTACCCGTTGTTAAGCATACTTGCAGGTCAGGTCCTGCCATAGCCATGCTAGTTAATGTGAAGCTATGCTACATAATCATATACTCTTTCTTACTGCACTTTTGTGGTCTAGCGTAGCTTGGAGCCAGGAGGCTACAAGCCATTTAGTCCTAGACCGGGACCAGCCCAGGCAAGGCGAAACCATCATGTTTACCTACCTGCCTGCCGGCACAGAACTGGAAGGCGAGCAGGAAATAACAGCCGTGGCTTACGAGTATGCGCAGGGGAAAACATTCGTGCATGATGTCTTACTCAAGAAGCAAAACTCCGGTGGTTGGAGAGGCTCGCTAAAGCCATCCAGAGCAGCACAGGGCCTATACTTAAAGTTTCAGAACAGCCACCGGGAGGACAGCAACAATAAAGTTGACAGAAACGGCGGCAAAGGTTATCCTATCCTGATGCACAACAAATGGAACCACCTGGTGCCGGGCGCAACGCTGGTAACGGCCGCCATGCTGCAGGAAACACAGTATCACCTGAAAATAAAGTACGATGCGGAGCTGGCGCTCATCCTTTTTAACCAGGAGTTTGAGAAAGAGCCTGCATTGAAACGGCCCTACATGTTGCCTTATATCAAAGCACTACTCGAGGCACGCGCGAAAGAACCCACAGTGGTTCTGGCTGCCCTGGACTGGCTGGCCATACAGCAAAACCTGACGGAAGAAGAAATGCTGGTGCTGCACACGACCTACCGCAACTACGGAAAGGCTGACAAAGCAGACGCGTATCATTTTCTGCTGCGCAAACACTGGCCGAAGGGGCAGGTAATCCGGGAGGAAAGAACAGCCATTTACCGGAAAGAACGTGGCACTACGAGGAAAGAAGAGCTGCTGCGTGAGCTTACGAATGATTTTCCGGAGCATGACTGGCAGGAAGAGTATATTGCTCTGGCGGAAGAATATGCCAGGACAGGCAGCATTGTGGGCTTTAAAACCATGATTTCTACATTTCCAAAATCTAAGAACGGCGACGTATACAGAAGCTTCTCCAACATTTTAATTGAGCGTAACGAACACTTGGAGGTGGCACAGGAGCTAATTCACCATGCGTACCAAAAAGCCCTGGCAGAGCTTTCTAATCCTACCTCGGAGAAGCCTGCGTTTCTTTCAGAAAAGGAATGGCTTGTACAAAGGGAAAACACCTTGGGTTTGAATGCAGCGTGTTATGGAACCTTACATCTGAAAAAAGGGGAGCATGACCGGGCACTGCCTTACTTGGCAGAAGCTTATGAGCTAACCCAGGGGCGGCAAAACATGGTAGTGGAGCCTTATGTGGAGGTGCTGTTAAAAACAGGTGACTATGCCACAGCACGCGCTTTAGTAGAGAAGAAGATAGCTGAAGGCTTGAAAGGTGAGGAGTACAAAAACTTTTACAAGACATTGTATATGCACGATAATAAAAGTGCGGCCGGTTTCGAAACGTTTTGGTTAGCCAGCACCGCTGCATCTGCCAACGTAAAAACGCGGGAACGCCTGCAAAAGGAACTACTTTATGAAGCGGCTAAGGACTTTGAGCTAAAAGACCTGAATGGCAAGCCTGTAAAGCTTTCTTCCTTGAAAGGAAAAACCGTAGTAGTGGATTTCTGGGCAACCTGGTGCGCCTCCTGTGTTGGCTCCTTCCAGACAATAGGCGAAGCCATAAAGTACCACAAGGGCGATGATGTCGTATTCTTGTTCGTGAACACCAGAGAAACAGTGAAGGATAAAAAGAAGGCCGTGCGCGATTACAAAACAAAGCACAAGATTCCGTACCAAATGCTCCTGGATGAGGATGATGCTGTGGCAAAGGAACTCTACCAGGTCAACAGTTTACCCACTAAACTTGTGATTGATGCAGCAGGCAACCTGCGGTTCAAAAAATCAGGCCAGAGTCTTGTTCCTGAGGATGAAGCATTAAGAGAGTTGCTTCTGATGATAGAGATGGCTTGCAGCGAGTAAAACCACACGAGTAAAAAAGGATATCCGATAGCACAAAAAACAGGCTAACCTTATTAGTTAGCCTGTTTTGCTACTGAAAATTTGAAAGCTATTACAGCGTCTTACATTTTAAACGTATCATCGCTCAGGTTTTTGTTTACCTCAATGTTTTGTACCTCTGCTTTGATGGCCTGCGGGCCTACCACTGTCTCCACCACATGCGGAAACTTCACACCGTTTACTTCTTTGTAGTTGCTGTAACTTTTGGTCTGCGTCAACACACCTTGCGGCGTCTGCAGGTTATTCACTTCTTTCAGGCGCAGTCCTGTGTTTTTATCGAAGTAGTGGGTAGCTTTTTGGCCATTTGGCAGCGTTACCTCTACCGCATAAGCATCTTTCCCATCTACCTTCTCCACACCCGTTAGTTTGGTTTTTATTCCTAACTTCGCATACTGCAGCACCGGGAACTGGCTTACTTCCAGCTTTTGCGTGATAAGCTCCTCTTTTGTAAACTCTTTGTTCACACCCTGCATCGGAACCTCCATTTTGCCCTTCTCCCCGTTAATGATTACACGTTGTAGCGGGCTATTATTCATCATAATCTGCGTAGCAAACTTATCGCTGCCCTTCTGCTGCTGCACCAGAGTAAGGGCCATACCCTGTACGGTGGCATTGCTGGTAACGGTAATGTCCTTCAGCTTATCGATAGCGGCCTGGCCTCCTATGGCTTTAATGTAATCTGCCAGCACCTGCTCGGCTGTCAGACCAGCAGGCACACCCATTGCCGCACGGTCTACCTTTTCGCCGGTGGCGCTATAGTAGGCAATGCTGTTGTCGTCCTTATCAAACTTCTGCAGTTTCTCAGCTACCTCAGAGGCGTTACCAACTTCTATAATGTACATTTTATCAGGATTAATATACTTCTGCGCCACGCGCTGCACTTCTTCGGCTGTTACGGCCTCCACTTTTTTCAGGTAGTTAGCATAATAGTCTTCCGGCAGGCCATAACGGGCGGTATTGATAGCATAAACCGCTACCGTGGCAGGGTTTTCAAGCCCACGTCCGAAGCTGCCCATGACGTAAGCCTTGGCATCACGCAGTTCCTTATCGCTCACGCGCTGGCTACGGATTTTGTTTAGCTCATTCATAAACTCTGCTACAGCACTGTCTGTCACAGCATTACGCACGTTGGCATTGGCATTAAAACGGCCCAGGATCTCATCGCTGTTGATAGACGAATAAGCCCCATAGGTATAACCGTGTGTTTCGCGCAGGTTCTGAAATAAGCGGGAGTCCATGCCGCCGCCCAGGATGTTGTTCATCAGCGTGGCCGCTACCGCATCAGGAGCACCGGGCTTCAAATCAGCCGGGTTTGTCAGCACCAGGGAACTCTGCACCGCACTCGGGCGGTCCACTATCACCACCTGTGTCTGCTCCGGTTGCTGCGGCAGCGGGTACTCCGCCTGCTGCACATTGCCTTTCTCCCACTTCTTGAACGACTTCTTCAGGAGTTTCTTCATCTCCTTCGGTGTCACATCGCCTACCACAGCCAAGTAGCCGATATTCGGCTTATAGTAAGTGTTGTAGTAGTTCTGGATGTCCTGCAGGGTAATGTTATCTACTGTCTCCTCTGTCATCAGTTCACCATACGGGTGGTCTTTGCCATATAGCACCATGTTACGGGTTCTGCTGGCAATAGCATCCGGGTTGTCTTTAGACTGAGCCAGGCCAGCTTTCATCTGCTTCTTCACCTTATCCAGTTCCTCCTGCGTGAACTTAGGATGCAGCAAGGCGTCGGTGGTCAGGTCGAGCAGCACTGGCAGGTGCTTTTTAAGCGCCGAAGCGTTGAAGCCGGTAGAGGAGAAGCCTAGGTCTGCTCCTATAAAGTCTACCTGCTCATCAAACTGGTCTTTTGTGCGGGTAGTGGTGCCTGTGCGCATCATTTGCCCGGCCGCCTGCACGTAGCCGGCTTTGTCGCCTTCCAGAATCGGGTCCCGGTCTAATACCAGCGACATCGACACGACAGGTTGCCTGTGGTTTTCCACCACGTACACTTTCAGGCCATTCTTCAGGGTAAAATGCTCGTACTTGCCCAGTTCTATTTTGGGCGCAGGCCCAGGAGGCGGAGGGGTTGACGTAGTCTGTGCCGGTGCTACATACACCAGCGCCAGCGCCAGGAATACGGTACTATAGAGTCTTTTTATCATGATTCAGATGAAGTCTTAGTTGTTCTGTTGAGCTGATTTAGGAAGGTAGTGCAGCACAACCCGGTTGTTCTTGGTCAGGTACTGCTTTGCCACGCGCTGAATGTCTTCTTTTTTGACATTCAGGTAACGCTGCAACTCGGTGTTGATCAGGTTGGCGTCGCCAAAGTATACGGCGTAGTTGGCGAGGCTCTCGGCACGGCCAGCCACCGTACTGTTCTGCTGCACAAAGTTGCTTTCCACCTGGTTACGCAGCTTCTGGAATTCGCGGTCTGTAAGCGGCTCAGTTTTCACGCGCTCAATCTCCGCGTTCATCGCCTGCTCCAGGTCGTCCACCTCCACGCCCATATTGGCAATGGCGAATGTCAGAAATAAGCCCGGATCCTCTGTCGGGAAAGGAATAGAGGCAGCGGCAACGGCTTTCTGCTGTTTGTCTACCAGCGCCTTCGGCAGGCGGGCACTCTCCCCCCCGGAAAGCAACGTTGTCAGCATGGACAGGGCATAGAAATCCTCTGTGCCCTGCTCCGGAACATGGTAGGCCTGGATAACAGCAGGAAGCTGGATGTTGTCGTACACCGTTTTACGGCGTTCTTCTGTCTGCTTCGGCTCTACTATGTCAGGGCGTGGTATTTCTCTGGTGCCTTTCGGAATGTCACCGAAATACTGCTCAATCAGCTTCTTTGTCTCTTCTATGTTGATGTCGCCCGCAACAGAAAGGGTGGCATTGTTCGGCACGTAAAAGGTTTTATAGAAGTCGCGAAACTCATCAATGCTGGCAGCATTCAAATCCTCAAAAGAACCGATTGGCATCGATTTGTACGGGTGCTCCTGGAAAGCCAAGGAGAAAACATTCTCGCCTATCGAACCATAAGGTTGGTTGTCGATGCGCTCGCGCTTCTCTTCCTGCACAACCTTACGCTGCGTTTCCACACCCACTTCGTCTATTTTGGCGTGTTTCATACGCTCCGCCTCCAGCCACAAGCCCAGGGCCACCTGGTTGGATGGCAGCAGTTCATAATAATAAGTGCGGTCGAAGGAGGTGTTGGCATTCAGGGCGCCGCCTGCTTTCTGCACCAAAGAGCTGTACTCGCCACGGCCAATGTTTTCAGTACCTTCAAACATCAGGTGCTCAAAGAAGTGTGCAAAGCCTGAACGGCCAGGCACTTCGTTTTTTGACCCTACATGGTATAGCACTGATACCGCTACGTTAGGCGTAGAATTGTCCTGGTGCAGGATCACGTGCAGACCATTCGGGAGGTCGTATTCCGTGAACTCAATTTTGTTGCCTTTGGACTGGGCCAGTGCAGCAAAAGCAGTGGCACAACACAAAAGGCAGGCAATGAACTTGTGTTTCATATGTTGTTTGGTTGTGTGAGGGTGCATACAACAAGCTTGCTAATTGCAAACCTCCTGTCATACAATTTATAAAATTAATTCTAAAAAAGGGGAGATGCCAGTTTAAGCCTCCCAGCTTGCCGAAGATTCGGCTAAGGTGGTATGCAAGCAGACGAAGCAGGTCTTTTTATAGACGGATGAGGCAGGCGTTTTATGGTAGCTGTTGCATCACTTTTTCGAGGATGTACAGCTTGGGGAGGTTCAGCAACAGAGAAATTATAAAGAATGCAAAAGCGGCACTCTTAGCCTCCACAGCCCCTTTTATATCACCTGGCAGAACCACCAGTGTATTTAGTATTCCAATCCAGAACAAAAAGCTAAAAGGCGAGAGTAAGCGATAATCCAAATCATCAAAGTGCGATAGGCTTCTTAGAATTATAACCACAGCAAGGTAAAGGAGCGCCACTACAAAGCATGTAAGCGTAAAGGTGTTCCTTTTAAACTGCTCTCTCAGATGGTAGTGCCCTTTAAGCTTTATTACGATAAACACCACGGCTGCCAATTGCAGGAACGTTGTAAAGAAGAGCAGGTAATCAGGCTGATTCCCAACTCGGAATTTTCGGATAATCAGTAATTCATTTAAGATACCTTCTGCTATCATGGTCACCAGATCATGCCTCGGTTCTGTTTCTGCCTCTAAACGATTGAAACCAGTCGCAAAGCCACTGAAATGTTGGTTCATAATAAGGTAGACACCTGCTACAGCCGCGGGAATAAAAGATGCAAGCAAAAGCTTCGCAGCTGTTTTGCACTTCTTCCTATGGTAGAAGTAACAGGCCAGTAAGGCGGGAACGCTAAACGAAAAGGCACCTATGTACCGCAACAGAAAGAGGAAAGTACACGTCAGCAATAATAAAATTATACTCTGGTTCCTGACTTCCTGCCGCAGCATCAAGTCTGACAGGTAACACAGGTACAATACACCCAAGATAAACGGCGCCTCAGACCAGGTAAAGCTATAGATTTCCAGTAAAGTATACGAGCAGTAAACAGAGGCAAGCAGAAAAGAATGCCTGCAGTTCATTTTTCTCAGCAACAGAAAGCCTACAGCCACCAGCAGGAAGTTCAGCACTTTGGAGGCCCAGAAAACACCTAGTGGAGTAAATCCTGAAACGAGGGAGATGAGAATAGGGTAGCCTACAGGCCAGGTAGAAAAATAGTGCCTGCCACTCCCATTTTCATCTAGTACATAAAGTCCATGGCCATCGTTGATGTTCTGCGCCAAAACAAGGTATGCTTTAGAGTCAGGGCTGAGATAACCCGTGGCCTCCACATTTATGCGAAACAGAATAACCGCACAAACAGCTATGTACAACAGCAGCAGCGCAACATCTGCAAAACGATGACCTGGTTTTACCAACAACTTTACCTGAATCAATACATGCGGGGCAACTCGATTCCTTTAATCTTTCGGTACAGGCCCAATGCTGCCTGGTCTGTGAGGCTGGCGACGAAATCAGTAATGTGGATGATACGCTGGTAAGCTGTGGCACCCTCAGGTAAGTTGAGGTAGTGGGGCGGAATGAGCGCAGCCAGTTTGCGGTGGTGTTTCGACTCTGGCCTGAAAACAGCCTTCACACAGGCATCCAGCAAACCACCCAGCACCTCAAAACCAGCAGCCTCTATCTCCAGTACCGGGCGGTTCTGGTAAATCAGCCTGATGGACAAGTCTTTTATCTGATCCAACACTGGCTTGCAGCTAAGTTCGTTAATAAGTGGTGTATCATAAGTGCCCTGCAGAATATCCTGTTCGTGTTCGAGAAATATTCTGGTCGTCTCCTCAATCAGCTTCCCGATAATGCGCGCGCGCAGGTATCCTATTTCCTCCCGCCAGTCGTAAAAGCTGAGGCTGGATTTACGGTTTGGGTCATCGCCAAGAATCTGGCGAAGTAGCGCCATGCCTTGTTCCTGCGGCACGAGTCCCAGCTTTAAGCCATCCTCAAAATCGATGATGCGGTAGCAGATATCATCAGCGGCCTCTACTAAAAAGGCCAGCGGGTGACGGTGGAAGAAGACTTCTCCTTCCGATCCTTTTTTCAGAAGACCCAGCTCCTGCGCGATGGTGTTGAACCACGCTTTCTCCGTCTGAAAGAAGCCATACTTTTTCTCGCTGGTGTTTTTAGTGCCTGAAATAACGGGCAGTGACTCTTTCGGGTATTTTGTGAAAGTAGCCAGTGTGGTATAAGTAAGACTAAGGCCTCCCGGAAGGTTACAGTGCGCCGGGTAAGTGTACGTCAGTATCCGGAAGCCGGCGGCGTTGCCTTCAAACCGCTGCAAGTCGGCTTTCTCCTCTTCTGTTAAAGTTTCCAGGTAAGGCTGTGCGGCTTCGCTTAAAAAAAAAGCAGATATGGCATCCTCGCCGGAGTGGCCGAAGGGGGGGTTACCAATATCGTGGGCCAGGCATGCGGCCGCCACCACATCTCCAAAATCGGCCTCTTGTATATGCTTTTCCTGTGCCAGTTCAGGATAGCGCTCTAATATGCTCTTGCCCACGATGCGCCCCAATGAACGCCCCACCACCGAAGCCTCCAGGCTATGCGTCAGGCGCGTATGTACGAAGTCGCTTTCCGGCATCGGCATGACCTGTGTCTTGTTCTGCAGCCTTCTGAAGGCAGAAGAAAACACAATACGATCATAGTCGCGTTGAAACTCGCCCCGCACTGATTCGTCGGTACTATATTTAGGGTCTGTGGTTTCAAAGCGCTTTTTGGAAATAAGCCTGTCCCAGGTGGTGGTATACTGCATAAGGTTGATTTAAGAAAGAGGTGGTTCTGTTAAGTTTATCATACAAACCTATATCTTCTTTTGCCATAGCCTCTCCTTGCAAAAGAAAGTTCTACATCCTCAAATATAGCTTTTATAGATAACATTGCCACCCAAAGCTATATCGTATGGCCGCAAGAAGAGCAAAACCGATGGTCCAACAATAAAATTCGAAAAATGCGGTGTTACAAAATCCTGCTTTTCGTGCAAAAATCAAGAACTATATTAGACTAAGAAAGCCAATTATCGCTTATAGGGGCTAAACAGGGGAGCACAAATCGATGTTGCAAAAGGGCATAACAATACCTTGTGTTACGAACAAAAGAGACTGAATTTTGAATCAAAACGCTAACCCTTTTCAAGCTAAAGAAAACAAGCTGCTCCATAAAATCTTTCCCCTGCAGCGGAGCCTGAACTGTTTCCATGTGCAGTTACAGGCCCGGTTTGCAATTCTGTTCATAGGCAGGTAAAAAATCATCTTCCCCGGTTGATTCTTTACCTGCTTTTGTGTTTTAGTCCTGTGACTTGCGCTTAAGAAAAAAGGAGTACCCAACAGCCGACTATGCTATCATGCTGATGTTACAAAGGCAGGCACACCCGTCATTTTATGATCGCCACAGGAGGAACAGGCACCTGGTAACACAGCAAGAGGCGGAGCCCTGTTGTATGACTCCGCCTCTTGCTGTACCGGGCAACAGAAACTAGCGTTTCAGAATCTTCACCTGTCCGCCCCTGTTACGCTCCTGCCACTTTAAAATATAAATACCTGCGGCAAGTTCGGCTACATCCAGCTCTACCGGCAGGTTTACATCCCTGAAAGTGATTTCGAAGTCACGAACCAGCCTGCCTGACATGTCATAGAGCTGTGCCTGAAGCGTTGCAGTGCTCTCTACAATGTATAAAAGCGTAATAGTGTTTGTTTCTTCGTTTATAGGGTTAGGAAATACACTCAGCCTGCGGATAGAAGCAGGGTTTAGCACCCGCACCCGTGGCGAGAAGCTGTCTGTTCCATCGTTATACATAACCCTCAGGCGATAGTAGGCTATACCTGGCAGGGGATTAGTATCTGCAAAAGTGTAGTTCAGGTCCTCCTGGTTTCCTCTGGAACCTCTGGCACTTACAACCCCGACATCTTCCCAGTCGTTGCCGGTGGCGCTGCGCTGCACTACAAAGTTTGCTACCTGCACCTCATTCCGGGTAGTCCAGCTTACCGTAACGGTGTTAGAGGAGGTGAAGGCTGCCTGCAGGGTGTAAATCTCAGGGGCAAGATTACATTCAGCTGCTGTACTTCTCCTCATAGGTGGCTCCCTGCACACATTTGTCCCAATGCTATTCGCCATTATCAGGTTGGCTCCTGTAATGTCGGCAGTACTCAGGTCCCGGATGATTCTCTGGAACTCAATGGCATAGTGCATGATAGCGCTAGGGAGGATAACATGGCTTAGCTGATGTGCGTGGCCTAGCTCATGCAGCATCACAGTCTCAAAATCATACTGCCCTCCCACAGGTGGACCAGGACCATACTGCCAGGAGATGCTGCTGTTTATCTCCATGTCAAACTCTGTTACATACCACACCGTGTCCTGGCCTCCTACAATACAGCCTTCATAATAACTGAACGTTCGTGCCAGTACACCTGCGCCCACCGTACTGGATGACGCAAACTGAACCACAACCTCATCATCTTCCTCGGCCTCTTCTATGGTAGTAGGTTCTCCAATTTTCCAGTTCACGCCAGACACGCAAATCCAGGTTGTCATGGCGCGCCGGAAGCCCTCCTGTGCAGGTTGCCGGTTGAGCATGCTGGGTGCAAACCGGATGGTATATCCACCTGAACCGTCTCTATTCACCAACTTGGGCCTGAATGACTTTTCATCGAACTCCAGGTTAGAGTAAGCAAACTCGATAATAAGGGGTGTGACACTGGTAAAGGTACTGCCGTCGTTGGCCACTACACGTATAGTGCCGGAGCCGGGAGTGTCTCTGTCCTGTGAGGTAGAGGGAACGTATAACCTGATCTGAGTATCGGACCAAAAGATGTACTCCGTCTCCAATGGTCGCACATACGTCTGGCCTCCATCATCTGCGTTTTTGAATTCCACAGCACCATTGCCCCGGGTAGCCCCAAAGCCGGAACCGTTTATTGTCAGGATAGCTCCCGTACCTGCACTAAGTGTAGTGGGTTGAAAAGAGGTGATAACAGGGGCCAGTTTGGCTGCCTGAGCTTGTTGCTGCCGCTGCTCTGTGGCAGGTGTCTCTTCCAGGGCCTGGTTTTTCAAGATGCTCCGGAAGCTTTGGCCTGTCCGCTGCGTGATGCTCTGGTAAAGTTCCTCTACGCTGTTGTAGCTTTCAAATGAACCGACGGCCCTTTTCCTGGCCAGGTCATATTTCACATACCCCTGCTGACTGCCATAAGCGATGGTGCTGACGTACTGGTTACCGGGAGAACGTGGCAGTTGCTGTTGCCGCTTTAAAAAGAAGACGCCTTGCTGCCCCGTTCTTAGCTGCAGGGCCGAAGACAACACATGCTTTTTCAGGCCAATAGTGCCTCCCTCTGTTATCAGCTCTACCTGCTGACTTTCTACTTTCCCTTTGAAGGCTTTGTATACCCGTATGATGTTGGAGGTATAGATCTTTTTCTGGCGTGCATCCCAGAACGACTGCTGTGATATAACTTCTCCCTCCACAACCATTTCTGCTTCCTTGATACGCTCCTCCAGCGATATCGGCAGCATATGCCGGCTGTCAGAGGCCAAGGTGCGGAAGGAAAGGAGGAGCAGAGCGAAGAGCAGCAGCAATAGATTGGTGCGTGGTGCAGCAGCAGATAGTCCGTAAATTTTATCCATGGAAACAGGTAGAGTTCATTCTATATGACAAAAAACCAGCTTTTTTGTTCGGTAAAAAGTTCAGCGATTAATACTTACGGAAAAAACTTCATATAGGGATATGAAGTTTTCAATATAGAAACAGACTTCTTAAGAGGCTAAATTAAAAAATGCCCGCCAACAAGAAAAGCTGACGGGCATAATGTACGTTATCGGGCTGCCTGTTAGTTGCCCTTGTACTGAAAGTTGAAGCTGGAAGAGCCTTTCGTTTCTACGTTCATCAGTTTCTTATACTTTTCATAAACTTCCTGCGGCTGCTTTTTACCGTTGATGTGTAGTCCTTCATTGTTAAACTGGATGTTAAGGTTATCATCTCCTTTTTGGATGATACCATCCTTTACCAGTTCCTCCTTTAGCTTTTGCATCTGTTCCTGGTGCTTTTGTGCCACCTTCTGATGTTGCCTGGCTATTGCTGCATGCTGCCTGGCTGTCTCCCTCTGTTGCGCAGCCATTTCCCGGTTACGTGCTGTCTGCAACTGCGCCATCTCCCGCTGCTTTTCAACCTGCTCGGTGTAGTGCTGCCCGTTTAGCCTGCCATTGGCACGAAGCTCCTCTTCGTAGGCTCGTATTTCCTGCTCGTATGCCTTTAGCCCCTCCTCATAGGTCTTCACCTTTGCTTCATAAGCCTCTAGTTCTTGCTCATACTTTTTATAGGCTTCCTCATCCTCGCTGAAGGGAGCCACAGGCGGCACAGGAGGCACGGCAGCCGGAGCGGGCGGCGGCGCCGGAGCGGGATGAGGTGGCACTGGCGGAGCCGGTGGTGGTGGCAACTGCAGGCTGTCGTTGTTAGAGTAGTTGAAATGGAAGGGGTAACTGCTTCGGCTGCTTTGGCTCGCTTCAGTGGCAGCGGCTCGCGCCTGCTCCATTCGCATCGTCACCTCCTGCCGGCTAGCCCTCGGAGCACTTTCTATGGTCTGCAACTGCTGGTCTACCAGAGCTTTGTAGTCATCTATATACCTGTTCGGAATGCGTTTGCCATCTACATACAGCTCCGTCACTTTTCCTTTTTTATTTTTGATGATGACGATGTCCCGCGCTCTTCCGGCTGAGTCCTGCACTGTATACACAAAGGCACCTGTGGCCTCTTTCTCGGCAGCATTCGCCTTATCAGTCACATCGGTCAGATCATCGTAGAAGGCTTCGCTTAGAAGCACAGCGGTGTCCTGCTCCGCCTGCGGCTTCAGGCCAGCTACTGCACCAAAAGAAAGTACAGTCAGCCCCATTACCAGTACCAACGCCGCTGCAAAACCCTCGGAAAAAGTAGGCTTCAGCGATTGCTGCCCTACCAGGCGCTTAATGCGCCCTACTAGCCTACCCCGCTTACCAGAAAAAGCAGTTGCCATGGCAGGAGCAGCCGGTAGGCGCATAGCTTCAACTTCTGCCAGGGCACGGGCATACGTCAGGGTATCGCCGCAGAAGGCCACAGCCATGTCATCGCAGCAGTTCTCGCGCTCTGCCCGCACCACCCCCGACATCCACCATATTGCCGGATGGTAGAAGAACAGCATGTCTACCACCGACTGCAACAGGTTTACCAGGTAGTCTTTGCGCAGGATGTGCGCCAGTTCATGGGCCAGTATGGCTTCTACCTGCGCCTGTGTCAGGCCTGATACAGCTCCCAGCGGCATGAGTATAACCGGCTTGACCACTCCAATGGCCACAGGTACTTGAACCATCGCACTTTCCATTAGCCGCACAGTTCTCTTCACACCCATAGCCTCACAAATTGAACCCATCCGCTGCTGCCAGGCAGCCCCAAGCGGCATCGTTCTGTAATGGCACAGGCGTTGGGTGTAGGCAACACCGCCTATAAAGCGAATGGCCATCACCATCAGGCCCAACAGCCACAGTGTGACGAGCAGGGGCATATGCTGCTCAAAGTAGAGCTGCGCCACTGCAAACGGCTCAATCCAGAAGGAGGATTGGACAGCGACAACCGCAGGCTCCGAAGCGGAAACCGCTGCGACATGCCGGAGTGAGGCTGTGTTAGACAAACCCGCTTCCAGTGGCTGGTTGTAATAGTAGAGAAATGTACCCGAAGCCAACAGCGACTGTGCCATTAGGGCGCCACCAGATACAGCATACCGCACCCTGGCACTCTGCCTGTGCAGCAACACTAACAGCAGGGCCAGCAATAACGCTATAAAAGCTCCTTGCCACAGCGAGTGCAGCAGCGTCCAGCCGACGGCGCTTATAAGTGTTTCTGAGAAAAAGCTTGCAATCTGATTCATTTTTGGCCTCCTTCCAGTTTATCTAGCAGGTTTCTGATTTCGTCGAGTTCTTCTTTGGATGTGTTGCGGTTGCCCAGCGCCTGCATCACCAGCTTACTTGCCGACCCTCTGAAAGCCGCGTCCATAAAGCGGTCCAGCAGCTGCTGTTGCGTCTGATCTTCTTCCAGCAAGGGGCGGTAGACGTGGGAACGGCTTGTTTTGTCGGCTTCCAGCATTCCCTTCTCCGCCATAATCTGCATCAGCTTTAAGGTGGTGGTATAGCCTACTTCTTTGGACTTACTCAGCTCCTCATGCACCAGGCGTACCGTACTTGGTCCATGCTGCCAGAGCACCTGCAGTATCTCCAGTTCAGACTCTGTGGGTTTAGGTGTTTTCTCTAATGCCATAGCTTACAGATGATTAAGTTTCGCGAACGTTGCATTACAAGTATATACGAATAATTTCGTAAAAGAAAGAGCATATACGATTATTTTCGTACTTAAAAGTAAAAGCACCAAATTTGATAGGGAAGGGGAGGATAGCGAAAGGGAAACTAATGAAAGACAGTGAGTTGGCTGCTCCTGAATCAAAGCATGAAAACAGTAGCGTGTTTACAGCAGCTTTTACCAGGTATGGACCCTGAAACAGCAGCGGAAAGCCCTGCGCGGTACTGGGACGAAATATCCATTACAAATACACAATAACCAACCAGCAAATAACCAACATGCGGCCTAATGTGTCAATGCTGATTTTATCATGATGAACTCGTTGATGTTGTCGGTGTTGATGACCCCGGCGAGGCGGCCATTTTCCAGTACAGGGTAGAGCGGCACACGGGTTTTCTGAAGCTCTGTGTAGGCTTCGGAAAGTTTGTCGTGCACGTTAAATGTTCTCACATCAGCAGACATTATCTCCACAACTGGTGTGTGCATCTGCTCCTCTTTTACGGCCTGTATGAGCTGTGAACGGGTGAGCGTGCCTACCACGACCCCTTCTTCCTCCACTACAAACTCATGCTCAGAGCCCATCAGCAACTTGTTCAGGGCTTCCCGCACTGTCTCGCTTGGGGCCAGGGTTACAAAGTTTGTCATCATGCCTTCTCGCACACTGTGGCCGCGCAGGTAATCGAGGTGCTGCACCAGGATGTTCTCCGAATAGGCCCCGAAGAAAACGAAAGCACCGATCAGGATAAGAAAAGGGTTATAAAAGAAGCCAATAAATACAAAGCCGATGGCCAGAAGCTGCCCTAAGTTAGCCGCAATCTGGGTAGCCCGTACCCGGCCCAGTTTAAAGGCAAGCAGCGCCCTTAGTACCCTTCCCCCGTCCATCGGAAAGGCGGGGATGGCATTAAACACCACCAGCACCACATTTACGAAGAGCAGCAGGTAAAAGAAGTTTGCGGGCGTAATGCGCAAAAAGAATTCTTCTGAAAAAGAGTTACCCAGAGAAGGAAGCACCAGCCACAGGACAAACGCAATCACCACATTCACAGCAGGGCCGGCCACGGCAATAAGCAGTTCCTTCTTTGGGCTCTCCGGCATACGTTCCAGGCTGGCCACACCGCCAATGGGCAGTAGCGTAATCATTTTGGTGTTGATACCGAAACGCTGTGCTGTGAGCGCGTGCCCTAGTTCGTGCAGCACCACACAGAAAAAAACAGCAATGATAAAACCCAGCGCCAGCAGCGTGGTGGGAAGGTCACTGCCGCGTTGGGATTCTGTAAAAGCCACCCAACCCAGCAGCAACGCAAAAGTCCAGTGCACCAGTATCTTTATGCCTGCAACCCGACCAATTTTAAGCGACCATTTCATAAATCCTGTTTTTTACCCTCTTTTGAATGGTTGGCTAGCGAGCCAGCTGAGGCAGCACCTTCTCACCAAACACACTGATAAAACGCTCCTGCTCCAGGTTTACGTTGTGCAGGATAAGCTGCGTAAAACCAAGGTCGATGTATTGCTGGAACCACTCCTGGTACTGCCCAAGGTCTGTTGAGATGAGCACATGCTCCCGCATTATCTCTTTCTTAACTACTTGTGCCGCCTCCTGCAGCTGCTTAGCTGTGCGCAGCTCCGTTAGCACGCTGCTGGTAAAGATATTAGACCGCCACTGGTCATAAGCCCCCTGCAAAGCCGCTTCTTCTGAGTCAGCAAAGGAGACCTCTACTTTCAGGTTCATTGGTTTTCCTTCGCCACCACCTCTGCGAAAAGCATCCACCATCTTCTTCAATTCTTCTGGCGGGCGGGCGGTGGTCAGCAGGGCATCGGCCCAGCCGCCTACCCACTCAGCTGTTTCCGGTGTGATGGCTGCCCCTAAAATGTTAGGAGGCGTGGCAGGGCGTGTAAAAAGCGTGGCATCCTCTACAACAACATGGCCGTGGTGCGTTACAGTTTCACCAGCCCAGAGCGCCCGGATAATATCGACGCACTCTTTCAGGCGCGCATTCCGGTCTTGTTTTACAGGCCACACGGTGCCTGTAATATGCTCGTTCAGGTACTGCCCGCTGCCCAGCGCAATATCAAACCGGTTAGGGAACATCTCGGCCAGTGTGGCTGCTGCCTGCGCAATAATAGCGGGGTGGTAGCGCTGCCCAGGGGCATTCACTACACTGAAAGTTAAGTTTGTAGCCTGCAGCGCAGCACCCAGCCACGACCACGCAAAGCCGCTTTCGCCTTGCTCATGGCTCCAGGGGTGAAAGTGGTCGGAGGAGTTGCAACTCTGAAAGCCTGCCTGTTCAGCCAACCGGGCATATTTTAGCAAAGCACTGGGCTTAAACTGCTCGTGCGATGCCTGGTATCCTATCTTTATCATGTTTGGGGTCTTCTCGTTAATTACCTTTTAATTATGAGGCCTCTTCAGGCCGGTTCTTACATTACCTGTAACGTTGCAATCTGGTTTAGCTTTGGGCCATGTTTGTATGCTGCCACTTTAAACTTTAGTCACTTTATGAGCCCGGCAATAGCCTGAACCAGCGGTAGCCGTAAGACCCCAGCTCCAGTCGCTTATGGTCAGGGACGGGGTAGCCATAAGCCTGGTCACTTAGAAGTTCTGCCAGGTCTGTTGCTTGCCAGAAAACATCCGGAACAGGAACTGAGGTTGGCTCGCTGCTCAGGTTGTGGAAGACCATAATGGAGGAAACAGCAGCAAGGGTGCAACTATGCGCAAAAACTGAATTATTTTCTGTTTCTATCACCCGCCACTCCCCTTTGCCGATGGCATGGCACTGCCTGCGGACCCTAATGATGCGCTCCATCCAGTTAAGCAATGAAAAAGAGTCTCGTTGCTGCTCCAGCACTGACACCTGCTTATAGCCATAGTCCCCTTCGCTGATGACAGGCCGTACAAGCTTCTCGGGGGGAGCAGTGGAGAAGCCCCCATTTGCAGAGGTGGAAGACCACTGCATGGCGGTGCGCACACTTGTGCGGCCGGGCAGTGACAGGTCATCGCCCATGCCTATTTCAGCACCATACTGTATCAGCGGGGTGCCGGGCAAGCTGAACATCAGGCTATAGCAAAGCTCTATGCGCCTCCTGTCGTTATCGAACATAGGGGCCAGCCTGCGGCGGATTCCGTGCCCGAAAATCTGCATATCTTTTTCCGGCGCAAAAGCAGCAAGCGTCTCCTGTATCTCCTCCTTCTCCAGGTCTACCAGTGTCAGCTCGTCGTGGTGCCTCAGAAAGTTCAGCCAGGTACATGAATCAGGTTTAGGAGGCAATAAATCCAGCCCCTTTAGGAGCGGCCCTGCCTGCTGCAGGGCCATGGCATGAAAGATGTGCTGGTTCATCAGGAAGTTAAAGGCCATGTGCATGCGGTTATCGCCCTGAAAAAAATTGCCGATCATCTCAGGTGGTCCTGTCGCTTCGGCAAGCAATATGGCATTCTCGCTGTGCGTATTGATATAAGCGCGCATATCATCCAGTAACTCATAGAAGTGCTCTGTGTCTTCCTCACTGTCTGTTTGCACCAGGATATGGGCAGCGTCTACCCTGAAACCGGCCACTCCCAATGCCAGCCAGAAACCCATGATATTAAAAATCTCTTTGTGCACCTCCGGGTTCACAATCTTCAGGTCTGGCTGATGACTATAAAACCGGTGCAGGTAATATTCCCCTGCCACTTCGTCGTAAGACCAGATATCCTCCTCCTCGCCGCCAAACATAGGCTCTGCGTGCGATTTCTCGGGCTTTTCTTTTCGCCAGATGTAGTAGTTGTAGTATTTGGAGCTTTTGTCCCTCCTTGCCTCCTGGAACCAGGGGTGCTGCTCTGAGGTGTGGTTCACCACCAGGTCCACCACCACCCGCATCCCGCGCTCCTTCGCCTCCCGGACAAAAGCAGTAAAATCACCTAAAGAACCAAGCCGCTTGTCCACATTATAGTAGTCCATCACGTCGTAGCCATTGTCTCTGCCGGGGCTCGGGTAGAAGGGCAAAAGCCAGATACACGTAATGCCCAGCGTCGCCAGATAGTCCAGGCGGCTGATGAGACCCTGAAAATCCCCGATTCCATCCCCGTCTGAATCCTGGAATGTCTCTACATCGAGCGCGTACCATGTGCCTGCCTTATACCATAAATCTTTCTCTCTCATGACAAGGGCCTTAAGCGTTTACGGGAAAGGCCATCGTGCTAAGCAGCGCATTCTCTGCCTGTCGCGAGTCGAGGCGGGTATGCTGTACCACTACCGGCACATCCGACTCTATTACGCTGGCATAGTCGGTGCCCCTCGGTACCGGCTCCGGGTCTTTGAGGTCGTTGAAGCGAATATGCTTTGTTCGCCGGGCGGGCACGATTTCTTCGTAGGGTCCTATCGGATCACGGTCGCTGAAGTAGATCCATATCTTAACATGGGCGTCCTGATCGCCTGTGTTCAGGACACAGGCGGTTTCGTGGCTGGTGAATTCCGGCTCAGGCCCGTTACCGTAGGAGGGGATATACCCCTCTGCAATAGCCCATACTTTGTGACCTATAGATTTGTTGTTCATAGTGTAAGGTTGTAATTGTGCGTGTACATAACATAATTCAGTATGTATCTCATACTACGGCCACCTTTAAAAAGATACTAAAAGCAAAAGGCCCGGAAACTTTGCGGTTAATGGGCCTTTTTTACATACGGTATTTATATATCTAATTCAGCTTCGCCAGAAAGCCTTTGATGTGCTTCCGGAACTGTTCCGGCTGCTCCTGGTAGGGGCAATGGCCGGTCTTCAGGTGGTGATAGGTGGCTTTCGGGAATTTGAACGTTTTGTGGTGCTCTGGGCCAATGGAATAGTCGTACTTGCCGGCAAAAACCAGCACTGGCACGTTGATAGCAGCCGTCTTTTGCGTAAAGTCCTGTTCATACTCCGGGTAATTCCAGACATTACTGCCGAAGTGCCAGTTAAGGGTGGTGTCCATAACAGCAGCCATTGCCTGGAACATGCTCTTGTCGCGGTACATCATTTTGTACATCAGGTCTTTCTCATTTAGTTTCTGCACCACCCCTCCCAGCGCCTGCCCAACGGGCGCTCCAGGCTGCCGCAGATCCGAGGCAGGCACCTGCAGGAAGCGGGCACCCTCTTTTATGTAGCTTTCCAGCGAGCTGCTGAGGTTGAGTGTACTGTTCACATAAATAACGCCCTGCACCTGCTTCGGATGCTGGAAGGCATACTCTGTAGCCATGGTGCCCCCAAAAGAGTGCGGCATCAGGAGCCATTTCTTGTACCCTAAGTGCTCCCGCAGCTCTTCAAAGTCCTGTACCATACGGGCCAAGGAGTAATCGTTGCTCTTTGGGCTGGAGGAGCGGCCGCAGCCGCGCTGGTCTACGTAAATCATGGTCATGTCCTGCTCCACCACATCGCCACCGAGGGCGTAGAAGTATTTGGTCCAGGAGCCGGGCCCTCCATGTATAAAGAGGCAGGGCTTGCCCTCTCCGGCTATGCGCACGTAGAGCTGCACACTATCGGAAGTGGTGAAGAAAAAAGACTTTTGCACGGCTTGTGAGACCATTGGCAAACATAGCAGCGCCAGAAACAGCAAGGTAAGGAAAGGCTTTTTCATATGTCACGGGATGTAATAATTTGATGTAATTTGGTGATATTTTCCTATAGACGAAACTGTACCCGTAAAGACGCATCAGGATAAAGCTTTTTTCGGTATTCTTATATTATGATGGATTTACAGGAAAGGGATTTTGAAAAAGAGCTGCAGTTCCAGGCATCCCGAAGCGGGGGAGCCGGCGGGCAGAACGTGAACAAAGTAGCCACTAAGGTAGAGCTGCGTTTTGATGTGCAGCATTCCGAGCTACTGACGGAGGAGGAAAAAGCGCTGGTGCAGGAAAAGCTGGCAAACCGCATTAACAACGAAGGCTACCTGCAGGTGGTGTGCCAGACTGAGCGCACCCAGCTGAAGAACAAGGAAACCTGCATTAACCGGTTCTACGAACTGCTGCGGCAGGCCCTTACAAAACAGAAAAAACGAAAAGCCACCAAGCCCAGCCGGGCCAGTGTCAGAAAGCGACTTGAGGGCAAAAAACGGCAGGCTGACAAAAAATCTAACCGCAGTTTCCGGAGCGACTATTAGTACTCAAAATACTTGGCAGGTATCAGCCTGTCCTGTTTCTGATCATTCCAGACGATGGAGTACACGTACCATTTATCCTTCACCTGTATAAACTGAATGCTGTTGATACCTATGGAGAAGGGTTCCGAATCATCCTCATTCAGAAAAGCCTTATAGGTGCTGAAGCGGTGGGCAATTTTACCGAACACCTCGGTTCGCGACACGATTTCCTGCTCCAGAAAGGCTGTTAAACGACCAGCCTCCACCTGTCTTTCCACAGCCTCAATAAACTGCTGCACCGTAAATTCCTGCGGCAGTTCATCATTGTTATTCACCAACCGGCCTCCTTCATAAAACAACCCTGGCAGCCTGTGCAGGTCTGGCCGGTATCCCTTTTTAAAGCTAATGCTCTGATACAGGGTCTGTGTGAGTTCATCTAATTCTTGCATGGCGGTGGTATTTATAAGTAAAATGTTGTTGCAGAGGCCAAGTAGGGCAACTTTCAGTAACAGCCGCCCCGCCTGTTTTACTTTTTGCTGCTGGCACCGCCACCTGTAGCCTTGCCGCTTCCCTTCAGGTAAGTATTCAGAAAGTTCAGGATGGCGCTGTAACCTTTTATCTGGTTTTCCTTTTTCACAAAACCGTGGCCTTCATCGTCAAACACTACATACTCTACCGGCACATTGTTAGCCTTTACCGCTGCTACTATCTCGTCAGACTCTACTTTCAGCACGCGGGGATCGTTTGCACCCTGCAGCACTATCAGCGGTTTCTCTATCTGGTGCGCAAAGAACAACGGTGATTTGTTGTAGAGCGCAACAGAATCCGTAGCAGGGTTCCCCAGCTCTTTATAAAGTGACTCTCGCATGGCCTCCCAATAGGGCGGAATGCTTTGCAGGGTACGCAGCCAGTTGGCTACACCAAAAAGGTTCACGCCCACGGCAAACTCGTCCGGCGTAAAGGCCAGGCCTGCCAGCACCATGTAGCCCCCGTAGCTACCGCCCATAATGCCTATTTTATCTTCGGCCACGTAGCCAGTGGCTGCCAGATACTTCTTCGCCTCAATGCAGTCTCTCAGGTCCACGTCACCATGCTTCAGATCGTCGGCAGCATAAAAGGTTTTGCCGTAGCCGGAACTGCCACGGTTATTCACAGCCAATATGGCGTAGCCATGGTTAACGAGGTACTGCATTAGTGGGCTGTAGTTAAGGCGCGTCTGGCCGCCGGGGCCACCATGTATCCAAAGCAGAGCCGGCACCTTGTTATCCGGCCCTGCGTCATGGGGCTTCATGAGCAGGGCCGGAATTTCGAGTCCATCATAAGATTTGTACCGGATTACTTCCGCATTTACCAGGTCAGCCTGGTTAACCTCCGGGTTCATGGTGTTGGTAAGCTGCGTGCTTTTGTCATTAGCAAAGCTATGCACGTAGAGGTTGCTTGGTGAGGTGGGGCTGTTTACGTAAAACGCCATCAGCTCACTGTTGTCTGAAATATCTACTCCTGTTATATCACCGGCGGGCACCTCCGGCAGCTGCACCAGTTGGTTGGTGGTAGTATCGTAAATCTTTACCTCGGTGCGGGCATCGTTATTTATGCCAGTCACACGGTACCTGCCATCGCGGGAGAAATAGCTGTACATAATATCCCAGTTTGCATTCTCCACAGCCTCTGTTTTTCCACTGGCCAGGTCATAGCTTTTAAGCGCCATAAATTCCCCTTCCTCATCCGTCAGGTAATAAAGCCTGCTGTTATCGGGCGTAAAGGCCTGCGGGCTGTATTTGATAGCGCTGGCATGGTCCGTCAGCTTCTTCAGCTGCTTTGTAGCCGTGTTGTAGAGGTACATGTCGCTGCTGTTGGTGTTGATGCTCTTGGTGAGCGCCACATGCTTTTTATCGCGGGATATAGCCGAAACATTGAAACCCTGCTCATTTTGCATCACCAGCCTGGGGGTAAGGCTCTGCAGGTCCATCTCATACAGGTCGAAGTACCTGGGGTCGCGCTTGTTGGAGAGAAAGAAAAAGCTGTTCTCATCGTGGCTCCAGCCTGCAAAAGAAGCTTTGGCCCTGGCCTCTGGTGTCAGGTCTTTCGAGGAGCCATCGGGATAACGGACGAACAGGTGCGTAATTTCATCGCCCCCCTTGTCGCTGGAGTATAAAATACGCTCATCTTTAGGGAAGTATGATATTACAAACACCGAGTTATCCGTTGAGTTGGTAAGCTGGCGCGGCTCACCTCCTGCTACGGGAACTTCAAAAGCATTGTAAACGCCTGTTTCGTTGCTGGAATAAAGTATCTTTGTGTTATCGGGAGAGAAATCGCTGCCGGTAATGGAGGTTGTGTTCATGAACTGCTCAATGGTATAGGTTTTCACCACCGGCTCCATTGTCTGGTTTTCGTTGGAAGTGCTTTTCTGGCAGCCAGAGACCAAGGCTAGCACTGCAAAGGCGGCAGGCGCCCAGGCTATTTTTTTTCCCATGTCTTTTCTGTTAAAGGGCATTAACTACAGAGTAAGCTACTGAATTTCAGACACAAAAAAAACAGGAAGTTTTTATAAAGTAGCGGTAACTGCAAAGGCCTTTAAAAACAAACCTGAAGCCGATTTTCAGGTAAGGTATTTGCTGCCACTGCTATAAAATTATCACCCTTAGTTTATGTACAAACGAGTATTGTTGATAGCGTGCCTGCTCTGCGGGCTGAGTGTAGTAAGTGAGGCACAGAAGTATAGAACAGCAGCCGGCGCGCGCATTGAGAGTGACCGCTTTGGGATAACCCTGCAACAGAAGCTGCATGATCAGGGCACTATAGAGGCTATCGCAGCCGTTGGCGCCCGCGACTACAGCGTGACAGGCCTGTATGAGTGGCATTTCCCGCTACTGGGCAAGCGCTTTAATTACTACCTGGGCGCGGGGGCACACATCGGCAACCTGAAAGACAGGGGCGTGTTTACGGGAGGAGACGCGATACTGGGCGTAGAGTATAAGGTGAATGGCCTGCCCTTCCTGCTTTCCGCCGATGTGAAGCCTGCTTTCCACATCAACCACGAAGACTGGATTCAGCTTTCTTCGGGTATTTCTATACGTTACGTGATTATAAAGGAGAAAAAAGAGAAGAAGAGCCTGTGGCCTTTTGGCAAGCAGGACGACAAGAAAAAGAAGAACCAAAGCAACAGGCCCGGCATCTTCGACATCTTTAAAGACAAAGACGATAATTAATCTTGCCAGCACCAATGAAACTTCGTTCAGGCTAACTGCAGGTAAACGGTTCTAAAAAAGAAAAAGCCCGGTGGGGTCCGGGCTTTTTTCAGAAGTTGAGCTTTGTCTGGCAGCGAGCATAAAGCGGGCTCTTGTAGCTGTTTAAGTTCGTTTTCATTATGGCTGTGGCAGGGGTAGCCACAGCTTTATCTAAAATAACCAGCAAAGCCTGCTACCAGACAGTTGAAGTTGGTAATCAATAAAGGGGTTTGCTCTTCTTCTTTCTGTTTATTTTAAAGTAAACCGGGACTTGCTTATGCCTGCTCCTTCCTGTCCGCCAGAGCGGCTTTAAGCAGCAAAAGTACGTTGCTTCAGCCACACAGCAGGATTTATCAACAGTGCTGAAACCTTGGCATGGGCACAGCAACATAAGCCGTACATCCAGTGTTTGTAGCACAACCATCAGGCACCGGGAAGTATAAAAGAAGCCTGCCTGCTCTGCCACACCTTACCTGCCTCACTCTCCTCCTAATACACTGACGCTTAAGGCTTGATTGATGTGCTTTTCCCGTTAAGCTTATGTAAAATTAAAGAAGGTGTTTCGGCCATAAAAGGTATCACGAGCCTGTAATGCAACATGGCTTTGGAAGGTATAATATTCCTTTTACCAGCTTATTTATAGGCATAGCCACTAAAAAAGATATTTTTTTCTGGTAGAAAAAGCAGCTTTTGCAACATCGCACTGTTGCTCCTGCTTTTTAAATTAGGGAGGGCTGCTTTTGCAACCCCAGGCTATTTAGTAGCTGCTATATAGTAGCTATAGTCTGAGGTTGCGTTGGGGCTTCCTGCGCAGCAGCTAACAACTGCTGACGTTCTGCTAAGAGTTCGCGCTGGTCGAGGATGTCTTTGCAGGCAAAACAGAAAGCAAGTAGCAGAGCGAATAAAAGAACAAGAATTTTCATAGTTGTATTTTGACTAATGGCGGCAAGCGGTACTCTTTTCTTAAATGGTTTTAGACGAACTGTTAACTACGCACAGCAGTAATTTCCACAACCGGCAGCATATTGCCGTGGTGCTTGTACTCATTCAGCACCTGTCTGGCACTTATTTCCTTCATGTCTGAAGCTGACTTTTTAACTGTTGCTCCGAAAGCAAGTACAATGGCGAAAAGAAGAATGATAATTTTCATAGTAGTATTTTTTATAGCGTTTTAATTGTTTCAAGTCATCTGCTGGCAGGGAAGCAGGGTTATGAGCTAGGCGCAATAACCTCTACTTCTGGCAGCAGGTTAGGGTAGTGCTGGTATCTTTTAAGTTCTCTTTGGTTTTGGTTCATCTCATTTCTTGTGGAGATTTCCCTTAAGTCGTTTGCTGACTTTTTGAAATTGGCACCCATACCGAATGCGAAGGCGAAAAGAAGGATTATGATTTTCATGGTCGTACTATTTAAAGGTTATCATTTTATTTATGTTCTGCTCTAATAGATAATAACTTAGGGTAAAAGGTTGCTTGGTAGCGCTATGATTTTTTTTATTTCTTTTTAGCAGATTACATGAAGTGTGCCAATACTTACAATACGTTTATTATCAATTAATTAGCTATAAAATTGAGATATATTCCCTAGCAAAAAGTGTCCGGTGCCGAACACTTAATTGTTCGCTACCGAACATGTTCAGATTTCAAGGATACCGACAGCTCTGGCGGCTCCTCCTTTTTTCTGAAAAAGCCACTTTACAAGGGCATGGCCGCCGTAACTTAACAGGAGCTTTAGCGGTAGCTTAGGGTAATGAAAATCATGTTCCCGAAGTTTGACCGAATAGGCATGCCGCTCCTTGGAGTAGCCGCCGCAGCACTGTTTGTGCTGGAGGCGAAGCGGCAGCTACGTACACGCACCCGCCCTAAATTTGAGCGCCTCCTGGAAAATGGCAGCGTGGCAGCAGCAGCTCTGCCTGCTTTGCGGCTGCTGCTGGTACCGGGCATGTATGCCGCTGCACACAAAGCCAGTAAATACAGGTTTGGTTTGCTTAGGCGGCTGCCGCTACCTGAATGGGCACGCTATACTGCAGGGTTTCTGCTGCTCGATTACACCAACTACCTCTGGCACGTGCTGCTGCACAGGTCAGACCTGCTGTGGCGCTTCCACAACGTGCACCATGCAGACCTGGACCTGGACCTTTCCACTGCCTGGCGCTTTCATATAGGGGAAAACATTGCCTCTGTGCCTTACCGTAGCGCTGCTACTGCGTTGCTAGGTATACCTGCGCCACTGGTGCTTTTTTATGAGGTCATTTTTGAGGGCTGCACTGCTTTTCACCATGCTAGTATAAGGTTGCCTTACAGGGTGGAGCGGCAGCTGTGCAAGCTGATGGTAACGCCACGCATGCACGGCATCCACCACTCTATTGTGGCCCGGGAAACCAACAGCAACTTCTCTGTTATCTTCTCCTGCTGGGACCGCCTGCACCGTTCGTTACGCCTTAATGTGCCGCAGGACGAAATCACCATCGGCGTGCCATCGTACCGCGACCCGAAAGAACAGTCTGCAAAGCACCTCTTAATGATGCCGTTTGCGCCGCAGCGGCCGTGGCAGCTGCCGGATGGCACCGTGCCGGAACGGCAAGCGCAACCCTTTCAGGAGGAGGAGTTGCTGCTTCCTTGATGTAAAGTGCAGCAAAAAGCTATAACATTAGTTGAACGTACTCCTGTTTTGCCTCAACCCGGCAGCACCACACGCAGTATAAGGTACATCTTTGTGTGTAAACGTGAGCATGGAACAAGTAAGAGGAAAACTAATTGCATTGGGAGGAGGAGATGACGATGGGTTGATAAAATTGATCCGGTCGGATATATGTGAGTTAACCTCGCATATTGAAGTGATAGCCACAGCCACTCCCCAGCCTTCAGATGCGGTAGAATCCGGGAATGCCTATAAAGAGGCATTTGAGGAGTTAGGCTGCCATAACGTGCACTTCATGCACATAGACGAAGAGCACCCTGCCGACACTGCCGGGAACCTACAGCGCATTGGCAAGGCAAGCGTCATCTTCTTTACAGGTGGGGACCAGGTGCGGCTCGCAAACTTCCTGAACGGTACAAAGCTGCTCAATACCATGCGCCACCGCTACCGCACCGAAGACATCATTATAGCAGGTACAAGCGCTGGTGCAGCAGTGATGTCGGATCGGATGATTTATAACGGCTATGGCCATTATTCGCTCATCAAGGGTGAGATGAAAACAACAGAGGGTTGCTCTTTTATCAAAAACGTCTACATCGATTCTCACTTTGCAGAACGTGGCCGCTTTGGCCGCTTGGCTCATGCTGTTGCCCATGACCCTGAATATGTGGGTATAGGCCTGAGCGAAGAAACAGGCATCATCATAAAAGAAGGAGACCAGGTAGAGGTGTTTGGGACAGGAGTAGTAACCATTATAGATGCCAGTGAAATCCGCTTCTCTAATACCCGGGATGTAGAGGAAAATGAGCCGATTGCAGTAGAGAACCTGAAAATGCACCTGCTGGTGCACGGCTACCGATATTGCCTGCGGGAACACCTGTTTCAGCCGGTACCGCAAAACGAAAGCGCTACCTCCAGGGCTATGCCCGAGAAGTAGCGCTTTCTGAATAGCCTGGAGCTGCTTTAGCCCACTTTCTTTCTGTCTTCCTGCTGTAGCTCCATGTTGATGGCAACACCCGCTTTGGCGCCCTCTGCGGCCGCCACTATGACCATTTGTACATCACGGGCGGCATCTCCGGCAACATAAAGCCCCGGTATATTCGACTGCTGCTGGCGGCGGGTTTTTATGACCCCTTTGCTTGTAAACTCGCAGCCTAGCATCTCTCCCAGGTTAGACTGCTGCTTAGTGCCTTCTGAAAAGAACATTGCCTGCTGTGCACGCCTCTCCTCGTCTTGCAACACGATGTGCTGGAGGTTGCCGTCTTCTCCCTCCAGGCGTAAAACCTTTCTTTTCTCAACCTTTACGTCGTTTGCCTCCAGCAACTCCAGGTCATCGCGCAGCAGTTTGTCTGTACCGTCCGTGTACAAGGTTATATCATTACTCCAGTTCTTCATAGCCAGCGCCTGCCCAATGCCGCTGCGGTCTTTCCCGTACACAGCAATTGCCTTGTCTCGGTTTTCCCAGCCATCGCAGTAAGGGCAGTGGTGCACGGTTTTGCCATAGAAAGCCTCGAAGCCTTCCACCTCCGGCCAGTTATCTTTCAGGCCTGTGGCCAGCAGCAGTTTGCGCGAGTGGTACACCTCGCCGGCTGCATCGTTTA
The DNA here is from genome assembly GCF_054779655.1 of Pontibacter brevis. Taxonomy (NCBI): domain Bacteria; kingdom Pseudomonadati; phylum Bacteroidota; class Cytophagia; order Cytophagales; family Hymenobacteraceae; genus Pontibacter; species Pontibacter brevis. The sequence goes on from NZ_BAAGXV010000090.1 coordinate 62,591, forward strand.
CAACAAACTGCCCTTTACTGTAGGTAGCAGACGCTACCTCCATATCCTTCAGCTCAACCCCGTACTTTACCAGCTCTGACCTACCTTTTTCTATAAACTCACGCGGGTTCACGCCGTCACTGGACAGGAAGCCGTTCATGCTCCTGGCCCAGCGGTTCCGGGGCTGGCCACCATCAAACACGACAACTTTTCGCCTGGAGCGCCCCAATAACATTGCTGCGTTAAGCCCGGCCGGTCCGCCCCCTATAATAATCACATCGTACATAAGCCTCATTTTTGATTCCGAAGGTTTCTAAACGTAGCGCAGCTGAATAAGATAGACGAAATGGCAGGATAAAATTATACTTTACCTACAGCAGCAACAGCACATGCCAGCTTTGCCCTGAAGCGATGCGGAAACATTGTTTTCTGATGTAGAAGAGCCGCTAAACAGACAATCTTTTTGCAATATTTATACTTCTTTAAGCAGCGTGAAAACCTGTCGCTGCACTGGTTTGGAAGGCCATTTTCATTTTTCGACCGAAATCAAAAAATATTTGAAAAACATATTGCCAGTAGCAGCATTAGCGATATATTTGTTTAGACGAATCATCACCCTACATTATACATTACGCGTTTATGAAAAGTAAAATTTTAGCCTTATTAGGCGGCACTTTGCTCTCAGCTTCCGCTATGGCGGGAGGGTACCAGGTAAACCTGGCCAGTCAGCGCCAGATAGGTATGGGCCACACCGGCACCGGTATACAGACCGGAACATCCAGTATTTTCTTTAACCCAGGCGCCATGAGCTACCTGCGTGAGAACGGTGTGACAATTGGTGCTTCCGGCATTATGGCCAAAATCGCTTACCGGGCCCCTGAGCCAAGCGGTGTTCAGGAAATGACGGACAACCCGCTGGGGACTCCTTTCCAGTTCTATGGCGTGTTTGGAATAAACGATAAACTGAAGGCGGGCTTAGGTGTGTACACGCCGTTTGGTTCTTCTGTAGTATGGGGTGACCAGTGGAGCGGCCGGTTTGGCTTAAATGAGCTTTCCTTATCAGCTATATTCATACAGCCTACCCTAAGCTACCAGATAACCGACCAGATTGGTGTGGGTGTGGGCTTTGTGTACGCAGTAGGTGGTGTAAACCTGCAACGTAGCATTCCGGTGCAGAATCAGCAGGGAGAGTATGGCAAAGCAGAACTGGATGGAAATGCAAGCGGTGTTGGCTTTAACGCGGGCATCTTCTTTAAACCTTCAGAACAGTTTTCTGTGGGCCTGAACTACCGCTCAAAAGTAGACATGAGAGTGGAAGGCGGCGACGCTACCTTTACGGTTGCCCCGTCTATCAGCTCCCGTTTCCCGGCAGGCACGCAGTTTGACGCACAGCTTCCTTTACCTTCAACGCTTACCTTAGGTGTAGGCTTTATGCCAACTGATGGATTAACCGTGGCTGTAGACGTGAGCCGTGTAGGCTGGAGCGCCTATGAGAGCCTCCGCTTCGACTATACAGCAGAGGTGAACGGAGCCAATTTCTCTGAGAATGCCCGCAATTACGAGGACGCCTACATCTACCGTATCGGCGCGGAGTACAAGCTAGCAGATGCAGTGGCGCTGCGTGGCGGTGCTTACTATGACAGCACGCCTGTGCAGGAAGGGTACCTTACCCCTGAGACACCTGATTCCGATGCACTGGGCTTGTCTGCAGGTATTGGGGTTGCTGTTTCCGATAATTTCAGCATTGATGCCTCCTTCCTGTACATCAACAAAAAGCAAAGAACTGACACAGGCGCCTTGTCTGGCGGTATCCCCGGTACTTACAAGTCTGTTGCCTACATTCCGGGTGTTGGTTTAAATTTCAAATTTTAATTCTCCCTTAAGTATATGAAAAGACACCTATATAAATCCAGCTTATTAGCCCTTTCTGCTGGTTTGCTGCTCACCAGCTGTGATCCTGAGATTGATGCACCGGCTGCCAGTTCAGGCCAGGCTGATTTCACAAAGTACCTGGCAGTAGGCAACTCACTTACAGCCGGCTTCCAGGACAACGGCCTGTACCGTGAAGGCCAGGTAAACTCCTACCCTGCTATTCTTGCAAATCAGTTCGAGGAAGTGGGTGGAGGAGAGTTCGTCCAGCCACTTTTTACTGAGGATCAGCGTAATGGCTCCGGGTACCTTCGCCTTACAGGCTTTACAGCCACAGGCAGTCCTATCACAGAAACAGTTACTGAGAACCGTGCCATCAGAAGCGCCAGCCCGGTGCTTTTCACAAAATTTACTGACCCTGTTCAGAACTTAGGTGTACCGGGCCTGAAAGTAGCCGATATCAACGTACAGGGTTATGGCAGCACACAAGGCAACCCATACTTTGAGCGTATCACTCCTGAAAGCCAGGCAGGGCAGACATACCTGCAGCGTGTGCAGCAGTCTACTGACCATACGTTCTTCAGCTTGTGGCTGGGAAACAACGATGTGCTGAGCTACGCGACATCAGGAGGTGCCTCTGCCGCTGCATCTAACGCTATCACACCGGTGAATACTTTCGACGCCAATTACACCCAGTTGGTAACTGCTCTTACTGTCAACGGACAGGAGGGGATATTGGCCACTATCCCGAATGTAACAGGAATCCCATTCTTTACAACAGTTGGGCCGCAAATCAAAAATACCCTGACCACGAACAACGTACCCGGCATGGTGGCGATCACGGGGGCTGGCAAAGAGAGAGTTCAGTTCCTGACTTCTCAGATCAATGCCGCTGAGGATGGCGTGCTGTTTACTTTAACAGGTGCTCCTTATGCTCCTTTGCTAGGCCAGCCTACAGGTAAATACTGGAGAGACCTGGCAAAGCAGGTGAGCCCCAGCCAGACCAACCCTCTGGTTATAAGAGCTACTCTGGCGCAGTTGCTGCTAAACTATAGCATCGATACAACCCAGATGTTCGGTTTTTCGGCAGGTAACCCATGGCCAAGCGCACTGCTACTGGATGTGAATGAGCAAGATGCTGTTAAAGCTGCTACCACTTCCTTCAACAATATTATCAAAGCAACTGCTGAAGCAACAGGTCTTGCTTTGTGGGATGCTAATACTTACTTTAACTCGATTCAGACTGGCTTTGGCAATAACAACGTTGGCTACTCGCCTGCCTTTATTTCCGGCAACCTTTTCTCTCTGGATGGCGTGCACCTGACACCGAGAGGCTATGCGATTGTAGCGAATGAAATGATAAAGTCTGTCAACTCAACCTATAACTCCAGGATACCTACTGTGGATGTAACACAGTACAGAGCAGTTCTTTTCCCGTAAAGATTTTAAAGTTTAGATTTATACAATTAAAAAAGCACCTCAGGTTGAGGTGCTTTTTTTGTCTGCATCAGGATTTTTAGAATTCTTAGGATGAACAGGATGTATGAGTTATATATAAAAATCTCAGAATGAGCAAGTTGCTTTAAAGTACAGCTACAGCCATTCTGTAAATTTATTTCATCCTGAAAATCCTGATGCAGACAATATATTTAATCCCGTCACTAATGCGCCTCCAGCCAGTTTTCGCCTACACCCAGGCCTACTTCCATCGGCACGCTCAATGGTAGTGCGTTTGTCATAAGCTCTACAATCTTTGGCGTTACAATCTCGACCTCCTCTTTCGGGGCATCAAACAGCAATTCGTCATGCACCTGCAGGATCATGCGTGTCTGCAGTTTCTCCTTCTTCAGGTAATCCTGAATATTAATCATCGCTATCTTGATGATGTCGGCGGCGGTTCCCTGTATGGGGGCGTTGATGGCATTGCGCTCGGCAAAGGCACGCACTGTCTGGTTCCGGGAATTGATATCGCGGAGGTAGCGGCGGCGACCCAGCAGTGTCTCAGCGTATTCCAGTTCGCGGGCTTTTTCGATGGTGCTGTCCATGTACTCCTTTATCGCCGGGAACTCCTGGAAATAGGCTTCAATGATATCCGCTGCTTCACGCCGCGGAATAATCAGGCGCTCAGCCAGCCCAAAGGCAGAGATGCCGTAGATGATACCAAAATTTACCATCTTGGCCTTGCGGCGCATTTCGTTATCTACCTGCTCCAGTGGCACGTGAAACACCTTGCTGGCGGTAGAGGCGTGCACATCAATGCCATTTTTAAAAGCTCCCTTCATGGTAGGATCGCCACTGAAGTCGGCCATAATGCGGAGCTCAATCTGGGAATAGTCCGCGGAGATGATCAAGTGCTTGTTATTGCGGGGCACAAAGGCTTTGCGTATTTCGCGCCCGCGCTCTGTCCGGATAGGAATGTTCTGCAGGTTCGGGTTGGTGGAGCTGAGGCGACCAGTAGCCGTTACTGCCTGGTTAAAGGACGTATGCACTCTTCCGTCCTGCTCACACACCAGCTGCGGCAGCGCATCCACGTAAGTAGACTTCAGCTTCGACAGCTCGCGGTGTTCCAGTATGAGGCGCACAATCTCATGCTCCCCAGCCATCTTCGACAAGATTTCCTCGCCGGTGGCATACTGGCCTGTTTTTGTTTTCTTGATCTTGCTTTTCCCGTGCAGCTCCAGCTTGTCGAACAGTATCTCGCCGAGCTGCTTTGGAGAGCCAATGTTGAAGTGCTCTCCTGCTATCTCAAAAATGCGTTTTTCTATACTGGTAATCTCGGACTCCAGCTGCATCGATATGTCTGCCAGCGCATCAGAATCTATACTAATGCCTTCCTTTTCGATATCGGCAATTACCTGCACCAGCGGTGTCTCTACATCCCGGAACAGCTTCATCAGGCCCTGCTCCTGCAGCAGTGGCTCAAAATAATGCTTCAGCTGCAGCGTCACGTCAGCATCCTCGCAGGCATAGTCCTTTATCTCCTCCGGCTCCAGGTCGGCCATCGTTTTCTGGTTCTTTCCTTTCGGACCAATCAGGTCGGTGATAGGCACCGGCGTATAGTGGAGGTAGGTTTCTGCCAGCACGTCCATGTTGTGGCGCATCTCGGGCTCCAGCAGGTAGTGGGCCAGCATGGTGTCGAAAATCGGCCCCTGCACCTCCACATCGTAGTTCTTCATCACCAGGATGTCGTACTTGATGTTCTGCCCAACCATAGCGATGTTTGGGTTCTCCAGCACCGGCTTAAACTCGGCCACTATGCGCTTTGCCTCCTCCTGGTCGTTGTGCGGCACAGGCACGTAATACGCTTCTCCGGCACGGTAGCAGAACGACATGCCCACAAGTCGGGCCGTGATGGCGTCTACACTTGTCGTCTCTGTATCGAAAGACACCTCGTCCTGCTTCAGCAGGTACTTGACCAGGCTCTGGCGCAGTTCCGGCGTGTTAATGAGGTGGTAGTCGTGCAGCGTGGTGTGGATGGTTTGCAGCGTGGCCGGCACCTGCTCTTCTGTTGCCACTGCGGTGTCTACTGCTGCAGCAGCGGCAGCCCCGAACAGCGAAGTCTGGTTCTGGTCTGCAGCTTTGCCTTTGCGTGCTGTTTTGGCAGCAGGTGCCGTTACAGCCGATGCGAGACTTTGCCCCAGTACGCGCTGAGCCAGTTGCCGGAACTCCAGTTCTGCAAACAGCTCTGTTATCTGCTCCTCGTTTGGGCCATCATAACGCAGCGCTTCCGGGTTAAACTCCAGCGGCACATCGCAGTGGATGGTAGCCAGTTCTTTTGACATCATCCCCTGTTCTGCAAAGTTCACCACGTTCTCTTTCTGCTTTCCCTTCAGCTCATCGGCGTTGGCAATGAGGTTTTCAACAGAGCCAAAGCGCTGAATGAGCGACTTTGCCGTTTTCTCGCCGATGCCCGGTATACCCGGAATGTTATCCACAGCGTCGCCCTGCAGGCCCAGTATATCTATTACCTGCTCCACCCGTTCAATCTCCCACTTGTCGAGCACCTTCTGCACATCCCACACTTCCACGGCATTGCCCAGGAAGGCAGGCTTGTACAGGAACACATGCTCCGTTACCAACTGGCAGTAGTCTTTGTCAGGCGTCATCATGTACACGTCAAAGCCCTCTTTCTCGGCTTTGCAGGACATAGTGCCAATTATATCGTCTGCTTCATACCCATCCAGTATCAGCACCGGAATATTAAAGGCCTCTATTATCTTTTTACAGTATGGAATAGCAATGGAAATATCTTCCGGCATCGCCTGCCGGTTGGCTTTGTACTCAGCAAAGCTGTCGTGTCGGAAGGTCTTGGCCGCGGAGTCGAAGGCAACTCCGATGTGGGTTGGCTGCTCTTTCCGCAGTACCTCTACCAGCGTATTGGTAAAGCCAAGGGCGGCGCCGGTGTTCATGCCCTTGGAGTTGATGCGCGGGTTTTTGCTGAAGGCAAAGTGCGCCCGGTATATCAGCGCCATCGCGTCTAACAGAAATAGTTTTTTTCGTGGTTCACTCATGGTATAAAGGTAAAGAATTTTCAGCAACCGAAGTGAAGCGACCAGCTACCGCTGCTGCTCTCTACTATAAGTAAGGAGGAGGGAAAATGTTTTTGCCTGTCCAGGCCCTGCGCACTGCCGCCGGCCATTCTGGGGTGGAATTCTATATTCTGTAGAATATTTCTACAGTTCTGCCCCTGCCTCATAAACTTCTGGGTTCAGCCCCGGAAGCATAATTCGCAGGCCTGCAACATGTTATAACATCTTTTTATTTCCTGGCACAGTTATCACATATGGGAATGGCAGAACAATACCACACTTACTTTAAAAACAGATTAAGATGAAAAAAGCAACCGTATTTGCAATTGCATTCGCAGCAATGGGAGTATTTTCTTTAGAAGCCAATGCCCAGTCTGATAACTCTCCATCCACACAGCAGCCACAGGCCACAGAGCAAACGCAGCAGGACCCAGGCAAGCAGCAGATTACTGCAGAAGAGTTGCCTGACGGCGTTAAGAAAGCCTTGAAAAACGATGCCCTGAAAGACTGGCAGGTGAGTGAGGTGTATAGAGTGGCACCAGTTGCACAGGATGCCGCTGCTAAGCCTACTTATGAGATTCTCTTCACAAACGCAGAGCAGAAGCGCGCCGTTGCCCGTTTCGACGAAGAAGGCAAAGCGGTAGCGGGCCAGGAATAACAAGGTATATACAACTCCCTGGCTTAACTCACCACAATAGGATAGAAACCCACAACCGTGGCGCTTTTTACCATGGAGTTCAGGTAACTTGTTTTGGAACCACACCGATACAGGATGTACAGCTCTTGAAAGAGATGTTGTAACACTATTAGAATAAACCCATTTTAGTGAGTTCAGCCTAAATCCAGGTGAAAGCCTCCGCATGAACGGAGGCTTTCCTTTTTTAAAGATCTTTATATATTATTTTAGCTACCAAAGAGCGTCTGGCATAGCACAAAAGCAAATCTTAACAACAGATAGCAATAAGTAAAAGCAAGAATAGAACAATCAGCTTAACTTTGTCGTTACTTAAGTGCCAAATTGCAGCTTTACAAAAACAGCTGCAAGACTGTTGTACATATCTATGCCAAAAATATTACTTATTGATGATGACCCGGCTTTTTGCCTCATGCTCAAGGCTTTCCTGAAAAGGCAGCAGTATGAGGTGGAAACTGCGTTCACGGCCAACGACGGACTACGTTTGCTCAGGTCTACATCTTTTAACCTAGTGCTGACAGACTTCAGGCTACCCGACAAAGACGGCCTGGAACTGCTGCCTCAAATAAAGATACTTGCCGAGAACGTTCCCGTTATCCTGATGACGCACTATGCTGATATCCGGACGGCTGTCAGGGCCATAAAGATGGGGGCTTTTGAATATATTACAAAACCCATCAACCCTGACGAAACGCTGCTGGTTATACAGAATGCCCTGCATAAAAAAGCGGAAGCCCATGCTGAAACAGAGCCTGCTACAGTGGCAGGCAGCCAGCAGTTTGTACAGGGAAAAAGTCCTCAGGCAGCCCAGATAGAAGAGTTCATTTCTCTGGTTGCTCCTACTGTTTTGTCGGTGATAATAGAAGGTGAAAGTGGCACCGGCAAGGAATACGTAGCCCGCATGATTCATGCGCGCAGCAAGCGGCAGCACATGCCTTTTGTGGCCATTGACTGCGGCGCACTGTCTAAAGAGCTAGCAGGAAGCGAGTTGTTCGGCTATGTAAAGGGAGCCTTTACAGGAGCCATGAAGGATACGCAGGGGCAGTTTGAAGCAGCCGAAGGCGGCACCATTTTTCTTGATGAGATTGGCAACCTGCCGTATGAGATACAGGTAAAGCTGCTGCGTGCCCTGCAGGAGCGCAAAGTCCGCAAAATTGGCAGCACAACCGACCTGGATGTGGACGTGCGGGTATTGGCCGCCACAAACGAGGATTTGCAGCAAGCTGTAGCGAACGGGCAGTTCCGGGAAGACTTGTACCACCGCCTGAACGAGTTTAAAATTAATGTACCGCCACTGCGCGAGCGGGATGGGGACGTACTCTTATTTGCAAACTACTTTATACAGCAGGCAAACCAGGAGATGGAGAAAAATGTGGCTGGCCTCGACACAGCAGCGGCAGAAGCTTTTGAGGCCTACAGCTGGCCGGGCAACCTGCGCGAACTGAAAAATGTAGTGAAGCGGGCTGTGCTGCTGGCAAAAGGGCAGATCATAACTTTACAGGAGCTGCCTGCTGAGATTCTGAGCGAAACGCCTGCAGCCGAAGCCCCTGCACCGGCTGTGCAGGAGAGCACACCTACAGTTGCCCCTGAAACAGACCTGAAAAGCATAAATGAGCGCAACGAAAAGGAAATGATCCTGCAGATGCTGGAGCGGGTAAAATACAACAAGTCCAAAGCCGCGCGCTTACTGAACATCGACCGCAAGACACTCTATAACAAGCTGAAACTATATAATATAGATGCTTAGTTAAACAGGCTGCGGTGTATCAACCTGAAGACTTTCAGCCTCCAGCTGCAGTGCTACTAACACCAGAGGTACATGCTGTTGTACCTTCGCCACTGTTCCCTGTAAACTACTGCTGTCCTTTGTGCCGGTATGTAATACCTGCTCTAGTTTCAGCAGGTCTGCTGTTACGGTATGTGCCTTCAGGTGTTTAAAGGCAGTCAGCATTTTATGGGCTACATTGGCTGCTTTTTCCCACTGCTCCCCGGCAGCGGCGGCAGTTAAATCCTCCAGATTCTGCCGCTGATCTGCCAGCAACACCTCCAGTACAGCGGCCAGGGTTTCGTTGTCGGGTCCGGTAAACTGGCGCATCTCACTCAAATCGTACAACTGGCCAACAGGCTGCTGCGGCACAGCTTCCTCCGTAAGCACCGGCGCCGGAACCTCGGGCGGCAGTGGCAGGGCCTTGCTCAGCTTCTGATGCAACTCCTGTTCTGTAAATGGCTTCAGAAGATGCCCTGTGATAGCTGAATTATCAAAGAAGCCCTCATCATTGCTCAGGATGTTAGCGGTAAGCGCTAAAATAGGCACTTCCTTATCATGCTTGCGAATGTTACGGGCTACTGTTTTCCCGCTCACACCCGGCAGTTGAATATCCGTCAGCACCACATTAAACTTATGCTGGAGCACCTGCTCCATGGCCTCCTGCCCATCATTTGCCAGGTGCACCTGCATGCCCCATCTGTTTAAGATGAGTTCACACAATTTGCGGCTATAGGCATCATCATCAATCACGAGCGCCCTGAGCCCCTGGAAGGTGGCAGGCTGTGCCACAACACTGGCAGGAGCCACAGGCAAGGCAACTTTGCTCACCTGCAGTGGCAGCACTAAAGTAAAAGTTGTGCCTTTACCGCTCGTGCTGTGTACTGAAAGTGTACCACCCAGCATGTCGACCAGCTTCTTGCTGATGGAAAGCCCCAGCCCTGTGCCACCATACTTGCGCAGGATGGAGCTGTCAGCCTGGTTAAACTCTCCAAACACATGCTGTATCCGTTCCTCCGCAATACCTATACCTGTATCAGCCACTGCCAGGCTTAGCACCACCCGGGTGCGGCGCATGCTCTTGAGCCTTGTACTTACAACCACCTGCCCATGATGTGTGAACTTGATGGCATTGTCCACAAGATTGAAAAGCACCTGCTTCAGGCGCAGGGCATCGCCCTGCAGGGTGTCTGGTATTGTCTCATCAGTACTGAACAGAAAATGCACCCTCTTGCCGGAAGCCTTCAGGGCAAATGCCTGCTCTACCTCCTTTAAAAGTTGCTTCAGGCTGAACACCGTGTGGTTAATGTGCAGTTTTCCTGCCTCAATTTTAGACAGGTCCAGCACATCGTTTACAATATGCAGCAGGTGCTCTCCCGCCCCGTTCACAGCCTGCAGGTGTTCCTCCTGCTGTGGCAGCAGTGGCGTGTGGCGCAGTTGCTGCGAAAAGCCCAGTATAACATTGAGCGGCGTACGCATCTCGTGGCTCATATTCGCAACAAAAGCTTCTTTTGCCCGGGCAAGCTGCAAAGCTTCTTTCTGCGCTTTAATTAGTTTGGTTTTATAGTTGTTGCTGCGCGTGAGGTCGCGGAGAATGAGGACGATAAAGGCAACACCAGCCACAAGACCAAAAATACCTATCAGCAACAGCACCATAGAGGTCTGTTTAGCCACTGCTCTGGCCTGCCGCGAGTTCTGCAGCATCCGCTCCTGCTCATTGTGCTCCAGCTTGTACATCATGCTGCGCACCTGGTCCATGATATGCTTGTCCTGTTGCAGCAACGCCAGCTCTTTTGCCTGCAGCAGCTCCCTTTTTTGATCCGACTCCCGCTGCACGTTGTGCAGGATACGACGCACCTTGGCCAGTGGCGCTACCGGTGTGGCGGTGGCGTTGGTATCTATCTTTATCTCCTGGGTAACGTTAAGCTGCGGCACAATTACTTTTGGCGGCGGCGCTGGCTTGGGCTCCTCTTTCTCTTTTTTAGAGAATATCTTGTTCAGGAAACCGCGCTTCTCTTCCTTCGGCTCTTCTTCATCTGGCTGAACCGGAAGAGTTACTTCCTCTATATTGGAAAGCCTGTCGGATATGGTGGTGGTGGTATGTTGTTTGATGGTAGTGGCGAGCGGTTGTTCCTCTACAGTGGAGGCTATCTGCCGCATCGCTTTTACAGAGTAGTCGAGGCTTTGCTGTTCTTTTTTCAGGGCAACATACCGCTCCAGGCTTTCCCGTTTTGCCTCTAACAGGGAAGCAATGGAATCTACCTGCGCCAGTTCTTCCGGGTTGTGCCGCATCAGATAGTGCAGCGAGTCAATCTGGCTCCGGATTGTGTCGAGGTGGCTGAGGTAAGCTTTAAAATGCTCCTCTTTAGTTGTTAAGGTGTAGGCCCTGATGGAGCTTTCTGCTGTGGAGATAGTAGCCAGCGTATACTGCATCTCCGCCAGCTTATTGTTTGGCCTGGAAAGCACCTCCACGGAGTTAAGTAATTTTGTAAAGCTGGTATAGGTAAGGTTAATGGCAGCAAGCACAATGCTCAAAGCCAAGCCAAAGCCTAATATTACCTTTGTTTTGGTGCTATCCCTGAATACTTTCATACTTCTTTCTTCTGCCTCTAAAAGAAGCCCCGAGGCCACTAAGTTCCTATAACGGCAAAAAAGGAAAAAATTATTTATAAACCCTATCAATTATGCTTTGAGCTATAATTAATCAGCGATTTTTTTAACTCTTATAAAACAAAAACACAAATAGCAATTAATTAATATATCTAAATGCAACAGTGTTCGTAAAAGTGCAGCGGCGGTAGAAATGGTTGATCCGCGTAAAACTTCTTTCATTTATGACAAGATTACTTAAAGCTTTGCTCTTATTGCCAGCCTACCTGCTGTGCACCGCAGTACTCGCCCAAGACCTTATTTTAACGAAAAGCGGTGGCGAAATTATAGGCAAAGTAGTGCATATAGGCGCTGATACAGTTGTATACCGCTTTTTTAACGATACCAGTGGGCCAGTTTACACGTTGCCCCGGCAGGAGGTAGCGCATGTAAAGCGAATGAATGCTTCTAACCCTACAAGCGCCCCTGAAGTCAGTTTTGAGCAGGAAGCGCTTGACTTACAAGAAAGGCAAGAGCTTATACTGCAGGCAAGGCTGGATGCAAAAGCGTATTATAAAGGGAAGGGCGTTTTCTGGACCACGATGGGCTCTACTATATTCAACCCCTTGGCTGGCTTTGCCACAGGCACGGTTATTTCTACAGTGCGGCCCAATGTGGAATCCGGCTATAATCCAAACCGCCACCTGCTGAAAGATCCTGTTTACCGGAACTCATATGAAGAGCAGGCCCACCGGCGCAAAATAGGCAAAGTGGCAGGTGGCTTTGGTGCGGGGGTAGCCGTTGTTAGTATACTATATGTAATGGTGTCGAACGCAAGAGGGCTCTACTAAAACAAATAAGTAGCAACAGCCGTTTTCTGCTTCTATTCTTGCCTCCCACTTCAAGCAGCTCAGTTTACTTCTTAAGTTACCAGCTGCTGCTGGCACCGCCACCGCCAAAGGAGCCACCTCCGAAGCCGCCGAAGCCGCCACCACCGCCTCCTCCGCCAAACATGCCACCACCAGAGCGGAAGGTACCAAAGCCGCCAGGCACAATAATCGGGCCGCCAAAGGTACGGGAGTATCTTCTCCCGCCGCCACGGCCGCCACGCCCGCCTCCCATTCTGGAAAGAATGAAGACAACGATAATGACAAGGATAATGATAAAGCCGAGCGATGGACCGCCTTCCTGCTCACCGCGGTTAGCCGTAGGGTCTCCCTGGTAAGCCCCGCTGGCCAGCCCGATGATAAGACTCGTTGCTTCGTCAAGCCCTTTATAATATGCCCCTTGCTGGAAATTGGGCTTTAAGGTACGCTCTGTGATGCGCTTGGCAATAGCATCCGGCACATATTCCTCCATCCCGTACCCGGTCTGAATTGCCACCTTACGCTCATTTTTGGCCACCAGTATCACCAGACCATTGTCGTTCTGGCCGGTGCCTACACCCCAGCGCTCGCCTAATTCAGCAGCGTATTGGTTAGCATCGTAGCCCCCGATGGATGCAAGGGTAACGATGGCGATTTGGGTGGAGGTGGTGTCGTTGTAGTTCACCAGTTTCCGTTCCAGGGCCTGCTCTTCTTCGGCACTCAGCATGTCTGCCATGTCATTCACCAGGCGGGGTGGGCTAGGACGTGGAGGGAAATCACTGTTTTGAGCAAAGGCGGCAAAGCTCAGTAAAACAAAGAATAGGAGTAAGGTGTGCTTCATAAGTATGGTTAGTCTCCGAACGAGACATCGTCGCTCAGTTCGTTGATGTCGCCCTTAGTTTCGTAAGGGAAGTGCGCTTTCAGTTGCTGGCCAGCCATCAGAATACCTTTTGCCAGCCCCTCCGCATATTCTTTTTGTTTAAAGTGCCTGATAACCTCAGCAGTGATGTCTTCCCAGAAATGATCCGGTACAATGGCATTGATACCGGCATCGCCCAGAACGGCAAACTGATGGTCTTCGAGGGCCACATAAAACAGCACCCCGTTTCGTTGCTTTGTCAGGTGCATGTGCAGCTCGGCAAAAACTTCTGTAGCCCGATCCAGCACATCGCCTTCGCAGTTACTTTCTACATGCACCCGTATCTCTCCCGAGGTGTTGCTTTCGGCTTCCTGTATGGCAGCTATTATCTTTTTCTCGTCAGCTGGGGTTATAGTGTCTCTTGGCATAGGTCAGAATTTTGATAGCTTGATTGCCAGTGATTGGGCGTGTTAGAACCATCACTGGCAACCAACAATTTAAAACTGTACAGTAGGAGCTCGCTGGGCGCCAGGGTCTGCTTCAAAGTGTCCTTTTCTCTCAAAGCCAAACATGCCAGCCATCAGGTTGTTCGGGAAAGAGCGGACGGTGGTGTTATAATCCTGTACGGCCTCATTAAACTTGCGCCGCTCCACCGAGATGCGGTTTTCAGTGCCTTCCAGCTGTGCCTGCAGCTCCAGGAAGTTCTGATTAGCCCGCAGTTCCGGATAACGCTCTACAGACACCAGCAGCCTGCTGAGCGCCCCGCTCAACTCGCCCTGTGCCTGCTGAAAGCGCTGTATGTTTTCCGGTGTCAGGTTATCCGGGCTGATGTTCACGCTGGTGGCCTTGGCACGGGCTTCAATCACATCCGTCAGTGTGCCTCTTTCAAAGTCAGCGGCTCCTTTCACAGTGTTTACAAGGTTAGGCACAAGGTCGGCGCGGCGCTGGTATGCATTCTGCACGTTTGCCCATTGCGCCTCTACCGTCTCGTCTTTCTGCACCATGGTGTTATAACCACAGGAAGATTGGGAGGCGAGTATTACAAATCCGATCAGGTAAAAAAACAGTTTTTTCATAAGTGGGTGTTAGTAAGCTTTTATATACGTTACGTGTAGCCATTGCAGGCGATATGAGTACGAATTTACGAAAGCTGTGTTAAGCAGGGCAGTAAAACATGAAGAAAATAACATATAACCTTTTACGGATAAACCTGCTGTTCCACCCGTATTGGCAACTGCCAGAGGGGGGATGAAACTGTGCGGGAATAACAGGGGTGTTGGCTTCTTACCTGCACCTTACTCCGCAATGTACCTTATGTAAGCTTTAATCTTAAAAAATCAGGGAACCCGATGTAACTGCACCCGTTGAAATGACAGGTATATTTTAATATATTGCAGGAAACGTATTCTATATGAAAGCAATTATCCCGGTAGCAGGCGTAGGCTCAAGACTCAGACCACACACGCACACCCAGCCAAAATCGCTGGTGCCTGTGGCGGATAATACCATCCTGGGGCACATTATAGAGAAACTCCTGGAGGCGGGCATACAGGACTTTGTTTTCGTGATTGGCTACTTAGGTGAGAAAGTAGAACACTACGTGCGCCGCAAGTATCCGCAGATATATGTGGAGTTTGTGGTACAGGAGCCGCGGGAGGGGCTGGGCCATGCCCTGTGGGTTGCCCGCCACACCTATGCGCAGGAAGAGAGCGTGCTGATAATACTGGGCGATGCCATTGTAGACGTCGATCTGCAGGCCATCATAAAGGCACCATATTCTGTTTTAGGAGTAAAAAAAGTTGCCAAGCCCTCTCTGTTCGGTGTGACAGAGGTGGGAACAGATGAGTTTATCACCAAACTGGTAGAAAAGCCTAAAATCCCGAAGTCCAATTTTGCCCTGGTCGGGCTTTATAAAATTGTGCAGCCGCAGAAACTGGTAGATTCACTGGAGTACATCATTAAAGAAGATATCCGCACACAGGAAGAGTACCAGCTCACAGATGCGCTGATGCACATGGTGAAGAAGGGGGAGAAAATGGTGACGTGGAGCGTAGACCACTGGTTTGACTGTGGCCGCAAAGAAACCTTGCTGGAGGCAAACGCCACCTTACTGAACCGCCAGAAATTCCGCCACCAGAACCTCAGCGAGAACTATCCGAGTTGTATTATCATTCCGCCTGTCAGCATCGGCAGCGATTGCGCCATTTATAATTCCATTATCGGGCCCAACGTGGCCATCGGCGACAATGCGACCATTGAAAACTGCATCCTAAGCAACTCTATTATCGGCTCTTTTTCTGAGCTGCGCTTTGCCGTGATGCAGGATTCCATCATCGGCAGCGATGCCTCTTTCAAAGGCTTCAGCCACAGCCTTAACATCGGCGACAGTACCGAGATTAATTTTGGGCAATGATTATGGTTGACTATAACCTCCCGAATATTGTTATATACAAATGATTAAGCCCCTCACGTCGCTTCGATTTTTCTTTGCTATTGTAGTTTTTATTAGCCATTCAGCTTTTATATTACGAAGCTATCCATCCTTGAACTGGCCCGTTGAACAAACATTTGTAGACGGAAGAGCTGGAGTAAGCTTTTTTTTATTCTTAGTGGATTTATTTTAGCAAAAGCTTACAGTGGCAGCCTGCTTTCGGGAGCTATTTCGTGGAAAGAATTTTTGATCAAGCGAATTACCAGAATTTATCCGCTCCACCTCATTACGCTTTTGCTGTACTTACCTTACTACTTTTATAGTATGAGTTCGAATGGGGAGGAGGTTATCGTTGGGACTTTCTTAAAGAACCTCTCCATAAATATACTGTTGCTACAGAGCTTTTACCCACAAATAGAGACTTACTTTAATGCTCCTGCTTGGAGTATTTCAGCTGTAATGTTCTTTTATGTTATGTTCCCGTTACTGGCACATATTGTCTCTTCATCAAGAAAGCTTTATTTTGGAGGATTAACATTATTGTGTGCTGGTCTGTTTGTGGGCCTGGCATCTGCAGATGCAATAACCCTTAGCCACTACACCTTTTATACAAACCCGTTCACGAGGCTACTGGACTTTGCAATTGGTATAGCTTTATATGCCATTCTAAAAGATCTAAAGCTTAAAGTAACAACTCCTGTTGGCACTCTCTTAGAATGCTGTACGATAGGTGTATTTGTTACTTTCTTAGTTCTACACCATAAGGTGGCTAATGTGTATTGTTACTCAGTGTATTACTGGCCTCCAGCAGTATTGGTCATTTCGGTAATTTATTTTCAGAAAGGACTGGTAAGTAATATTCTTACAAGCAAATCAGCCGTCTTCTTAGGCAATATTAGTTTTGGCTTTTATCTATTTCATTGGATGTTGATTCGGTACATATCAGGAGCTAACCATCAACTCAATATTACTGACAATGCACTTTTGCTGGTCTCTTTTATTTTCTTGATTACGCTATTATGCAGCAGCATCAGTTATTTATACTTTGAGAAGCCAATAGTCAGAAGAGTAAATAGCTGGCTGGAACACCGATTTACTCTTGAAAGCAAGAGCGTTATTTACAACAATAAGTAACACATTTCCTGCAAGCACATAATCATTAAAAAGCCTCACCACCTAAGAGATTAAAAAAGAATAACCTTTGTTGGTACACTGCAGGAGCTTTCCTACAAGAAAGTCAGCTCCTTCAACTGGTCCAGCATCCAGCCGGTGAGGCTGTAGCGGTGGCGGGTGGCTACCAGTACCTCATGCGGAATAAGGTCGGCTCGGAAGCAGGCCAGACGGCCGGCTATCGGCAGAATATCGACTTCTTCCTCTTCCCCGTTCTCCTTTGGCAGGTACAGGCGCAGGTTACCGCCATGCTCCGGTAGCCAGTCTTCGTTCAGGTAGCAGATAAAAGACAGCTTCCGGTGATCGTTGGTCTTAAACTGGTCAATGTGGCGCTGGTATACGGTGCCCGGAGGATATACCGTAAAATGAAACTCATAATCTTTCAGGCCAAGGTAGCAGGTGCGGTTAATGTAGCGCATCACTTCATCCATGCGGTCCAGGAACACCTGTGTAGGAGGCAGCGCATTTTGTGGTTCAATCCAGCGGATATAATCGCCGCGCACCTCTTTGTCTACCTGAAACTGGTCCGAGGCCCCGATACCCGCTTTCTTAAACGTGCCCTGCTCCTGGTGATGTGTCAGCACCTCCAGCAGGTTTCGCACCTCCTGCGCCTCCAAGAAATTATCTACAATGGCATAGCCCTTCTCCGACAGCCTGTCGGCTATCTGCTCAAACTTCTGAAGCAGTTTTTCGTTTTCCAGCTCTTCAATCATATGCTTTCGTGCCTTGTTATGTGTCTGTTATACTTGCCCTGGTGCATTTTGGCTACCGCCTGCGCAAAAAAGCTGGCAAAAGTAACGACTATAAACATAGCTTGTACTAACCTAGGACTAGAAAGATTGCTGCTAAACCCTTGGCTTGCAGATGCCCGGAACAACAGCTGCACGACGTGCTGTTACAGGTAAGTCCATCAAAAAATGCGTATATTGCCCGATTCACTTTAACTATACCTTAAACAAATTAACAGGCGTAGCCTTTATGAAGAAAACAACAGTATTGTTGCTGGCTGGCGGCTTCACGGCCGTCTCGGCATGTAAGTCAACGCAAACCGATACAACCGCTACTGGCATGACATCAGAAAACACCACCACGGCCGCTGCTACCACCGCTTCGGCTGCTACAGCATTAGATTACCCTGACACCAAAAAAGTTGACCACGCCGACGATTACTTCGGAACTAAGGTAGCAGACCCTTACCGCTGGCTGGAGACGCACAACGAGGAGGTAGATGAGTGGATAGAAAAACAGAACGAGGTAACGCAGGAGTACCTGGGGGATATTACTTTCCGGGACAAGATAAAGTCCCGCCTGACGGAGATCTGGAACTACCCGAAGTATGGTGCTCCTTTCAAGGAAAACGGCAAGTACTACTTCTATAAAAACAACGGCCTGCAAAACCAAAGTGTGCTGTATGTGCAGGAAACACTGGAGGCAGAACCAAGAGTATTCTTCGACCCGAACAAGCTTTCAGAAGACGGCACAGTGGCGCTTACGGCGCTGGCTTTTTCTGAGGATGGCCGCTATGTAGCCTACGGCACCTCCAGCGGCGGATCAGACTGGAACACCTACCATGTAATGGAGGCTGCCACCGGTAAGAAGCTGGACGACCAGCTAGATTGGGTGAAGTTCTCCGGACCGAGTTGGTATAAAGACGGCTTTTTCTACAGTCGTTACGATGCCCCGACAGAAGGCAACAAGCTGGCGAATAAGAACGAGTACCATAAAGTATACTACCACAAGGTAGGCACGCCACAGAGCCAGGACCAGCTGATTTACGAAGACAAGCAGCATGCGCTGCGCAACTTCTACGGGCAGACCACTGATGATGAGCGCTTCCTTATACTGAACGTATCAGAAGGGGCCAGCGGTGCCAATGCGTTATATTATAAAGACCTGACGAACCCGAAGTCAAGTATCAAGCCTATTGTGGAGAACTTCGAGTCGGAGTACAATGTGGTAGACAACATGGGCGATAAGCTGCTGGTGATGACGAACAAGAACGCCCCGCGCTACCGCCTCGTGCTCATCGACCCAAAAAAGCCACAGGAGCAAAACTGGAAAACAGTAGTACCCGAAAACGAGAACGTAATTACGGGTGTGTCTATGGTAGGAGGCCGCGTTATTGTGACTTACATGAAAGACGCAACCAGCCAGGTGGTGGTATATGACAACACTGGAAAGAAGGTGAACGACGTGGAGCTGCCGGGTATCGGAACTGTAGGTGGTTTCAACGGCGAGAAAGAGGATACAGAAGTGTTCTTCACCTTCACCTCCTTCACTTCTCCACCCACCATTTACCGCTATGATGTGCTGGCCAACAAGGTAACGCTCTTCCGCAAAACCGAAGTGAACGTGAACACCGACGCCTACGAAACAAAGCAGGTATTCTATACTTCTAAGGACGGGACTAAAGTGCCAATGTTTATTGTGCACAAGAAAGGACTGGAACTGAATGGCCAGAACCCGACCTACCTGTATGCTTATGGCGGCTTCAACGTCTCTATGACCCCGGGCTTTAGCATTGCTAACATGCTGTGGCTGGAGAACGGTGGCGTTTACGCCATGCCGAACCTGCGCGGTGGCGGTGAATATGGCGAGGCCTGGCACAAAGCGGGCATGACGCCGAACAAGCAAAACGTATTCAATGACTTTATCGCGGCTGCAGAATACCTGATTGACCAGGGCTATACTTCCTCCGAAAGGCTTGCAGTAGCAGGTGGCTCAAATGGAGGTTTGCTGGTAGGCGCCTTTATGACGCAGCGCCCGGAACTGGCCAAAGTGGCCATACCTGCCGTGGGTGTGATGGACATGCTGCGCTTCCATAAGTTCACGATAGGCTGGGCATGGGTACCGGAGTACGGCTCTTCTGACGATGCGGCTCAGTTCCAGAACCTATACGCGTTCTCGCCGCTGCACAATATCAAGGAAGGCGTAAAATACCCGGCTACACTGGTAAAAACCGCCGATCATGATGATCGTGTAGTACCTGCACACTCCTTTAAGTTTATCTCTGAGCTACAGGCAAAAGGTGCACCAGGCAACCCTTACCTGATTCGCGTGGATGTACGTGCAGGCCATGGTGCAGGCAAGCCAACGTCGCTGGTTATTCAGGAGTACGCCGACACCTATGCCTTTATCTACAAAAACATGGGTATTGATCCGTATGAGGTTCAGTAGCCCGATATAAGACACATTCATACTCTAGCCGCGCTTCCTGTTTCAGGGGGGCGGCTTTTTTGTTTACCTTTGCGAGCCACTAACCTTAAACTATGAAAGCAACAGGAGGCACGAGCGCATTCGCCATCCGCTCCAACGAGATAGATTACCGGGGGCAGGCTACCTTACCAGCTCTTATCAGTTACATGCACGAAGCAGCCTGGGATAATACCGTTACCCTCGGCATTTCTATGTACGACCTGCTGGAGCAAAATATGACCTGGATATTGCAGCGCCTGCGCGTGGAAATGTTCCGCTACCCAAAGCACAGCGAGAAAATAACCGTACAGACATGGGCCTCCGGGCGGGAGCGCATTTTTATGCACCGCGACTTCCGTATTTACAGCGCTGACCAGGAGCTGCTGGGCCAGGCGACAAGTGTGTGGCTGGTCATGGATATGGCAAAGCGCCAGCTGGTGTCTTTACCTGAATTTATCACCGCACTGGAGGTAGTGCCAACGCAGGAGCCTTTGCCCTTTGCAAAGGGCAAGCTACCGCAACTACTGGAGGCTACGTATGAGGAACAAATACCTGTCCGCTGGCACGACATTGACCTGAACCGCCACGTTACGAACACCAGATACCTACAGTGGGCCCTGGACACGCTCCCAACAGAGCTACTGGAGCAAAAGCAGCTACGGGAGATAGACATTGTTTTCCGGGCCGAGGCTGTTTTAGGAGACACCGTTATATCAGCCGTAGCGCCGGCTGAAGAAAATGACGTATACCTGCACAAACTCAGCAGCCAGGAAACAGGCAAAGAACTGGTGCAGGCAAGGTCGATCTGGAGTTAAAAAGTCAGAAATTTTAAGAGTTAGAAAGTGAGGAGGGTGGAAAACAGTTCACAGGTTTAACCACATAACTACTAACAATCAACAAATAACAATCACCAATTAGAATGGAAGTAGAAATAAGAAAAGGTAACATCGATGATTTGCCACAGGTGCACGCCCTGATTGTGGAGCTGGCAGAGTTTGAACGCGCCCCGCTGGAGGTAACCAATACACTGGAAGACATGGAGCGGGATGGGTTTGGCGAGAACCCGATCTACAAGCTTTTTGTGGCTGAGTCGGCAGAGGGCATTGTGGGCATTGCTTTGTATTATATCGCTTATTCTACCTGGAAAGGGAGGACAATTTACTTAGAAGACCTGGTAGTGACGGAAAAAATGCGTCGTGCCGGTATAGGCCGGAAGCTCTTTAAGGCGGTGGCACAGGAAGCAAAAGACTTAGGAGCCAAACGCTTCAGGTGGCAGGTGCTGGAGTGGAATGAGCCCGCTATTGCTTTCTACAAAAACATAGGCGCCGAACTGGATGCTGAATGGATTAACTGCACCCTTACCGAAAAGCAGATCCAGGAATTTGAAGGGTAAGCCTGCCTATAGGCAAAGAGAAAGGCCGTGGTACAGCAAATAAAAACTGTATCACGGCCTTTTTTCATAACTAATTCAGTTGTTACTACTGCTGCGTGCGCTCTACATCGGTGCCTATTACCTCCAGCATAGAGCTGAAAACAACAAATTTGCCTTCGTAGCGCTCCAGGTGCTTGTTATCAAGCGCCGGGGCATGGTCGCGCTGGTACTCTTCCAAGTCTTCCATATTGCGGCAGTAGTACTGCACAGCATATGTTGTGCCGCCGTTATCTATCTCGTTTATCAGCCGGGCAACCTGGTTGTTCAGGAAATAACCCTTGCTCATTACCTCCGGTATATGCACCTCTTTCATCCACTGTAGCCATTCTTGGGCCACACTGTTTTCTATGTTTACTGTTATGTTGTACAAGATCATATACAAAATTACGCAATTTGCCCCGATGCAGGTGGTCGTTGCGCAGTATTTGTTGTGCCTGGCCTATAGCTGGCTGGAAACCAAGCCTCATCAACAGCGAAATTCAGAACTGTGTTAAACAAGGGCTTTCTGCTGCTATCACAGCTTTTGTGCCGCCCTGCGGCTGCGCCGGCACTTCTTTCCCTACATATGCATTATGGGCGATGTAAAGAAGCAGCAGGAAGAACAAAGCTGCTATCAGGGTTAAATCAGATTTTTCGGAGGCAGAAATCTTACTCATAGAAGGCTTATATATATTAGATTCCTTATATATAATATTACTTCTTCCACAAAAAAATTGTTTCTGCTTAACCTCCTGCTTCCGTTACAGCAACTATTAAAGCACAGATTATTAACTACTTAAATTTAAACTCTCCTTTAAAATTTATTTTTGGTGCTGCATTGCTAGGTTACAGGCTCCAGGTAATCCAAATCTTTAGAGTAAGTTTCTTCCAAAGTTAGAATGGAGGCCACTGCAATAGCCAGGGTTATAGCACCCAATACCATCGCTGTTGGTATCAGCCCCCACCCGTCTTTTAGTGCCTCGAAAGACAAGGAGAGCGGCACTACGGCACCACGCACAAAGTTAGGCACGGTGGTAGTAACGGTAGCCCTGATGTTAGTACCAAATTGCTCTGCCGCGATGGTAACAAACACAGCCCAATAGCCACTGGCAAGACCAAGAGCCGCGCACAGCAAATAGAAGTGGTTTATAGACAATCCACTGCTGAGTAAATAGACCGTTATAAGAACAGCCGTAAGCAGCAAAAAGACAAGCACAATACTTCGCCTGCTTTTAAAGCGCTGGCTTAAGTAACCGCTGAGAAAATCCCCGACCACAAGGCCAAGATAGCAGGAGGAAACAGCCCGGGCCGCCGATACCGTTTCTTCTATACCCAGTACTATTCCAAACTCCGGGGAGAAAGTAATCAGGATACCTACTACATACCAGATAGGCACACCAATCAGGATACACTTGAGATACTTCCAGAAACGCCTGGCATTAGAGAAAAGGCTGAGGAAGTTTCCACGTGTAACATGAGCAGCACTTTTCACATTCTTGAACATCCCCGACTCGTACACGCCAATCCGCAGGAAAAGCAGCAGCAGGCCCAAGCCGCCGCCAATAAAGTAGGCGGTGCGCCAGCCAAAATACTCCCCCACAAAACCGGCTAATATGGCACCGGATATACCAATGGTCGCCACGATCATAGTGCCATAGCCCCGCTTCTCCTTCGGCAGCACCTCACTCACAAGCGTGATTCCGGCCCCCAACTCCCCTGCCAGTCCCAGCCCTGCTACAAAGCGCAGGAAAGCATACATAGGGATGTTGCTCACGAACCCGTTGAGGATGTTCGCTACTGAATAGAGAAAGATAGACCCGAACAGTACTGACAGTCTCCCACGCTTATCTCCTAAGACACCCCAAGCCACACCACCAATCAGCATGCCCACCATCTGCATGTTCAGCAGCATCACACCATCCTCCAGCAGTGCCTCCTGGCTAGTAACACCCAAATCTCTCAGGCTTGGGATCCGGACAATGCTAAAAAGCACCAGGTCGTAGATGTCTACAAAATAACCCAGTGCCGCCACGATGACAGAGGCATTAAAGAGGACACTCTTCTCAGAGGAAGCTTTTACTTCAGCCATAGATATAGTCGCTTTTCTATCTTGTAAGATAGCTTTTGTAGCGAAAATAGCAAAGCAGTGGTAGCTAACGATATAAAGCCGGAAGAACTACATCATCATGATTAAATATAGTATATTCGATAGCCCGGCTACGTTTATACAACACCCGTTGGGCGGCTAAACTGAATAGCCCTGTATACACAGTAGTTTATGCAAAATTCCCTATATGAAGAAAATCCCCTCATCTCTTAAGCTTTCGAGTTGTATAGTTGTATATAAGGAGGAAATAGTTATATTCAGCTCCATTGGAGCAGCTTTTTATACTACTTTTTTAAGTTGAGAAACTAACAGAGGATATTGCATTGCCCTTATTGAAAGGCAATGTAATACAAAGCCATTGTTCCTCTTCCTTTGAAGGAGGCTTTAGTCAGGATGTAAAAAATCAATTTGTCCACCTCAACATATGGAATTATGAATCAAAAGCTTAAAGCCCTACTCCTGTTAATATTTGTGTCTGTACTAACTACAGTTCATGCCAAGCCAATTACCTGCACTATTAAAGGAACAATCATTAATAGTGACAGTAAGAACATACTCCTGCACAAAGGGACAGATGATGCACGTTCTAAGCATGTGGTGATTCCTATCGTGAACAACGTTTTCGAGTACACATTCACTGCCACTGTACCTGAAGTCTATCAATTGATTTTTGAAGATGAGCTTGAAAAAGGTACGTGGCGCCGCATCGAGTTTTTTCCCGAGAATGGAGAAGTCCTCTTCACGCTTTACCCTATGATGGAGGGAGATAATAATAAAATAGAAGGTGGTAAATTAAACAAGCAGTTACAGGACTACTGGCAGAGCTACAATACCCATCTTGAGAAAGAAGTTACTCCTTACATAGAGCCTTTAATGAAACAATTAAGAGCACTGTACGAAGAGGGGGAAGGTGAAAGTCCTGAAGCTGATTCCATTAGAATGGAGATGAAAAAGTTCTATAAAAAGCAGGGTGATTGGAAGAATAATTACCTTGATTCTAATCCTACATTAGTTAGCTATTACATGTTCACGGCAGACTTTCTGATGAATCGAAACTATTCTAAAGTATTAGCTACACAAAGAGCCTCTGTTTTTTCAAAGCTGTTTCCAAAGCACCCTTATACCGAACTGGTGCGCAATAAGATGGAAAGCCGTGAGCGCCTACAGGTTGGGGGCAAATACTTTGACTTCTCTGCCCCTACTTTGGAAGGGAAAGTAGTGAAGCTTTCCAAGGTGATTAAGGATGATTATGTGCTCCTTGATTTCTGGGGCTCCTGGTGTGGAAGCTGCATCAAAATCAGCAGGAATATGATTCCTGTTTATGAAGAGTTCAAAGACAAAGGATTCTCCGTCATTGGCATCGCCAGAGAGTTCAAAAATACGGATAAGTTTAAAAAAGCTATGGAAAGAGATAAGTACCCTTGGCTAAACTTAATTGATTTGAATGACCAGAATGGCATTTGGCAGAAGTACGACTATGCTGGTGGCGGTGGCACTGTGCTTGTTAATAAGAAAGGGGTCATTGTTGCCCTCAATCCTACAGCAGACGAGCTGCGGGAACTGCTTCAAAAAGAGCTGGTCAAATAAAACTATTGCATAACCCTGTGCAGCCTTTACCGTTGCTACACTACGGGCTTCGGCTGCACAAGTACCGTTGTGGCATCTAAAACTTCTCTATATGAAAGATTTAACTAAGAAATTACAGTTAAAGCCCGGCCACAACCTGTTGCTCCTGAACGCTCCGGAAGCATTTGCGCAAACCTTGTCAGCGGAAGGATATATTTTTAACGTGCCGATGAGACTCCTGCAGTGGGTACTTACGACGCGGTGCAGTTGTTTGTGCAAAGTAAGGAGGAATTGGAGAAGTTTAGGCCACAGGCTATTGCCGTATTGAAACCGGGAGCATTGCTTTGGATTGCTTACCCGAAGAAAACATCGGGCATAAAAACAAACTTGAATCGTGACAACGGATGGGAAACTATATTGGCCCTGGGCTACTCAGGTGTAAGGCAGATTGCCATAGACGAAACGTGGTCGGCGCTGCGGTTCAGGCACCAGTCAGAGCGTAAAGAAGCCTCTACTTTTGGAGTGGATATGCCAGGCATAGACAGGAAAACAAAAACAGTCACCGTACCCGAAGACATGCAGCAGGCGCTGGAGGAGGCAGGCTTGCTGGAGCAATTCAACCAGCTGGCGTTTACGCACCGCAAAGAATATGTAATGGCTGTGCTGGAGGCGAAGAGGCCCGAAACTAGAGTTAAGCGCATCAATAAAGCAATAGAGCTGCTGGCGTAGAAAATGAAGACAAAAAAAGGAGGTGCCAGCTCAAGACACCTCCTTTTTCATTTCATTTACGCTCGGTTATTCCTGAATTACCGTTGGGAAGTCAGCTTCCACATCAGTTTCACCCAATGCAATGTTGCTGGTGTTTCCTTTCAGGCCGGGCTGATGTTTTAAAGTGATACGGAGTACACCTGAACTTGCTGCGCCAGTCGTAATAGTGGCTTCCAACCCAATCGGATGGTTATTGGCGTCCATATCTGTTTTCTGAACAGAAGTTATATTCAGGCCATTCAAGGCCTGATAGAATATCTCATGTTCATCACCTTCCTCCTCTATTTCCTCTGTGATATCCACCGGTGGCGTCTTACTCTCGTCAGAGAAGGTAAGAGTGGCATTGTATACTGTGTTGGGCTCCAGGTTCAGTGTCTGGATAGTAGGGTTATTCCCACCCGGGCCATCTGGATCACTGAAAATAGCAGTCACACTTTGCGATTTGCCTTCAGGCACAAGTGTTATGGTAACAGTGGTGATCAGTTCTTCATCGTTTGTTGGCTCTGGCTCATTGCCACCGCAAGAGGCAGAAGCAAACAGCAAAGAACCCATCATAAAAGCAGTCAGGTAAGGTCTGAATAGATTTTTCATACGTTGATAAATTTTGGTAAAGTTTAATTGGTAAAAAATAAGTTACATGATACACCAGCATGCTGCTGGTGTTAGATAAATTGATTTTTAAGATTTACTGAAATCCAGCGGCACCCTCACACGGAACATGATCAGGCGGCCCGCTTCGTCGGCAAAATAACGGAAGCGGTTCAGGTAATCGCGGTAAGTGGTATTGAGCAGGTTATTGCCTGTTATACCTACTTCCAGTGGCTGGTTTCCTAACATGACCGTAGTGCCCGCCTCCGCATGCATCAGAAAGTAAGCACCCGGTGCCGGCGCAAAGTCCTCGTCGCTTTTTTCCGGTATACGCGTCTGCTCTGCCACATAGGTGCCTCCTAAAGAAACATACGTTCCTGAAAAGCGCCCCCTGTTATCTGAAGCATGGTTGAACTCATAGCGCAAGCTGTTGTCAAACCTGTCAGCCGGGATGTTGATAAGATAATCATCTGCCACGGTGTTTCTGGCACGCACAATAGCTGTTTTAGAGTCTATAATCAGGTTAGGCAGCAGGTTGTACTGCAGGTTCAGGTCTACTCCACTAAACGTCGCATTCGTTTGCCTGTACCGGAAAGCCGGGAATGCGCCCCGTATCGAAAGCACAGGCTCAGCCAGCGGCGACAGGTAGATGTAATTGTTAATAAAATTGTGGTAGAGGCTCAGCTGCCCGTTCAGGCGAATGTTGCCGAAGTAATTCACGGAGGCCTCAAAGTTATACGCCTGCTCCGAGTTCAGCCCCGGGTCACCTATCTCGTAAGTGGCGGCGCTGTGGTGCACGCCATTGCTGAAGAGCTCGTTCACACTGGGTGCCCGCCAGGCGGAGGTGGCACTCAGGCCAAAGGTCAGGTGATACCCCACATCATACAAAGCCCCGAGTGTCCCGGATACGTTGTTGAAATTAAACTCCGGCTTTAACAGCTCCCGGTTGGCAGAGAATCGCTTCACCTGCAGGTACCTGAAGTCGTAGCGGAGGCCCGCCTCTAGTTGCAGCCTGTCCTTGCGCCATTTCTCAATGGCAAAAGCGCCGGCCGTTATACCCGTATAGAAAGGCAGAAAATCGCTGTACTTGTAGGTGTTCTGCTGGTAAATGGTGCTCACTCCCACCGAGCCGGAAAAGTTACCCAAGGGCTTATGTTCCCAGATGGCCTCTGTGGTATGCGTGTTCAGGTTAAGGTAAAGCGCAGGCCTGTCGGCTACAGAGCCATGCACATCGTACTCCTCCCGCCTGTTGCGCTGCCAGCCGTATATAAACTCCAGCCTGCCCGCCTCACCAGTCTGCAGGTAGGCTTTTGCCTTCAGCAGGTCGTGCTGTACGTTCTGGTAGGGCCGGCCGATGTGGTAGGTAAAACCCACGTTTTCGGCGCCGGCCGGCCGGCCACGCGCAATCGCATAGTTCAGGTCTGTCAGGTTACCGATGTGAGAGGCCCGCAGGATGCCCAGCTTTGTATTGAACTGGCTGTAGAACAACTCCCCGCCAAACGACTCTTTCTGGTAACCCAGTGCCGCCGAAAAGTTCTGCTCCTCCAAGCCCGTGTTCTCCAGGTAATAGTCTGGGGTGCGGGTATTACCGGCTTTCTTCACGGTACCCTGCAGGCGCCAGCTTAGTGGCGGAATACCGGCAAAATTGCCTTCTGCCGTAGCCGACGCAACCATCTGGCGGTTGTTGGTGCTGCCCAGCAGGTTCACTTCACCGCCCACGCCAGGAGCAGCGCGCAGTGCGGGTGGCTCTACAATTACCACACCGCCAATGGCATCAGCACCATAGCGCACACCGGCAGCACCTTTTATTACCTTCATCTCTGTTGCCACAAAGGGGTCTATTTCCGGGGCATGTTCTGTACCCCACTGTTGCCCCTCCTGCCGCACACCGTTGTTCAGCAGCAGCACACGGTTGCTGTGCATGCCATGTATAACAGGCTTGGAAATAGTCGGGCCGGTTTGAATGGTGGTAACGCCGGCTATGCCCCGCAGCGACTCTGCCAGCGACCGGCCCCGCGTCTCCGCCAGTTCCCTGCCCGACAGCGTCTGCGACGACTGCGCCTGCTCCTGCAGATGCTGCCCTGTCACTTCTACTGTGCCCAGTGTTCTGGCTGCTGTATGTAGCGGCAGGTCCCTGACAGAGGAACTTGTCAGCCGGATGGTAAAGCTTTCCGGCTCGTACCCCACATAGGTAACCTGCAAGGTATAAGTACCCTGGCACAGGTGGTGGAAATGGTAATTCCCATACTCATCCGCCGTGGAACCCTGATGAAGCGCCGGAATAGACACAGTGGCTCCCACCAGTGTAGCGCGGGTGTCATGGTCCAGCACCTTCCCGGATAAAGTAAGTCCACAGTCCTGCTCAGGCCCTGTTTCGGGGTCTGGAGGGGGTAAGAGCTGTGCCAGTGCCGGCTGCACCTGCATGGCCAGGAAAAAGAATATCAGCAGCACAATCTGCTGAAAGAATTTGGAAATAAACACGGCTTAAATTTTAGCTATAGTCGGCAAAAACTACAGAAGCTTCTGCCAAACCCGTTTCAGCTACCTGTTCTAAAAGATACAGCAAGCTAAGGAGGGTTATTACAGTAGAATTTTTAAGTATGCCTATGCCTGCGGCGCCACACTCATAATAAAGTGCGGGATGACGCGGTCAGACAAAATGGGCAAACAAGCTAAAACTAAGTTAAAGGTGGGCCCCGAAGAAAGGCAGAAGAATATGGTATGCTGTGCCACGTGCCGGTATAGCGAACGACATAGACAGCACGATGTACAACAGGTTTAAATTCAAGCGCAGGAAAGCTTCCCTGATAAGGTTTGCCAAACACATCCTCTACCGGGCAGTGCTTGTGCTTCAGGCCGACCTGGGCTTTGTGTGTGTCGGTGTGGTCGGTATGCACCGTGTGGGTGTGCGGGTGCATCTTCAGCAAAAGAGCATCCGGTACCATGGCCCTGCAGAAAAGCAGGAGCAGAAACAGGGCGATATATCTCAGGAAGAGCTGCACTTCTATACTTGAACCTCTACAAATGTACAATTAATTCCACAATGTTGCATTTGCAGCAATTTTGTCCTGCATTTTAGACACCTCTTCTACTGCATGTATCGCCGGAATGTTCCCTGGCAGCAGCTTTTCGGGCATAGTCTCCCCCTTTACAGGGCACTTTTCTGACAACCTGTCACAAAAGTGCTGCAGCCGCCGCTCTGGAACAGGATTTGAAAGCCCTATGCCAACAGTATCCTGTCGAGCAAAAAGATTTTTCAAAATATATACAGTATAAACATGGAAGAAAGAGGTAATATTTCGATTCACACCGAGAATATTTTCCCCATCATCAAGAAGTTTTTATACTCTGACCACGAGATTTTCCTGCGTGAGTTGGTGAGTAACGCCGTAGATGCCACGCAGAAAGTAAAGCGTCTGGCAGCTGTCGGTGAGTATAAAGGCGACCTGGGCGAGCTGAAAGTAAAAGTAGCCGTTAACAAAGACGAGCGCACCATCACGATATCCGACAATGGTATCGGTATGACAGCGGAGGAAATTAAAAAGTACATTAACCAGATAGCCTTTTCAGGAGCGTCTGAATTTGTGGAGCGCTTTAAAGATGCCTCTGGCGACAAAGACCAAATCATCGGTCAGTTCGGTCTGGGCTTTTACTCTGCCTTTATGGTGGCCGACCGTGTGGACATCGTGACAAAGTCGTACCAGGAAGGTGCTGAACCGGCCCGTTGGACCTGCGATGGCAGCACAGAGTTTACAATTACAGACGCACAGAAAGAAGACCGCGGAACTGACGTTATTCTGCACGTTGCCCCGGATTCTGACGAGTTCCTGGAAACAGCCCGCATCCGCAACATCCTGGACAAATACTGCAAGTTCCTGCCGGTGCCGGTAGAGTTTGAGGGCGAGGTAGTCAACAACCCGAACCCCATCTGGACAAAGCAGCCTGCCGACCTGACAGACGAGGATTACAAAAACTTCTACAAGGAGTTGTACCCGTTCTCTGAGCCGCCGCTGTTCTGGATTCACCTGAACGTAGACTACCCGTTTAACCTGACAGGTATCCTGTACTTCCCTAAAATCAAGAACGATTTTGAGCTGCAGCGCAACAAAATCCAGCTCTACTCCCGCCAGGTGTTTATCACCGACGAGGTGAAAGACGTAGTGCCGGAGTTCCTGATGCTGCTGCACGGTATCATCGACTCGCCGGACATTCCGCTGAACGTTAGCCGCTCTTTCCTGCAGGCTGATTCCAGCGTAAAGAAAATCAACACCTATATTACCAAGAAGGTAGCGGATAAGCTGAACGATATCTTCAAGAAAGACCGCGAGACGTTTGAGAAGACCTGGGACGACATCAACGTGTTTGTGAAGTACGGCATGCTTTCAGATGACAAGTTCTATGAGAAAGCAAAAGACTTCGTGCTGCTGCAGAACACTGAGGGCAAGTACCATACTTTAGAAGAATACAAGGCGCTGGTACAGGCAAACCAGACAAACAAAAGTGAGCAGCTGGTACTGCTGTACACAACGGATGCAGACAAGCAGCATGCTTTTATCGAAGCCGCCCAAAACAGGGGCTATGATGTGCTGAAGCTGGATTCTGTTATTGACAGCCACTTTATTGGTATGCTGGAGCAGAAACTGGAGAAAACCACGCTGAAGCGCGTAGACTCTGAAACCATCGACAAGCTGATTGAGCGTGACGAGACAAAGGAGAGCGTGCTGAACGACAAGGAGAAGGAAGAGCTGAAGACCACTTACGAGCAGGCTATCAACAACCAGCACATGCACGTTGAAGTGGCGCCTCTGTCTCCGGACGATGCACCGGTGGTGATTACGCTGCCTGAGTTCATGCGCCGCATGAAGGACATGAACAGAACCGGTGGCGGTGGCATGATGTTCATGGGCGACATGCCGGATACGTACAACGTAACCATTAATGCAAACCACCCGCTGAACCAGCGCGTGCTGAACGCTGATGGCGATAACAAAGCAGCCGTGGCCCGTCAGGCATTTGATTTGGCGCTGCTGTCGCAGAACATGCTTTCTGGCGCAGCCCTTACCTCTTTCGTAAAGCGCAGCTTTGAGCTCATGACGAAAGAATAACAGCGGATAGTACAAATTAAAATTATACCTACAGTAAAAGGCAGTACCCGTTGGGTGCTGCCTTTTTTGCTTTTAATGGCACTGCTCATGAAACTAACCCGCCACAGGTAAAGTTATAGGGCAAATCAACGTATTGGTGCTTATATGATTTATGTTCATCTTTACGTTTACTATATTAATTGCCTGGGTAGTGGTTAAATGACGCAATGGCTGAGTTATTACAGGTACATTCTGCTAAACCGGCCATCTGACAGTTTAACGTTTAAAAATTCACTAATATTGAACATGAGGCACTCTGTACTTCTGGCGTTGACTTTTGTGACAGGACTAGGACTCCTTACCTTAGGCGGTTGCGGCCAACCGAAGTGGAACAGCGATTATAACCTGAACCAGGCACGGCTGAAGGGAGGCACTAAGATTGACAGTGCCCTTGCCTCTGCAGACACTATCAACCCTGATGTAGAAGTCAGGAAAGCCCTGGAGAGGGAGGATGTTGAGGAAGGCAACAAAAAGAAAAAAAAGAAGAAACAAAGCAAACGCTACTTCCTGGGCTATAAGGTAAAGCGCGGCTTCATAAAATCAGGCCGTGGCTCCCGCGAGACGCTGGAGACGTTCAGCTACCTTCCCGAGCACGAAGCCCCCAATCCGTATGCACCTGCAAAGTACCTGTACGATACCAAAAAGCGCAAATTGTACCGCACCAGCAGCAACGAGGTAGACCAATCGCGCTACAAAGTGTTGCATGGCCCTTACGTAAAGAAGATTGACGGGCAGACAGTAGAGGAAGGCTACTTTTATGTAGGCACCAAACATCTGCGCTGGGAAAAGTATCGTCCTGACGAGGAAGGCACTTTAGTAGGAAAGGAGCATTACGAGAAGGGTTTTGTACGCGATGCGGTGGTCACTTACTACGACAGCAATCAGGAAAAAATCAAAGAAGTAATCCCATATGCCTACGGCGAAGTGCAGGGCACGTACTACCGCTTCTATGAAAACGGGCAGGTGCAGTGGTCCGGGCAGTATGAGAAAGGCCGCAAAATAGGCACCTGGATTCACTATTACGACTTCCGGGGCCGGCGTCATCACGAGTTCCAGTATCCCAAAACAGTTTATGACCAGCGCTTCGAGCCTTACCTGGTAAAGGAATATGACCGCCACGGCACGCTTATATTTGAGAAAGACAAGCTGGACAGGCGCTCTCAGGCGCAGCGTTAATGAAAGGCATCCTCTATATGGTGTATAGTGACAGGCGCGTGCAGGGTGATGGCTATGATGTCGAACCGAATGTCGTGTTGCCAGTTTATTTTATAAATGAACGCCTGCGCAGCGTTTAGTATCATCGTCTCCTTCCTGTAGTTAACTGCCTCCTCCGGATATCCGTACCTATCAGTACTTCTGGTCTTGACTTCAACAAAAACCAGAAGGTTCTCTTTCTGTGCAATAATGTCCACTTCGGCACGCCTGTGCCTGTAGTTTCTTCGCACAATGGAATAACCCTGCTGCTGCAGGTAGGCTGCAGCGCGGTTTTCACCGGCCAGCCCGGTGTGGAGGTGGGTGTTCTTTTGAGAAGCCATTAATTATCTCGTAATTTGCATCAGTCTGAGATTAAATGATTGTTCATCAGAATTAAAGACGAATTATGAAGCAACTCGTTGAGGGTTTTGCACAGCAGCTGCGCGATGCGATGGATATCGGGGGGAAGGCCACTGTTAACTTTTCCGGCCCTAAGTATAATAATGTAGTAATTGCAGGTATGGGTGGCTCCGGAATTGGAGGCAACCTCATCCAGGCTTATGTGGCCGACAAGCTTTCTGTGCCCGTGGTAGTGAACAAAGGCTACGCGGTGCCATCCTTTGTGGGGCCGGACACCCTCTTTATTGCCTCCTCTCTCTCCGGAAACACAGAGGAGACGCTTACAGCAGTAAGAGCCGCCATGCGCAGCGACGCTTCTGTTTGCTTTGTTACCTCTGGCGGGGAGCTGTTGCGCCTAGCCAAGGACAACAACATGCCTTTCATTATCATACCCGGTGAATCGCAGCAGCCGAGAGCCTGCCTTGGCTACTCTGTCGTACTGATGCTGTACCTGCTGCACCATGCCGAACTGCTGGATAATACTTTTAAAACAGAAGTAAGGCAGAGTATAAACCTACTGGAGGAGTTGTCGGGAAGCATTAAGGTGCAGGCCAGTGCCTTGGCGAATGCTTTTTATAATAAGCTGCCGATGCTTTACGTTAGCGACGCAATGGGACCTGTGGCAGCTCGTTTTCAGCAGCAAATTAACTTAAATGCAAAGCAGCTGAGCCATGTAAATGTTTTCCCGGAGATGAACTACAACGAGATTGTGGGTTGGCAGCATCCGGAGCGCCTGTTCAGCCAAATGGTAGTGCTGCTCATCAAGACCAGTTACGACCACACACGTGTGCGTTTGCGCATGGACCTGACAAAGAAAATCTTTGAAGGAAAGGTGCAGGATGTGCTGGAGATGGAAGCCCGTGGGGCTACTTTCCTGGAGCAGGCGTTCCACCTTATCCACATGTTTGACTGGGTATCGGTTTACCTGGCCGAGCTGAATGGCGTGGACCCAGACAGCATTGATAACATTAATTATCTGAAAGGCGAACTTTCAAAAAAATAGCGTGCAGAAAAATACTGAAATAAAATTCGAGCACCTCGGCCTGATGGACTACAAAGAGGCGTGGGAGTACCAGGAGCAAATATTTAACAGCATTCTGGAGCTGAAGGTGCAAAACCGAAAAGCGGAAGAGGGTGCACAGCGCCCCACCCCAAACTACCTGTTGTTCTGCTCACACCCACACGTGTACACGCTGGGCAAAAGCGGCCATGAGGAGCACCTGCTCCTGAACGAAGACGGACTAAAGGAGAAGAAGGCCTCTTATTACAGGATAAACCGTGGCGGCGACATAACCTACCATGGCCCCGGTCAGATTGTCGGCTATCCAATCCTGGACCTGGAAAACTTCTTCACAGACATACACAAGTACCTGCGGTTTCTGGAAGAGGCTATCATTCTGACGCTGGAAGAATACGGCATCAGCGCCGGCCGCATTCCGGGACTTACAGGTGTGTGGCTGGACCACGAGGTGCAGCGCAACCCCCGCAAAATATGCGCCATGGGTGTGAAGTGCAGCCGCTGGGTCACGATGCACGGTTTTGCCTTCAACGTCAACACGGACCTCAGTTACTTCAACAACATTGTGCCCTGCGGCATCTCCGATAAGCAGGTAACCTCACTTGCAAAGGAACTGGGGCATGAGGTGCCATTGGCAGAGGTGGAGGAAAGATTACAAAAGCACTTGGCAGCCCTTTTTGGCGCCACTATTACCACAGCAGTACATGAAGAAAGACATTGATTTTGGAGCAGTAGAGGGCATCGCAGTGGCGATAGCGACCTCCCTTAGTGAGTCCGGGGAAGATATCTGGAACGTTTATTTACTTAATAACAATGCCTTTGCAGTAGAGAACGTGCTGATAGCCTCTAAAGGCTATGGCGTTATGGACGGAAACGAGGTAAAGACATCGGTGCTGCGGCATATGTTTGAGCGCGTGGAGGCAAAGAGCTTTGTGCAGATTGAGCCGATTGATCCATCCATCTTCCATATCAACAATGAATACTGGGTGAGCTACTACATTGACAGGCAGATTTTTGATAAGAAGTTCGTATTCGTGCCGGAGTCTATACAGGAAGACAACCTGATTGAAATAAGTATGCTGCAGATGCAGGG
Organism: Pontibacter brevis; assembly: GCF_054779655.1. Lineage (NCBI taxonomy): Bacteria > Pseudomonadati > Bacteroidota > Cytophagia > Cytophagales > Hymenobacteraceae > Pontibacter > Pontibacter brevis. The sequence goes on from NZ_BAAGXV010000090.1 coordinate 97,825, forward strand.
GGTACTACACTCGTAAGTTGAGCTAAATTTCACCCGTGCAGATTTCAAGACAAAAACATTAACTATTTTTTATACAAAAATGCTGTATATTTACCTCGCTGTTAGCCACTGGCTAAAGAGAGATTGTGCTGTTGTTAACTTTAAGAAGTAAAGGTACACCCTGCTCTTTACTTCCATTTTGGTGCTTATGGATCAGAGAATTTTACCCCTCATACTTGCCTCCAGTTGGGCTTTTCTTATTGCCATGTTCGCTGTTCCGTCTATTATTAGAGTAGCGCATCTCAAAAACATCCTGGACACACCAAACCTCCGAACTGTGCATGCAGAACTTACGCCGCGTTTAGGAGGACTGGCCATGTTTGCAGGCTTTATGTCGGCACTTACCATTTTCACCAACCTCGATAACGGTGTGCAACAGCTACTCGCGGGCTGCATTATCCTCTTCTTCATTGGCCTGAAAGACGACCTCATCACCATTTCAGCGTTAAAGAAGTTTTCTGTGCAGCTTTTGGCTACGGGAATTGTCATGTTTATGGCAGATATTCGTATCACAAGCTTTCAAGGGATCTTTGGCATAGGAGAACTGCCTATAGGCCTGAGCTATGCCTTTACATTCTTTGTCATTATCGGCATCACGAATGCCATCAACCTGATCGATGGATTGGATGGCTTGGCAGGCACCCTCGTGCTGATTGCATCCAGCACCTTCGGGCTCTATTTCTACCTGTTTGGTGGCGCTGCTTACAGCAATTATGCAGCTGTTGCCTTTTGCCTCATTGGCGGGGTGCTTGGCTTCTTGCGGTACAACTTTCATAAGGCCTCTATTTTTATGGGAGACACCGGCTCGCTTCTTTGCGGCTTCATTGTTTCCATTCTGGCCATTCAGTTCATTGAGATGCGGGCTGAGCAGGCATCTCCTGCTGTGGCCCTGGGTATTCTCTTTGTGCCTCTTTTCGACACGCTGCGTGTTTCGCTTATCCGTATCATGAAAGGCTCCTCCCCCTTCGTTCCTGACAAAAACCACATCCACCACCGCCTGCTGGCAATGGGCTTTAACCAAATCAGCACAGTTCTGATTCTCGGTATGATCAATTTATTGATTATTGCGTTTGTAGTGAGTTTCGGCAACTGGGGCAATCAGGAAATCATGATGGTACTACTGGCTTTCTCTGTGGTGTTGAGTGTGTTTCTGGGAGTTTATAAATCACATAGTGCACAAAGTATTCCAAAGGCGAAGGTTAAGGCTTAGCCTCTTATTCTTCTTATACAGTATCACATGGCTGTGGCCCGCACAGGCGCAGATCCTGCCCCTGGAGCAGAAAAACACTATCACAGCCGACTGGATGATACAGCGGGACAATGGAACGCAGTTGATGCCCTACGTAGCCGGGAGGCATTCGGGGTATAATGCGCTGCACCAATGGCTGAATATTACGCAGGCACAGCCATTCAATATTCTTTTTACTGCTCCAAAGGACCTTTGCCTGTTTCTGAACAACCAGCTTATCTTCAAGGCCAATTTTTCTGCCAACTACACCATTGATTTGGCGAAGCACAGCAAAGGTGTCGCCCCTATTGAAGGTAAATACCTGCTGACTGTGTGGCATCCGTATCAGCAGCCCAACATCAGCTCTTTCCAGAACCAGCCGCGCTTTCCGGAACAGGCAAGCGAGCTACACGAACGCCCCCTTTCCATCCGGATGCGCGAGTACGTGAATCAAAATGCTTTTATTTTGTTTTTGCTGGTTATTGGGCTGGCATACGGTGCGCTCCGGAAGAATTTCCCGAATGACTTCAGCGGTTTGTTTCGGCTTGACTCTTTCATCAATACCAATGCATTGGAAGAAGGCGCTTTGGCGAAACCCATCGGTTCGCTCTCAAGCTTGTTGTTTGTGCTGGCCTTTTCGCTTACCCTGGCGCTGCTTATTGCCGCCATTCATACCAATGTGCAGCAGATACAGCTGTTTAACCGTCTTTTTCCTGTCTCGGAGGCCGATATTACAACCAAAGTAATATTTTACACTTTGCTTATATTTATTATCATCCTGCTCAAGTACCTTTTCCTGAAAATTATGGGTTTTATTTTTGGGCTCGAGCAGGTAGTGCAATTACAGTATCGGGAATTTATAAGATCGATGCTATTTCTGGGAATATTTCTGCCGCTCGTTATGCTCCTGTACCTGGCACTATACACCACCATTCCGGAGACAATTCTTTTAATTTCAAACCTTGCGGTATCATTCGTACTGGTAATCACCACGCTGCGCGTGTTTACAACAGTAAATAAAAAAGCCCCTGTACTAAATTTGCATTTATTTTCATACCTTTGCGCCACAGAAGTAATTCCGCTGGCCATAATGCTAAAGTTGATCGTTTTCAACTTTTATTAACACAAACCGGCGTTAGCAGCGGGTATTGCAGCAGGTGAAATTTTAACAACCGTTCCAACTGACTATGGCTGAAAGCAACGCAAAGGGCACTGCAAACCCTGAAAGGTACAAAATTCCGATTAAGACAATACTGGTTACACAACCCCAGCCTACAACCGATAACTCGCCATACCTCTCTATAGCGGAGAAGTATGACATCAAAGTTGATTTCAGGGCTTTTATTGAGGTAGAGCCAGTGCCTTTTAAAGAGTTCAGGAAAGACAAGGTAGATATTCTGTCGCATACGGCTGTCATTTTCACCAGCCGTAACGCGGTAGACCATTTCTTCAGAATCTGCCAGGAAAGTAAAATAGAAATGCCTGCTGACATGAAGTACTTCTGTATTTCTGACCAGACGGCATACTACCTGCAGAAGTACATCACGCTTCGCAAGCGCAAGTTGTTTGTGGGGGAGAAAACAGCGAAGGATCTTTTTGAGGTAATCAAGAAGCATAAGAACGAGAAATACCTGTTCCCTTGCTCTAACATCCGCAAAGAAGACATACCGGAGTTTTTGACAGCAAACAAAATCAAGCACACAGAGGCCATCATTTACAAAACAGTAGCTGCCGACCTCTCTGATTTGGATGATGTGACCTACGACTGCATTGCATTCTTCAGCCCGTCTGGCATCAGTTCACTGTTCATAAACTTCCCTGATTTCAAGCAGAACAATACCCGCATCGCAGCCTTTGGGCCTACAACAGCCAAAGCAGTGCGTGACGCCGGCCTGGAACTTGATATCGAAGCACCTATGCCAAATGCGCCATCCATGACGGGGGCCATCGAGGTGTACATACAGAACCAGATGCAGCACCTAAAAAAGTAAGCGCCTAACGCAACCTTTATCTCTGTATTGCATAGTTACTTAAACGCAAACGCACACTATACGAATATAGTCAGCGTTTGCGTTTAACTGTTTAATAACTATATTTGGACAGCGGGTGCCTATCCGAACACGCTGCAACCATACTTCGCCATGTTGCCACGGCCTATGAAAAAGCTTCTACCAGTTTTGATGTTGCTCCTGCTCATGTGTGCACCTGCAGTAATGGCACAGCAGCAACCTCAGTTTACACATTATGGGTTTAATGGCATGCAGATTAGCCCTGCTTACGCCGGCATCACGAATCGCCCTGAGTTCACTTCTATATACCGTTACCAATGGCTGGGTTATGATCCTTCTTTTGACGATGGCGGAGCACCCAGAACACTTTTACTGACAGCCAGCACACCGTTGCGCCTGTTGCATGGCGGTGTTGGATTAAACCTGATGCGCGACAGGATAGGCAACACGACTGTGCTAACGGCTGCCGTATCTTACGCTTACCATATTAATATAGGAGAATCCGGCAGACTAGGAATTGGTGTGCAGGGCAATGTAAACAACTACAGAAAGGGAAACTACAGGGCAATAGATGGCGGCGACCCGAATGTACCGTTCAACAGCGAGGACACAAAATTCGACCTGGGTGCAGGCCTATGGTATCAGTCCGAGACATTTTATGCAGGCGGTGGTGTATCCAACCTACTGCGTGCGGAATACGAGTTTGCAGACTCTACCAGAACAGGCGCAGGAACGCTGTTGGGGGAAAACCATATTTATGTAACAGCAGGATATAACTATGCATTGACATCAGATGTGACAGTAACGCCAACCCTCCTCCTGAAGCACGACACGGAGGTTTTCTCCTTTGATGTAGGGGGCCGGGTGATGTTTCAGGAAAAATATTGGGCAGGATTGAATTATAGATATGAAGAAGCTGTTAGTGCGCTTGTGGGAGTATCTCTGTTTCAGGACAATGCCCTACGAGTAGGTTATGCTATAGATTTGACTACTTTTAACCCGGCGGCGAAAGCAGCTACCTCGCATGAGGTGATGCTGAATTACCGACTGCCAGAGCCAGTTATCAGATTTAAACCACCCGTAAGAACTCCGCGCTACTATTTTACTAAATAGTTAGGCAGAGCACCCCTCAATATTGCACTGTTTACGGATAAAAAAGCCAAACAGGGCAGAAAAAATTTGTTATTTATAAGGATAATAATCAGCCTCTTATCCCGTTTAGAAATTATAACTACGGGATGCGGCTAATTGTTTTTTTATTTGTTTGTAATTCTTATATATTTGCTACACCTGTCAAAGTGTAATTATCAATTATAATCGAAACTTTTACTTCTTTTAATAGTCATCATGAACAAACTAATTAAGCTGTCTACATTCGCATTGGCGGTGATACTGCTTGCAGGCTGTGGAATGGGACGCGGACCCGAGGGAGACCTTGTAGGAGCAGAGGACCGTCCAGAGTACAATCCACAGGCTGTGCCTTACGGCATGGTAATCTGTCCGGGTGGTACTTTTCATATGGGCCAGGCAGATCAGGATATAGCAGCGTCAATGGCCAACCTGAACAAGCAAGTGACGATTGGTGGCTTCTATATGGATGAAACTGAGATCACTAACAACGAATACCGCCAGTTCATCAATGTGATGCTGCAAGATTCTTTGGATGTTTTAGGAGAAGAATATGTGATGTCTCAATTGTATCCTGACACGACAGTTTGGGTAAGGGACTATACTTATCATATGGGTGACCCCTTGATGGAGTACTATTTTTCTCACCCGGCATTTGACGATTATCCGGTAGTTGGGGTAGATTGGTTTGCAGCCAAGTACTTCAGCGAGTGGCGCACAAAGCACAAAAACCAGGCAAACACAGAAAATGGAATGGCACCAATGCCAGCGTTCCGTCTGCCAACAGAAGCAGAATGGGAATATGCTGCCAGAGGTGGTCGTGACATGTCTGTTTACCCTTGGGGCGGGCCATACCTGCGCAATGCAAAAGGCTGTCTGCTGGCAAACTTTAAGCCAGGCCGTGGCGATTACTACAGCGACGGATTTACTTACACAGCCCCGGTTGCACAGTTCTTCCCGAACGACTTCGGTTTATATGATATGGCCGGAAACGTAGCAGAGTGGTGTTCAGATGCTTATGCTGAAGCAAGTGTTCCGATTACGTGGGATTTGAACCCTGTGTACGATGACCCTAACGAGCCGCGCAAAGTGGTAAGAGGTGGTTCATGGAAAGACATCGCATATTTCCTGGAGACAGGTACGCGTAACTTCGAATACCAGGATTCAGCCAGATCTTATATAGGCTTCCGAAACACGATGATATATCTGGGAAGATCTTCCGGTAATGAATTCAGATAAAATTATTATAACCAAATTAAACAAACCCTTTTCAACCCTTTTTTTAACGTTCACAATTAATCAGAAAACAAAATGAGCAAAGCTAGAGGTCGTAATTTCCTGTTCGACGTGTTAATGCCCAAAATTTATGGTATTGGTGCTGCTGTCGTAATCGTGGGTGCATTGTTCAAAATCCAACACTGGGACTTTGCAAACGAAATGCTTATAGTAGGTCTGCTTACGGAGGCGGTTATCTTCTTCCTTAGTGCATTCCAGCCACAACCACACGAACCGGATTGGGCCAGAGTATACCCACAACTAGCCGATGATTATGCTGGCGAAGGACTTGTTCCGGCTGCAGCAGTGGCTCAAGGGCCATCCATCACTGGCAAACTGGATGAGATGATGCGTAATGCTGACATCACACCAGAAACAATTAACAACCTTGGTCTTGGCCTGAACAGATTGAGTGATACAACAGCTCAATTAGCTGACCTGAGCCAGGCAACTGCCGCTACTGAAGAATATAATGTAAAAGTTAGAGCTGCTGCAGACCAGCTAGGCCAGATTAACAAAGCATATGCTACTACTGCTGATGCCCTTGCACAAATGGCTGGCTCTACAGTAGATGCACAGGAGTACCACGGTCAGGTACAGAACATGACAAGGAACCTGGGCGCACTGAATGCTGTTTACGAGATGGAACTTCAGGATGCAAACAACCACCTGAAAGCAATGAACAAGTTCTACGGTAACCTAAGCATGGCAATGGAGAACTTAACAGATGCCAGCAAGGATACAGCACAGTTCAAAGAAGAAGTATCTCGCTTAACGCAGAACCTGCACAACCTCAACACGGTGTACGGTAACATGCTGACAGCAATGAGAGGCTAATTCCGGTTCAGTTCTATAAATCAACAAAGAAAACAACAGTTTATATATAGTATAAAATGGCTGGAGGAAAAGAGACACCAAGGCAGAAGATGATCGGTATGATGTACCTCGTACTGACCGCTATGCTTGCCTTAAATGTGAGCTCGGCTATCCTGTTAAAGTTTCAGTTCCTGGACGAAAGTTTGCAGGAAGTGAATGCGAGAACAAGAACAGATAATGCCGGGGTCGTATCCAATATCAGAGCTGCCATTGCAGAAAACAAGAATCCTTCTGCAAATGACCAGCGTGTGCTGAAACAAGCACAGGAAGTACGTGAGCAAACAGCGGAAATGGTTACTTATATTCAGGGTATTCGTGAGACGCTGGTTGAGAAAACAGGGGGCAAAAATGTAGAAGACAACGGCTACACAAACCCTGAAGCAAATGACATTGTAGCCAACACTATGATTGGCGCTGCAAACAAGAACAACGGCTTGGCATACGAGTTGAAAGACAAGTTAAACAGCTATGCCAAGTACCTGAAGCAGTATAACCCAGGCATGCCAGATAAGCTTGCCAGAGATGGTTCAGAAGATCCGATAGCAAGTCAGGACCCTAACCAGAAGAACAAAGATTTTGCTGAGCTAAACTTCGAAGAGACACCATTAGTGGCTGCTTTGGCTGTACTTTCTCAGAAAGAGAATGAGATACTGAAGTATGAAGCTGATGCCTTGCAGAAGCTTGCAGCAGAAGTTGGTGCTGACATCATCAAGTTTGAGAAAATCTTTGCAATGGCCCGTGCTGAGTCAAAGACAGTAGCAGCTGGTACAAAGTATAAGGCAGACATGTTTATCGCTGCCTCTTCTGACAACATCGTTCCTAAAATGAGTTTCCAGGGCAAGCCGGTAAAGGTTGCCAATGGCATGGGACAGGTAGAGTTCGTAGCATCGGCCTCTAACTATGATGCAGACGGTAACTCAAAGCAAACGTGGAAAGGCCAAGTGACAATCAACCAAAACGGTCGTGACACTACGTTCACTGTAACAGAAGAATATGTGGTAGCAAAGCCTGTAATACAGGTACAATCTGCAGCAGTACAGGCACTGTATTTCCAGTGCGCGAACGAGCTGAACATCCAGGTTCCTGCATTAGGTGCTGTGTATGACCCAAGCTTTAGCGCAAGCGGTGGTGCTGCCATCAAAGGTGCTAAGAAAGGTGCTGTAACCATTATTCCTAACTCAACACAGGTAACAATCAACGTGAGCAGCGGTGGTAACGCAATCGGACAGGAAACTTTTAAAGTTCGTCCTTTGCCAAAACCAGAGCTTGTAGCGTTGGTGAATGGAAAACCACTGGACTTCAAACGTGGTGTTCCGGCTGCATCATTCAGAGCTGTAGAAATACAGGCAGTACCTGATGAGGGCTTCAAGCAATTATTGCCTAACGAAGCACGTTATAGAGTAACAAAGTGGAATGCTTACCTGGTTAGAAATAACCAACCAATCGATCAGACAACAGTAAATGGCCCAACTGCTAACCTGACCAGCTTTGCTGCAAAAGCAAACAAAGGAGACAGAGTGGTAATGGAGATAGTTGACGTGAAGCGTCTGAACTACAAAGGGGAAGCTGTTGACGTAAACGGTGTGGAAGGTAACTTTACAGTACCACTAAACTAAAATTTAGAAGCTTACTAGGAGTATGAAACTAATCAAAGCAATAGGTGTAGCAGCTGGTATTATGATGTCTGTAGGTGCAATGGCACAACAGGTTTCAAATACAACGGCAAGCAACCCTTCAGCAAGACCAATCCCGGAATCAGATATTCTGTTCAAGAAAACAGTTTGGCGTAAAATAGACCTGCGTGAAAAGCAGAACAAGCCAATGTTCTCAGAAAACAGAGAGATCACCAAAATCATCATCAATGCGGTGAAAAGCGGTGAACTGACAGCTTATAAATCTGACTCTGTTAACACACCATTGACACGTGAGGAATTCATAGCGAATATGACTCCAAAGGAATCTGGTGGTGGCCTGAGCGAAGAAGAGATTGCAGCAGGTTTTGGGCAGCAGCAACAGGAGGAGGAGCTGGATGCATGGGGAGCAGCCCTGGGCAGTGACGCCGTTGCAACATCATCAACTCCGGTAAGTAACGAGTACTTTCCAAAGCAACTGTATCTGCTGGAACTGAAGGAAAATGTGGTATTTGATAAAAAGCGTTCGCGCATGTACCACGATATCCAGACGATCAGCATTAAAGTGCCGTCTACACTAAACCCGCTGGGTTTTGAACAGACAGTAGGATCTTTCAGGATGAATGACCTGGTGCGTATATTCCGTAATAACCCAGAAATGGCTATTTGGTACAACGCACAGAACGATGCACAGCACAAGAACTTGGCTGATGCCTTCGATTTATGGTTGTTCAGCTCTTACATCACTAAAATTTCTAACCCTGGCGACAGAGGCCTTGCGGATATCTACGGTGGTGGCAGAAAAGGATTGCTGGCTGCACAGGATGCACTTGAAGCACTTATAGAGTATGAGTACAGCCTTTGGAGCTATTAACAGCACAAAGAGGCATATAAAAAAAGAGGGCGGCTCGGTTGAGTCGCCCTCTTTTTTTATGCTACAGAGAGTTTTAAAGGAAAGCTAAACTTAATTTGCTTCCTTGGGCTCGTGAAAGTAACTATAGAGCGTGGCGGCTTTCGCTTTTCCTATTTCTTCAGCCAATTGATCCTGCGACAACTCTCTCAGCTTTTTTACCGACTTGTACTTGGCAAGAAGAGCTTCAGCAGTTTTGGGGCCTAAGCCTTTGATATCGGTAAGCTCTGTTTTTAAAGTACCTGCATCACGCTTACTGCGGTGAAAGGTAATAGCGAAACGATGGGCCTCATTCCGCAGGCGTTGAATCAGCTTTAAGGACTCTGACTTCTTATCGATGTATAGCGGGAGAGTATCTCCGGGATAAAATATTTCCTCTAAGCGCTTGGCAATGCCAACAACAGCAATCTTACCATATAGCTCAAGATCTTTCAACGCCTTAACAGCCATTCCTAACTGCCCTTTACCACCATCAATGATAATGAGCTGTGGCAGCGGCTGGTTTTCATTTAGAAGGCGCCTGTAGCGGCGCGTCACGATTTCGTACATAGATTCAAAATCGTTGGCTCCAACTACAGTCTTGATATTGTAATGGCGGTAGTCTTTCTTGCTGGGCTTTCCGTTTTTGAAGCATACCATTGACGCCACTGGATTATCCCCTTGAAAATTAGAGTTGTCAAAGCACTCAATCTGCCGGGGCAGTTCTGTCAGGCGCAAATCTTTCTTCAGGGTCTCCAGAACCCGCAGTTCACGCTTCTCACTCAGGTCCTTGTTCTTCTCCTGGCGGCTTTCACGCTCTTTGCGCAGGTACAGGGCATTCTTAAGCGAAAGGTTCAGGAGTTTCTTCTTATCACCAATCTGCGGATAGGTGATAGTAATGTTATCCAGCGGAAGCGATAACTCTATATTTGTGATAACTTCACGGGAAGTACTCTCAAACTCCTGCCGCAACTGTACAACCACAGAGGCAAGTATGTCAGCGTCATCCTCATCCAGCTTCTTCTGTATCTCCAGCGACTGCGTCAGAATAATAGAGCCGTTCATTACCTTCAGGTAGTTGATAAAGGCACAGTCTTCGTTGCTGGTAATGGTAAAAACATCAATGTTAGAAAGCGTGTTAGACACAACAGTGGATTTGGCCTGGAAATCATCTAGCATGTCCAGCTTCTGCTTAAACTGGTGTGCCTGCTCAAACTGATAATCCGCTGCGGCGGCGGCCATACGCTCTTTGAAGTAGTTCTTAGCAACGGAAAGGTTGCCAGAAAGAATGTTCCTGATCTGCGAAATGGCGGCATTGTATTCAGTTTCATCCACCAAAGCCTCGCAGGGGCCTTTGCAGTTACCAATATGATACTCAAGGCACACTTTGAACTTGCCGGCTGCTATATTCTCCGGAGATAAGTTATAGGTACAGGTGCGAAGCGGGTAAAGCGTCCGGATAAGGTCCAGTACCACATTCATGGTGGTAATGCTAGGGTAAGGGCCGAAATAACGCGAACCATCGTTCAACTTATTGCGGGTGCTGATAACACGCGGGAAACGCTCGTTCACGATGCAGATATACGGGTAAGTCTTCCCGTCCTTCAGCAGGATGTTGTACTTAGGCTGATACTGCTTAATGAGGTTGTTCTCCAGCAGGAAAGCATCTGCTTCGGTATCCACAATGGTAAACTCAATGTCCTTGATCTGGGACACGAGCTTGAGTGTTTTCTTATTATGCTGGGCAGAACGGTTGAAATAGGAGCTGACACGCTTCCTGATATCAACCGCTTTGCCTACATAAATAATACCATTGTCATCAAAAAACTTGTAAATGCCGGGCTTGTGCGGCAGGTGCGATATCTTCTCCTTCAGCTTCTCGTTCGCTGGCATATAACATTAGTCTTAGATCTCAGCGTCCAAGTCAATCTCTGTCGGGAGGTTCAGAAACTCATCTTGATCAGTAGAGTCTAACGGTACCCCCTGATTGTACTTGGCACAATCTAATTCTACAGATAAAGGCGCTAAAGGTTTAGGAAACGGTTCTTTAGATACATCCAAGGACTTGTCCTGGTACACCTTCTGCATAAAAGCACCATAGATAGGCATGGCTAATTTACCACCCTGGCCTTCACTCATCGTTCTGAAGTGGATAGAACGATCTTCACCACCCACCCAGGTACCAGTAACAAGATTTGGTGTCACACCCATAAACCAGGCATCAGAATAATTCTGGGTAGTACCGGTTTTGGCACCAATCTCATTTTTAAGTCCATTACGGTAGCGCAAGCCATAGTAGGCGGTACCACCCGGCTCTGCAGCAGCTTTCAGCATGTGCACCATCATGTAGGCAGTTTCCTCACTTAACGCCTCTACTGTTTTAGGGGTGTGCTCATAAATCAGGTTCCCGTGCTTATCTTCTATCCGGGTAATGAAGTTAGGTTCTACCCAGGTACCGCCATTTACGAAAGTACCATAAGCACCCACCATATCATAAAGCGACACGTCACTTGCACCTAAGGCAAGGGAAGGCGTAGGGTCAAGCGGCGTAGTTATACCCATGCGTCTGGCTGTCTGAGCCAGCGTTTCAGCTCCCAGCTTGTTTACCAGGAAAGCAGAAATGGAATTGACAGACTCAGCAAGGGCTCTGCGCAACGTATACTTCTCACCGCTGTACTTGTTATCTGCATTATCAGGGCACCATTGCGTACCATCAGGCAGCGGCACACACACTTTCGTGTCAATCACCTCATAGCACGGATAATAGCCACTTTCAATGGCCGCCGTGTACAGAAAAGGCTTAAACGTGGAACCAGGCTGCCGTGCTCCCTGTTTCACGTGGTCGTACTTAAAGTGCTTGTAGTTGATACCTCCCACCCAGGCTTTAATATGGCCGGTCTGAGGCTCCATGGCCATGAAACCAGTCTGTAGGAAATGCTTATAGTGCTTCAGCGAATCCATTGGACTCATCATCACCTCTTTTTCACCGTCCCAGGTAAAGATTGTCATTGGGATCTTCTTGTTGAGGTAAAAATTGATAGAGTCCTCATTGCCTTCGAACAGCTGGTGCAGGCTGCGGTAACGTGCAGTCCGTTTGATGGCCTGCTGCGGAAAGCTCTTGATTTCCTGGTAATTCTGGTCCACCCAAGGGTTTCGGCCTTTCCAGTGTGCAAAGAATGCTTTCTGGCGTTCCTTCATGTGCTCAGCCACCGCCTGCTCAGCATACTGTTGCATTCTGGAGTCGATGGTGGTGTATATCCTCAGGCCATCGCCATATAAGTCGTAGCCGTTTTCGCGGCACCACTGGCGCAGAAACTTGCTGGCCTCGGTGCGGAAGTAAGGAGCCAGGCCAACGTTTTGGTTCTCTACCTTATAATCCAGGTCAATGTCCTTGTCTTTTAATTTATCGTATTCGGCCTGGTCAAGGAAGCCGTACTTTACCATCTGCGACAGCACAACATTGCGACGGCGTTTTGAATTTTCAGGGTTATAGCGGGGGCTATAGTAGGTAGGGTTTTTGAACAGCCCCACCAGCACAGCAGACTCTTGTACTTCCAGTTGCGCTGGTTTTTTATTGAAAAAGGTTTTAGATGCAGACTCTATACCAAAAGCATTACTACCAAACTCAAAGATGTTGAGGTACATCACCAGAATCTCCCGCTTGGTATAAGACTGCTCCAGCTTCACAGCCATCAGCCACTCCTTTGTCTTATGAATAAGTGTCCGAACGCCCGGCACATCGTTGAGCACGCCGTTGTTCAACTCATCACCACGCGTTCTGAAAAGGTTCTTTGCTACCTGTTGCGTCAAGGTACTACCACCTCCTTTTGACCGGCCTGTAACAATAGCAGCAGCTACACGCGCCATTGCCTCCGGGTCTATGCCAGAGTGCTCCTCAAAGCGGATGTCTTCGGTCGCTATCAGGGCATTAATCAGGTTCTCGGGCAGGTCTTCGTATTCTACCGGGGTGCGGTTCTCGCGGAAGTAGCTTCCCAACTGCACGTTGTCGGCAGAATACACAACAGATGCAAGTTCGCTTTTAGGATTCTCCAGCGCACGCGTACTAGGCAACTCTCCAAACAGGTTCAGGAAGTTGATACTAACGGCATATAGATACAGGATAAACAGGGCCAGGCCGCCAACAAAGAACAACCATAGCGCAGAAATTACTTTGGGATAAACTTTATTGGAGGTAGTGGGTGCAGATTTCTTTTGACGCGTAGCCATTTACTTAATAATTGTTTTTAAAGAAGGCCAGGTAAGCCTCCAGGTCTTTTTTCTGCAGAAACTTCTGATAGTTAGCAGAAGAGATGACAAAGGTAGTGAAATCTACTCCTCTTATTCTACCTACAGGAGCCTGCGGTGCTTTTTGTTTTATGTTATAAGTCAGTGCCAGCTTAGGATCATGAAAAGTGCGCATCAGCAGCATTGCTTTCCCGTCTGATAAAGCAACAGAATCTATCGTTAAGTTTTGATTCCTGTAATAGGTATTGTTATACTTCTCATATTTCGGCTGTACATCTTTAAAAGCAGCAGCATCAGCTGGGTAAATCAGCACAAAGTAAAAAGCTGTATCACCCGTCGCATCGTAAGCCAGCGGATCTGCAGCCGGAGCGGCAGGCACTGTCGTGCTTCCTGAATCGGCTGGTACTGCAGCTGTTGTGGCAGCAGCAAAAGGCTGTTGCGTTTCAGCAGCAACAGCAGGTGCATCTGCTGCTGCTACCGGGCTCTTCGGCTCGTCCTGCGGTTGCTGCTGTGGCTCTGCCTCCTCTGGCTGTGCCACAGGGGCAGGCGGCAGTATTTGCGGCGTAGCAGTTACCGACGCTGTAGCAGTAGCAATATTTGTGCTAACTTTTTCCTCCGGAGTCAAAGCGACAGCTGCTTTCTGTTCTTTTGGTTCTGGCGGGGCAGGAGCTTCCTGGCGCAACAAGTTCTTTTTTTCTAAATCCTGATAGGTTGCCAGCAGCTGATCAGCCTGTGGCAGCAGCGGACTTTTAGGGTAGGCCGCTTTAAACTGCTGCAGTTGCTGCCGTAGCATTTCCGGCTTCTGCGTACGGGCCGTTACCATCGTTCTCAGAAAGGCTACTTTGTCCTGAATGTCGTTCAGCGGGTATTGGCTGATGACCTGGTTCAGTATCTCTGTTGTCTTCTCATACTCGCCTCCATCATAAAAGCTGTAAGCGGAGTCGTAAAGAGCATGCGCCTTCAGGTTCTCAGCTGCGTTTTTCGACATGAAATCTGAATCATCGAGCAAACGGGCGTAGGTAGTGTTTGGAAACTCCTGCTTTACCTTATTGTAGTAAACCTGCCTTTGTGCAGCACCTCTAGCTTTACCGTAGAGCAGGTACAAACTGTAGTAAGATTCTGCGGCGTGCTCTGATTTTGGAAAGCGCTGCAGCAGTTGCAGGTATGCCTGAATAGCCCGCTCCTGGTCGTTCAGGTTTTGTGCGTATATGTTGGCCAGCCGGAAGAGCGCCTCTTCTACCAGCTTTTCCGATCGCAGCATATCAGCTGTTGTCACCGGGATATCCCTCAGGTACTGCTGTAGCTGAGCCGATGCACGTTCCTCCGGCGACGGTTGGTTTTCCTGAGCTGCTGCAGGCACAGGGGCAAGTGCCACATCTGCCGGATTACTACCGGCCTCGCCACGGGTGCGGTTACGCCAGAAGTCCTGCAGTGGCCTGTCGCCCCACCGGCGCACGAACTCAGCCCGCGCGGAGGCCATGGCCGTAGGATTATCAAAATACCACACGCCGCCTGTGCTGTTTGCTGCTGCAAAGGCATCGCTCTCCTGAGCACGTCTGTTGTTATTTCTGTTGCCTTCTTTCTCAGCCAAAAGCTGTCGCTCCTGCTGCAGTGCCATTTCCTGCTGGCGGGCCTCCTCTTCACGCTGCACCAGCGCCTCTACAAACTGCACCCGCTCTGCTTCGCTCATCCGCCCGAGGCGCTGCAGGCTATCCTGCGTCTGAATGGTGCTGTACTGCTTCGCGAAATCAGCCAACACATCCCGTCTTTCGGCCACAGCCTCATACTCCGGCGCGCGCTGCGGGTACACCTGCACGGCACTGTCGTAGTAAGCCGCGGCTAACTCATACTTTTGCAACTTATCAAAGTAAATCACTCCCGCCGAAAGGTAGCTGTAGGCTTTCTGGTTAGACTGGTTTCCTTTTGTTTTTAGCGACTGCTGCAGAAGTGCCAGCGCCTTATCATAATTTTGCTGGCGAAGCTCAAACTGCGCCATCTCATAGTAGATCCTGTCGCGGTACTCCAGGTTCTTATCGTCCTTCAGCATCTTCTGGTAATAGCCGGCAATACGCTCCTTATCCTGCTCATCCGACAGTTCAGATACCTGCCCCAGGTTCAGCCTGCTGAAGAAACCCAGGTCGTAAGGCGGGTTGCGGCGCAGTATCTTGCTGTAGTGCGCGTAAGCCTCCTTGTTCTGTTTTGTAAGCTGGTAGAGTTGGGCCAGTGTATACCGCACCCGCGACTGGTCATCTTTTTCTTCAAAATTGGGAAGCGACAGCGCCAGGTTCTCTATTACCCGCGCTGTGTCGTTCTGCAGGCGGTAGTAATGTGCCCGTGCCAGGTATAATTCACGGGCACTGGCTCTGTTCAGGCGCTCCTTGCGCAGGTACTCCGACACCTGCTGTGCGTTCTCCATCTCATCCAGTTGCATAAAGGCGCGCATCAGCCACACCAACGCCTCGTGCCTGTCATTGGCATCCTTGCTGGTGGCATTTACATATTTAAAGGTGCGCACAGCCTCTGCAAAGTTCAGCTGGTAATAGTTTGCCTTGCCTATTTCAATATAGCTGTTGTCTATCCACTTGCTGTTCTGGTGGTACTGGATGGGGTGCGAAGCTTTTTTCTTCACATCCTCTAAGTCCGCCTCAAAGGCTTTCGCCGTGGTAGAGTCGATGGTAGGGTAAAGGGAAAGTACCTGGTTGTAATCGTACTGCATCTGCTCCTGCAGCCCTTGTTCAATCAGGCGCATTTTCTCTTTGGCGAGAAAGTAGCCGTTATAACGCGCTGTGGTGTTGTGGTAGGTCTTGCTTAGCGGGTTATTACGCTCCACCGAGCATGCCGCCAGCAGCACACCAACCAGAAGAAAGAGTATGTGCAGTGAGTTTTTGTTCAAGGTAGTAGCCTGTGCAGGGTATTTTAGCACTTTATATAAGGTATAAACGTTGTAGCCTATGCTTAAAGTATGAGGCAAAGCAGCCTAAAAACTTACCTTCAACTTAAATGCAAAGCACCTCCTACAAAAATACAATAATCTGCCAATTGTAAACAAGGGACTGTTTTACAGCCTGCTATTGAACTATACAAAATTACAAATGGTTTCAGACCGGGCGATACTTTCCCGGAATGCTGCTTTTACGTACAAGCAGCAGAGTTCACTGTAAATTAAGTACCTTTGTAAATTCCTGTCAGACATGGACAATACACCGGACCAGAAGCCTAAATCCTCTCGCGGGGACAGCATCAAGCCATACGTCAAATATTCCGGTATGGCTTTTCAAATGATAGGCGCGCTGGTGCTGGCAGCATGGGCAGGCCGGTGGCTGGATGATTATGCGGGCAATGAGAAGCCTTGGATAACCATTGTGCTGCTGCTGTTGGCAGTGATAGGAACAATGGTGCTGACAATCATATCTATCAATAAAAAGTAGTATACGTGAAATTCTTTCGAAACCTGGCCATACTTACGGCTGTGCTTTGTGTTGTGATTGGTGCCCTGCTGCAGTTTACAGGTTATGCGCTGGTGCATCCGCTTGTGTGGTACACGCTTATCTTCTTCATATTTATTACGGGCTTTACCTATTACCTTGTAGCATTGGGGAACAAGAACGACCCCGAAAACCTGCATGTGTATTACTTTGCCTCCATGGGCTTCCGGATGGTGCTTAGCCTGGGGGTGGTGGCCCTGTACGTTTACTTCTTCAAAGAAAACCGCTTGATGTTCGTTTTCAACTTCTTTGCCTTTTATTTTCTCTTTACTGGGTTTGAAGTTTACAGTTTGTTGAGTAACTTGCGGCCCAATTTGAAAAAGCAGAAGTAACGGTAAGTGCTGCTTCTAAAACATTACTTCTAAATCATTCTTAATGAAGAGGTTATTCGTTCTATTGTTTTCTTTCCTAACGCTGACTGCGTTTGCTGAGGCACCTGTTGAAGGCGGAGAGTTCAAGCCAGGTGACATGATTACGCATCACATTGCCGATGATTATACCTGGCATTTCGCTGATGGGGCCGTATTGTACCTGCCGGTTATACTGGTAGACAAAGGAGAACTGAAAGTTTTCTCGTCTCACAATTTCTATAACGACAACCACGAAACAGTTCCTTATAATGGCTATGTGCTGGAGCACGGGCACATATACCGTGCTAACCAGGCCGGGGAGCCGCTGGAAGATCAGTCTGGCTTGTACGACCTCTCCATCACAAAGAACGTTGCTTCCCTGTTCATTAGTGTGGCGCTGCTATTCGGAATTTTCCTGACGATTGCTTCACGTTACAAAAAGAATGCAGGCAAGGCGCCAAGAGGTATACAGTCCTTTTTCGAACCCATCATCATCTTTGTACGCGATGATATTGCCAAAGGAAATATTGGTCCGAAGTACGAGCGCTATATGCCATACCTGCTGACCGTATTCTTCTTTATCTGGTTTAACAACCTGCTAGGCCTGATGCCAGGCGGTGCCAACTTAACAGGTAACATTGCAGTAACGCTGATTCTGGCGACCTTAACTTTACTTATCACTGTATTCAGCGGAAACAAGAACTACTGGAAGCACATTTTTGCTACACCAGGCGTACCGTTCTGGCTGGCCCCTATCATGATTCCGGTGGAACTGATCGGTATCCTGACAAAGCCTTTCTCGCTGATGGTTCGTCTTTTCGCGAACATTACGGCAGGTCACATTATCATCCTGTCGCTGTTTAGCTTAATTTTTATCTTCCAAAGCCTGGCGGTTGGTCCGCTGAGCGTAGCCTTTGCAACTTTCATGAACTTCCTAGAGTTGTTTGTGGCGCTGCTGCAGGCCTATATCTTCACCCTGCTTTCTGCGATGTACATTGGTGGCGCAGTTGAAGAGCACCATCATCACGAAGAAGAACACGCACACGAGGCAGCTCATTAAATCTGAATTTTTATTTTTTTTAACTATATATAACTACAATTATGTTATTAGCAATTTTGCTTCAAGCAGCAGCAGTAGCGACTGATTATGGTCTGGCTATCATGGGTGCCGGTATCGGTGCAGGTTTAGTAGCCCTTGGTGCTGGTTTGGGTATTGGTAGAATCGGTGGCTCTGCCATGGAGTCTATCGCTCGTCAGCCAGAGGCTAGCGGACGTATCCAGACTGCGATGATTATCGCTGCTGCCCTTATCGAAGGTGTTGCACTTTTCGGTGTGGTAGTTTGCTTGCTAATCTCTTTCTTAGGCTAATCAGCTTAAGTCTTGGTCTCACGTCCAGACGCATGGTCTGGACGCTGAGTCCAAAAATGTAGTATTGTAGTTAAACAGCTTGAGGCTGAAGTGTTGCTCCGGCGGCAACAGGCCAAATAAAAAGGAACTCATTTTCAAATTATAAAACAATGGAATTAGTAACCCCGGGTATAGGTTTGATTTTCTGGCAGACGATCACATTCCTGATCGTGCTGTTCCTGCTTAGCAAGTTCGCCTGGAAGCCTATCATGAAAGCGCTGAATGACCGCGAGGCATCCATCGAGAGCGCTCTGAGTGCAGCTGAGCAAGCGAAACTGGAGATGCAAGGACTGAAGGCTGAAAACGAGAAGCTGTTGGCAGAAGCTCGTATGGAGCGTGACAGAATCCTGAAAGAGGCAACAGAGGCAGGTAACAACCTGGTTGAGATGGCAAAGGCGAAGGCAAATGAAGAAGGAGCCCGCATGATAACCGTTGCCCGTGAAGCGATAGAAACAGAGAAGCGTGCTGCCATTGCGGATGTGAAAAGCAAGGCTGCTGCCCTTTCTATTGAAGTTGCTGAGCGTATTCTCAGAAGAGAACTTAGTGACCCTCAGGCACAGCAAGCACTGGCACAGAGCTACGTAAGCGAAGTAACACTTTCCTAAAATTACTTGATGGTGCACCACTTGCGTAAGAGGCACCAGCTATATAAAAAAGACTATGTCAGATATTAGAGTTGCTTCCCGATACGCGAAGTCGCTGATTGAACTGGCGAACGAGAAAGGAGTGTTAGAGCAGGTACACCAGGACATGCTGCTGTTCTCCAGTGTCGTTTCTCAGAACAGAGATTTTGAATTACTGCTTACGAACCCAGTTATAAAGCCAGACAAAAAGCTGGCGGTATTGCGGGGCATTTTTGGCGGCAAAGTGCAGCAAATGACACAAATGTTCTTTGACATTGTTGCAAAGAAAAACCGTGAGTCGCTGCTAACAGCTATTGCTTCCGAATTTGAGAGGCAATATAACGAACTGAAAGGCATACAGGTAGTAACCGTAAAAAGCGCTGTTGCGCTTGCTCCGGCTCAAAGAGACCAGCTTATCAAGCAGCTAACTGCTGAAACTGGTAAAATAATTCAACTGAAAGAATCAGTTGATCCGTCGCTTATCGGAGGCTTTGTGCTTCGTGTGGGCGACAAGCAAATAGACAGCTCTGTGAAGAATAGTCTTCGCAAGCTAAAAAATGATTTTAAAGACAACTCCTATATTAATCAACTATAATCATGGCAGAAGTAAGACCTGATGAAGTATCAGCCATATTAAGGGAACAGTTATCTAACTTCCGCTCTGAAGCAGAGCTACAGGAAGTAGGAACTGTACTGCAGGTAGGTGACGGTGTCGCTCGTATCTATGGACTTTCACAGGCACAGTCTGGAGAGCTCCTGGAATTTGAAAACGGACTTCAGGCACTTGTGCTGAACCTGGAAGAAGACAACGTAGGAGCCGTATTACTTGGCGACTACAGCGAAATAAAAGAAGGTGCCACTGTAAAAAGGACAAACCGTATTGCCTCTATCAAAGTAGGTGATGGCATCATAGGCCGTGTAGTAAACACGCTCGGATTGCCAATTGACGGTAAAGGACCAGTTGCCGGCGAACTGTTCGAGATGCCACTGGAGCGTAAAGCACCAGGCGTTATCTTCCGACAGCCGGTAAACGAGCCAATGCAGACGGGCATCAAAGCAATTGACTCTATGATTCCAATCGGTCGTGGGCAGCGTGAGCTTATCATCGGTGACCGCCAGACTGGTAAATCAACAGTAGCCATCGATACTATCCTGAACCAGCGCGAGTACTTCGACAGAGGCGAGCCTGTGTTCTGTATCTACGTAGCCATTGGCCAGAAAGCCTCTACTGTAGCACAAATTGTGAAGTCGTTGGAAGAAGGTGGTGCTATGGCTTATACCGTAGTAGTATCAGCATCTGCTGCTGACCCTGCTCCAATGCAGTTCTTTGCGCCGTTTACAGGTGCTGCAATCGGGGAGTTCTTCCGCGACACAGGCCGTCCGGCATTGGTGGTGTATGATGACCTTTCGAAGCAGGCCGTAGCATACCGCGAAGTATCTCTGCTTTTAAGAAGACCTCCAGGACGTGAGGCATACCCAGGAGACGTGTTCTACCTGCACTCCCGCTTGCTGGAGCGTGCAGCTAAAATAAACGCTTCTGATGAGATTGCCCGTAACATGAACGACCTTCCTGAGTCAATCAGGCACCTGGTAAAAGGTGGTGGTTCTTTAACGGCTCTTCCAATTATCGAAACACAGGCAGGTGACGTTTCTGCTTATATCCCAACAAACGTAATCTCTATTACGGATGGTCAGATATTCCTGGAGACAAACCTTTTCAACGCAGGTATCCGTCCGGCCATTAACGTAGGTATCTCTGTATCACGCGTGGGTGGTTCGGCTCAGATCAAGTCGATGAAGAAGGTAGCAGGTACCCTGAAGCTGGATCAGGCGCAGTTCCGAGAACTGGAAGCGTTTGCCAAATTCGGTTCTGACCTGGATGCGTCTACCAAGCTGACAATTGAGCGTGGTCGTCGTAACCTTGAAATCCTGAAGCAGTCCCAGCTTTCTCCTGTAGCGGTAGAAGACCAGGTAGCCATTATTTACTGTGCTACCAACGGATTGCTGGATGATGTTCCGGTTAACGAGGTAAGAGCTTTTGAGAAAGACTACCAGCGTACCCTGCGTGCACAGCACGCTGATGTGCTGAATGCCTTAAGAGCCGGTAAACTGGATGACCAGATAACAGGCACTCTGAAGCAGGTGGCAAGAGAGCTGTCCGCTAAGTACAGAAAATAGACATAGTCAAGTCAGGGTTAGCGGTTAAAAGCTTCAGGCTTGTAACCGCTAACTTTATGCTTATAAAACAATATGGCAAGTTTAAAGGAAGTTAGAAGCCGCATTACATCGGTATCTTCGACACAGCAGATTACAAAAGCCATGAAAATGGTGTCGGCTGCAAAGCTTAGACGTGCTCAGGATAATATCATGCGTATGCGCCCTTATGCGCAGCGCCTGAGTGGCATCCTGACAAACCTGTCTTCGCAAACAGAAGGTTCTGAGAATAACATATATTCTGAAAAGCGTGATGTGGTGAACAACGTGCTCATCATTGCTGTTACCTCAGACCGTGGTTTGGCTGGTGCTTTCAACACAAACATTGTGAAAGGTGTTGTAGCCCTTATCAACAGCAAGTACAGCAGCCAGGCTGCTGCAGGTAACGTAACCATACTTGCTTTAGGTAAAAAAGGGCAGGATGCCTTCAAAAAAAGAGGTGTGCCTGTAATAGAAGACTATAGTGGCGTCTTCGGAAACCTTTCGTTTGATAATGTTCGCCCTGCGGCAGAGCGTGCCATGAATGGTTTTGTGGCCAGAGAGTTTGACCAGGTGGACCTTGTTTACAATGAGTTCAAGAACGTAGCTACGCAGATTGTGCGCCAGGAGCAGTTCCTGCCAATAGAGGACAAACCGGCAGAGGCAACAGACAAAGCCGCCCTTTTAGTTGACTATACCTTTGAGCCGTCAAAGGAGCAGATCATTGAGGAACTGATTCCTAAGTCGCTGAAAATACAGGTGTATAAAGCTGTGCTGGAATCTAACGCTTCTGAGCATGGTGCCCGTATGACGGCAATGGATAAAGCAACAGAAAACGCCGGAGAGCTTCTGAAACAGCTGAAGTTAACCTATAACAGGACACGTCAGGCTGCCATCACCAAGGAAATCCTGGAGATTGTGGGAGGTGCAGAAGCGCTGGCATCAGAATAAAGAAAATCAGCTTTAAACAGCAGCGCGCATCAGCAGGTGGGCGCTGTTTGTTTTTTAGGGCAGCTGTGCAATCAAGGTTAACAAATAATTAAATAACTACAGCAGCAGCTCTAAAAGACCAGATCATGGATTACCTGTTATATATTAACAGGAAAGGAACAGAAAATGACAGAGCAACTTTACAGGGGCAACATCACAGCAAAAGCAGCAGCGGTATGTTTACTCGTGATAAGTGCATGTGCTGGTACTGCACAGACACCTAACACAGGAAGCAGTACAGCTGCGCGTGAACAGAACACGGTGAATGTGCTGCCAAAGCCAAAACTAGTAGTAGGCATTGTAGTAGACCAGATGCGATATGACTACCTGTACCGCTACTGGGACAAGTACGGCAATAGTGGCATCAAAAAGCTTGTAACGCAAGGGTTTAACTTCAAAAATAACCAGTACAGCTACGTACCTACCTATACCGGCCCTGGCCATGCCTCAGTGTACACAGGAAGTGTGCCAGCCATCAACGGCATCATCGGGAACAATTGGTACAATCGGCAGCAGAACAAAATGGTGTACTGCGTAGAAGACGAGACCGTGAACACGGTAGGAAGCGCTTCTACGGCGGGCAAAATGTCTCCTGCCAACCTGCTGACCACCACTATTACCGACGAACTGCGCCTGGCAACTAACATGGGCTCTAAAGTGATTGGTGTAGCCTTGAAGGACCGTGGCGCTATTCTACCGGCAGGACACCTGGGCAACACAGCCTACTGGTTCGACTCGCCGAGCGGAAACTGGATAACCAGCACATTTTACCGTAACGACTTGCCTCAGTGGGCGCAGGAGTTCAATAACCAGAAGTACCCGGACAAACACCTGAGCCAGCCATGGAATACATTGCTTCCGATAGAGCAGTATACAGAAAGTACCGCTGACAATATGCCTTGGGAAGAGGCACTGCCCGGGGAGCAGGAACCTGTGTTCCCGCACAACATCCCTGCCATCCGGGAGAAAGATTATGAACTGCTGCGTTCTATTCCTGCCGGCAATACCATCACAAAGGATTTTGCACTGGCAGCCTTAAGGGGCGAAAACCTTGGAAAAGGAACATATACAGATTTCCTTGCCATCAGTTTTTCTACAATTGATTATATTGGCCATAAGTTTGGACCCAACTCTGTAGAGGCGCAGGACGCATTGTTACGCTTAGACAGTGAGCTGGCAGAATTGATACAGGAAATTGAAGATGAAGTAGGAAAAGGCGAAGTGCTGTTTTTCCTGACCTCCGATCACGGCGCAGCACAGGTACCCGCTTTCCTGCAAACAATGAACATTCCGTCGGGCGTGGCAACTTCCGGCACTATAAGAGATTCTACGGAAGCTTACCTGGACAAGATGTACGGCAATGGCGCCTGGGTAGAACGCTACACGAATCAGCAGGTGTACCTGAACAGGAAGCTTATTGACAGCAAAAAGCTGGATATAGCAGACGTACAGCAGCGCGTCGCAAATTATATTATGCGTTTTGAGGCCGTGATGCGTGCAGTTCCTGCAACTGTTCTGCAGGGCACCAGCTGGAACCAGGGGATGATGGCACGCGTAGAAAATGGTTACAATGCACAGCGCTCCGGAGATGTTATCGTGCTGTTGCAGCCAGGATGGTTTGAGGGATACGGCAACGGCAAAGGCACCACCCACGGATCTTACTCCAACTACGACACGCATGTACCGCTTATCTGGTATGGATGGAACGTTAAACCGGGAGAAAGCACTGCTCCAACAGAAATTGCAGATATTGCCCCTACTATTGCACAATGGCTCTACATACAGGAGCCAAACGGAAGCGTAGGCAGACCTTTACAAGAATACATGAAATAAATACCTAATTGCCTGACGGATAAAGAAAACAGACGGCGCTTAATAACTTAAAGATAATTTATATGGAGAACAATATGGATAACAGCAACCCATGGCATAGCGTAAGCTACGGTGAGGAGGCTCCAGCAGTAGTATCAGCTATCATCGAGATTCCGAAAGGCTCTAAGGCGAAGTATGAGTTAGACAAAGAAAGCGGTATGCTGAAGCTTGACCGTGTTCTTTTCTCATCGATACATTACCCGGCAAACTATGGCTTTATTCCACAAACTTACTGCGACGACAAAGACCCGCTAGATATTCTGGTGATCTGCTCTATCGATGTGCAGCCGATGTGCCTCATCGACGCCAAGGTGATTGGAGTAATGCAGATGATCGATAACAACGAGGAAGACGACAAGATCATCGCTGTAGCGAACAATGACATGTCAGTGCGCCACATCAACGATATCTCTGAGCTGCCTCCACACACCCTGTTAGAAATGCGCCGCTTCTTTGAAGACTACAAGAAATTGGAGCACAAAGAAGTAATTGTAGAGCAATTCCTGGGTCGTGAGCATGCTTACAAAATCATCCAGGACAGCATAGACCTGTACAACACCACATTTGGCGAGCCTCAGAAAAAGGAGAAAGCGCTTTAGTAATTTTACTTTACCTGTTAAGCCTGGCGTGGATATATCTGTGCCGGGCTTTTTGTTTTAAAGCCGGATAAATAAAGGCTGACCAGTTGCGTAATGGCATATAGGATGAAGCAGCAAAGAAGCATAGCAAGAGCAGATTTTTACACACTCCTGGAGCGTGTAACAGAGGGATTGCTGTACAGCCATGTGTTTATCTCTTTCTGTGCCTACAGCCTGACAATAGAAACATACCTGCTGGCAAACGTGCCCATGTCTTTGCCTCTGGCTGCCTTTGTTTTTCTGGCCACACTCTTCACCTACAACCTGAGCAGCGTACAGAGTGTGCTGCGCTATCCACAGCCAAAAGGCGGCAGGCAAGGTGCCTCTTGGAGCCAGCGCAATAAGATGTTACTGGCAGGAGTGGGGCTGGCAAGTATTGTTGCTGCTGCGGCTGTATACATCAGCTTTGACCTGGATATAAACATCTGGTTTCTGCTGCACCTCGCTCTAATCTCCATTGGATATACCGTACCTGTCAGGCACAAGGCAAAGGTAGTAAAACCGCTACGGAGTGTCCCGCTGCTGAAAGTATTCCTGATTGCTTACGTATGGGCGGCTGTAACAGTGTTGGTTCCTTTGATGGATGCAGGTGTTCAGATGTGGGAAACAGAAGCGCTGTGGCTCTTCCTACGCCGCTTCCTGTTCATACTCGCCCTCGCCCTCCTGTTCGATATACGCGATTACAACTACGACCGTACCACCAACACCCTTACCTTTCCGGGATGGATCGGCGTGCAAAACACCCGTTTGTTCTCCCTTGGGCTGCTGCTGCTGTATGTACTGCTCTTACTAAATACCGAAAGTGGCCTGGTGCTGTGGGCTTTGATAGGCAGTGCCGTGGGGGCCGCTATGGTCATATCGCTTTCCTCTGAAAGGAAACCTCGGATATACTATGCCGTGCTGGCAGACGGTGCCATGTTGTTACATGCAGGCCTGGTTTACCTGGCTATGACATAGGCTGCTGCAGGCACAGAAAAGCCTTTGGCAGGTGGTCTATAAGATCCGAAGCCGTCATACCGATGTCTCCTACCGTCCGCAGCGCCAGATCCCCCGCAAGCCCGTGTACATACACCCCCAGGATGCAGGCCTCCTCCAGGCTGTACTGCTGCCCTACCAGCGCTGTGATAATGCCCGTCAGCACATCGCCAGTGCCACCTGTTGCCATGCCGGCATTGCCAGTAGTATTGAAATATACCTGCCCGGAAGGGGTGCCAATAGCAGTATGGCTGCCCTTTAAGGTAACATAGCACTGATATTCCTGGCAGAACTCACGGAGGTGCTGCAGGCGGTCATAGTCATTCTTTACCTTGCCAACCAAGCGCTCAAACTCTTTAGGGTGCGGCGTAAAGATGACTCTGTTCTTCGGAAGCTGCTTTTTAAGGCGGTCGCTGCCGGCAATGATGTTGATGGCATCTGCATCTATTACTAAAGGATGAGAAGAAGTGGCCAGCAGCTGCCCGATAGCTGTTTTGGTGGGAGCCTCTGTGCCTATACCGGGTCCTACGCCAATCACATCAAATTTATCTATGTTTTCAGGTAAGTCTGAAAGATGCCTGCGGTTGGGGTCTGTGAGTGTCATCGCCTCCGGCACAGCCGTCTGCAGCACTGTATACCCTACAGACGGAGCCTGTACAGTTAAAAGACCGACACCGCTTCTCAGGCAGGCTCTCGCTGCCAGTACGGCTGCTCCTATCTTGCCGTAGCCACCACAGAGCAGCAGCGCGTGTCCGTAGGTGCCTTTATGCGAAAACTTTCTGCGGGGCTTCAGCAGCCGCTGTGCATCAGACCTGCTGATATAGCACATCGATGTCTCAGCTCCTGAAATAAACCGTTCACTGAGGCCAATAGGCACCGTATGCCAGTTCCCCACATATTCCTCGTGCTGCGGCAGAAAAAAAGCCAGCTTCGGCAGCTGAAAACTGATGGTGTTGTCTGCTTTAATGATAGTGCTACCTTCCGGTGTCTGGCTGTCGGTGTAGAGGCCGGAAGGCATGTCGATGGATGTGATGCAGGCACCGCTGTTGTTCAGTTGCTCTACCAGTTCCTCATACAAACCCGTGAGGGGCCTGGTAAGGCCTGTACCAAAAAGCGCATCCACAACACAGGCTATAAGCGGCAACTCAGGTATGTCTTTCTCTTCTTCTATCCGCTGAGGCTGCACCTCATCCGGCAGGCAGTCAAGATTAGCCTTAAAATCTTTAGAGGCTTTGGCTGTATCGCCTACAATAAACACCTGCACCTTGTACTTCCGCTCATGTAAAAGACGTGCTACTGCCAATCCATCACCGCCATTGTTTCCAGGGCCGCAGAAAATAAAAACTTCCTCCATCGGTAGGAATTTATTTTCGAACCAACCTGTAAAAGCCTTTGCAGCACGCTCCATTAGCTCCAGAGAAGAGATGTTTTCCTCTTGAATGGAAAAAGCGTCAGCTTCTCTGATCTGTGCGGCGGTAAGAAGTTTCATATAAGGTGTATTTCAAGCGTCTCCTCAATATACTAAGATTTGAATATCTGGGTTCCTCTTTAGGAAGCGAGATAGCATGTTCACAGGCTCCCAAAGCCTTAAGGCTCCTGTAAATCCTAAGCTAAACACTCTATAATCGACATCATGAAGGAAAACTTTTACAATGTGCCTCTACTGAACTACTCATGAAGAATGCGACCTCTCTAACCCAAAGAGTTAGGCTCTCCTAAGCATCTTAAGATTTAAGATCATGAAAAATAAACAGAGATAACTTTTTATAATACTTAAACAATATCAAATTACACTTTACAAACAATAAATTTGTGTTGTGTCAATTTTAAAGGAAATTGCACGCTTACAATCAAATTTGCTGCCTATCAACAGGCTTGGGTTAAATGAAGAAAGATTCAAAGATATATGTGGCAGGGCACCGTGGGATGGTAGGCTCAGCTTTAGTGCGAAAGCTTGAAAAGGCAGGCTACGGCAACATTATTATGCTCAGTTCTTCAGAACTGGATTTGCGGGACCAGGAGGCAGTACGGACTTTTTTTGCTGAGGTGAAGCCGGAGTACGTGTTCTTAGCGGCTGCGAAGGTAGGAGGCATTTTAGCCAACAACACCTATCGGGCAGAATTTCTTTACGACAACCTGATGATGGAAGCCAATGTTATTCACTCCGCTTACGAGACAGGAGTGAAGAAACTGATGTTCCTGGGTTCCTCCTGTATTTATCCTAAGCTAGCTCCTCAGCCCCTGAAGGAAGAGTACCTCCTGACAGGCGAACTGGAGCCGACGAACGAGCCTTATGCTATTGCCAAGATAGCCGGAATTAAGCTCTGCGAGGCCTATAGAGACCAATACGGCTGTGACTTCATCAGCGTGATGCCCACCAACCTCTACGGCTACAACGACAATTACCACCCGCAGAACTCCCACGTGCTGCCCGCCCTCATCCGCAGGTTTCATGAGGCAAAGGAAAACAGCGAGAAAACAGTAACTATCTGGGGCACGGGCAGTCCGCGCAGGGAGTTCCTTTTCTCCGATGACCTGGCCGAGGCATGCCTCTTTCTAATGGAGAGCTACAGTGGCAGGGAATTAGTGAATGTCGGCACAGGCGAGGACATCTCTATCAAAGAGCTGGCCCTGCTGGTGAAGAAAATAGTAGGCTTTGAAGGTGAACTATCATTCGACATTTCAAAACCAGATGGCACTCCCCGAAAGCTCATGGATGTTTCAAAACTGCATGGCCTGGGCTGGCGGCATACAACAGCGCTTGAAGACGGTATAGCCCTGGCTTATGCCGATTTCATTGAGAAGCACGTGACGGTATAATCAAGTTAATAGATTAGATTTCTCGCCTTACACGATAAAAGGCTGAGCAAAAGAGGGGCAGGCAAGTCGCAAAGCCATTCATCATTTGAAATTCAGTATTCACAAGCGAAAGAAGTATGAAAACAGCACTCATCACAGGCATTACGGGTCAGGACGGAGCTTACCTGGCAGAGCTCCTGCTCAGCAAAGGCTACATGGTGCACGGTCTCAAGCGCCGCAGTTCCATGTTCAACACCGACAGGATAGACCACCTTTACCAGGACCCGCACGAGAAAAACATCAACCTGAAGCTGCACTACGGCGACCTGACCGACTCCACCAACCTGATTCGCATTATTCAGGAGACGCAGCCGGATGAAATATACAATTTGGCGGCCATGAGCCACGTGAAGGTGAGCTTCGACACACCGGAGTACACTGCCAATGCCGACGGTATCGGTACCCTGAGGATACTGGAAGCCATCCGCATCCTGGGGCTAACGGAGAAGACAAGAATCTACCAGGCCTCTACTTCTGAACTATATGGCTTGGTGCAGGCTGTACCGCAGTCAGAGACCACACCGTTCTATCCGCGCTCTCCTTATGCCGTGGCCAAGCTCTATGCGTACTGGATAACAGTGAACTACCGTGAGGCCTATGGCATGTTTGCCTGCAACGGTATTCTCTTCAACCACGAGTCACCGCTGAGGGGGGAGACCTTTGTGACGAGAAAGATAACAAGAGCGGCGGCAAGAATAGCCATGGGGCTGCAGCAGTGCCTCTACCTGGGTAACCTGGACTCCCGCCGGGACTGGGGCCACGCCAAGGATTATGTAGAGGCCATGTGGCGCATCCTGCAGCAGGACACGCCGGAAGACTTTGTTATCGCCACAGGTGTGACCACGACGGTGCGGGATTTTGTGAAGATGGCCTTTGCCGAAGTAGGCATAGAGATTACGTTTAAGGGAGAAGGAGTGGAGGAGAAGGGCTATGTGGCCGCCTGCTCAAACCCGGAGTACCAGCTGGAGATTGGAAAGCAGGTCGTGTGTGTGGACCCGAACTACTTCCGCCCTACAGAGGTGGACCTGCTGATAGGCGACGGTACAAAAGCGAAGGAAAAGCTGGGCTGGGAACCACAGTATGACTTACAGGCCCTGGTGGAGGATATGATGCAAAGCGATGTAGAGCTCTATAAGCGCGACACTTACCTGCTCGACGGCGGACACCGAATTCTCAACTACCACGAGTAAAATCATCAGCTCAAACAGCAACAAAGCCCGCATTGCTTCGCAAGAGAAGTAATGCGGGCTTTGCTTTTCAGCATCCTGCCCTAAAAGGAATAGCCGTAATAGCACTTCATCAGGCAGACTCTCCACAGCAAATAAAAAGATTTGCTCAGGAAAGCCCACTTCGTTGGAGTCACTACCGCCAAAAAACTGTTTCCTAGAAGGCCAGTGTTAAGGTCATCTTTATCTTCAGGTTATCTTTTACATTATCTAAGGTGTAAGGGCCGTAGCGGTATAGTGCCCCGACACCGATACCCGTGAAAGGAGAGCTGATAATGTTGCTCAACAGCAGTCCTGATTCATAGAAACCTTTTTGCATCGTCTGGTAGGCTGCTTGTGGCAGCGCGCCCTGTAGCGGCTGTTCTAAGTGGCCGAACCCGATGTTTGTCACAACTATCATGTCTGGCTGGAAGAAACGAGTACGCAGGAGGCGCTTTCCGAAGTTTTGCGAAAAGAAGAGCGCCGCATAGCGGTTCGAGAAGAACTCAAAAGGCCGCATTGTCTCAAAGCCTTCGCCCGCATACATATAATACTCCCGGTTGTAGCTGCCATAGCCATTGTAGAGGCTCACAATAGGGGCACTGCCGTCTACTAATCCTCCGGCTAAGGTGAAACTGCTTTCGCCAAACGTGCGATGGCGGAAAGAGAAGTCTGCCCGCACATCGTACTTGTTATAGCCGTACCCGCCATCCAGTAAGCCGTTGATGCCACGGGTATACTGAAGCCACAGCACCGGGTATTCGTTGGCCATTGGCATGAGCTGGTTGAACTGCTCTATGAATTTTTCGCCGTAGGCATACCGGAAACTCACTACGGCCTCGGTCAGGTTATAAGCGTGCCGGGGCGCATCATCCGCAGCGACATAACCGAGGGTAGAGCGGCGCTGTTCCTGCCGGAGCATCGCCTGCGCCTGCAGGTAACGGAACAACCTACCGGACATGGCCATACTTTTATGGGTGGTGTAGTCAAGTCGGGTCAGTAGGGCAGGGCGGACATCGCCCAGGAGGCTGCGCCGCTGAAAAGGGAAGCGCCTGCCGCCCGGCTCCAGCACATCCTCAAAAAATGCGGCTTTCAGCTGTAGCTCCGATGGCTGATGCAGTATAGCAACAGCATCTCCCCCATATTTTGCTTTTTCGTCTTTGAAACCATAAGCCCAGTAGCCCCCGATAATAAAGCGCTCAGAAAAAGAACTGTTGGTATGGGCTCCCATCCCCAAACGTAGCCCTTCGAAAGCAGTAATCCGCAGCAGGCGGGTCAGGTCCATACTGACAGGACCAAGGGGAACCTGCTGCGCCAGCAGGTATTCCATTACACGAATGGTACGGTCTAAGTTTTTCGCTTTGCCCACACTATCCAGGCGCTCGTAGGTGCGTTGCTCCAGCACACTCAGTGAGTCGGGGCGATAGCCCTGGTAAAAATCATCGGGTTGCAGGTGGGCATCTGCTTTCTGCTGCAGGGCAACCACACCGAAGTCGGACCTGCGCAGATTGGGGTTCAGGTTGATGTTCGTGATATAGGTACGGAGGTGTGCGTAGGGCTGGTGGCCTATAAAATTAAACTGCGCCACGCTTAGCTCTACATCCAGTTCTGTCGGGAACCACTGTTGCTGTGGGCCTACCTGCTCATACTGCTGCTGTAGCTTTATACCCCGCTTGTCGTCGCTGGCTGATTGCGCCAGCACATGCTGTACAGCCCAGCCATCGCTGTTAATGTAAAGCAGCCCTTCCAGTCCGTCGAAGTTCTTTCCCCGCTGTGGTTTAAAGGAGATAATGAACACCGTATCCTGACCCACAACATTGGTTTCCTGCAGCACAAAATCATACTTGCGGGTGCTGCCTGTGCTCAGGGGGCTGAGGTAGCGCTTTCCAAAAAACACCGGCATGTCATCGTACACAGAAAAATCACGCGATTCGGCTGCCACCACACCAAAGCTTGGCTGCTGCAAGCCTGATACCCGTGTGGCCAGTATTGTTTCATTCGTTAAGTTCGGCTGTAGAAAAGCATAGTCTGTAATGCTCTCCAGGAGGAAAAGGTGCTGCTGATCCAGCAACTTCCGCATCCTGAGGTAAGCAGAGTCCTGTGGCGAGAGCTGCAATGTGTCGCTCAGGTCCAGTTCCCGGGCATCAGTTGCTGTGAGCACAAACTTGTTATAGGTGCGGTAGGAGTAGGCCTGCAGGTTCTCGGGGCGATGCCGGTCCCGGTTCTGGCGGGCCAGCCGGATAATGCGGTGTGCCGGGTTCTCACCAGAGCCAAGTACGACTACCTCCTGTAACTTTGCTGCCGATGGCTGCAGGTACACATTAACTGTCTGTGAAGAGTCTGGATAGATAACCTGCGGAGCATAGCCTACATAGCTAAAGCGAAGGCGTGTGATCGGGCGGTTGTGCAGTACCCTGTATTCTCCATCCAGGTTTGTAGTGGTGCCCGTCTCTCCACCATTGGCTGCTATACTTACAAACGGAAGCGCCTCACGGGTTCGGGCATCCCGCACAATTCCCTGCACTTCCTGCACCTGTGCAAAAGAGGCCGCACCCATAAAAGACAAAAAACTCAGCAGCAGGAGGAAGCGTGGTAAGAGCATTTGGTAAAGATATAAAAGAAAAGGCGCTTTATCCTGCTACAGAAAAAGCGCCCCGACCTGGTATATTAGTTCTCAGAACTGCACATAAAACCCTACACCCGGACTTCCGTTTGGCAACACAACAGGTACCACAGCAGTATTCAGTCCGCCGCCTTCGGTTAGCTTGGCATGTATCCAGTATACTGCGTTAACTGACAATATACCAACGCCAGCCCCGGCCAATACATCCGACATCCAGTGGGCATTGTTGAGCACGCGCAGCACACCCGTACCACCTGC
Source organism: Pontibacter brevis (assembly GCF_054779655.1). Classification (NCBI taxonomy): domain Bacteria; kingdom Pseudomonadati; phylum Bacteroidota; class Cytophagia; order Cytophagales; family Hymenobacteraceae; genus Pontibacter; species Pontibacter brevis. Next base: position 130,623 of record NZ_BAAGXV010000090.1, read on the forward strand.
AATACCATAGCTTACCACACTCACCCAGGGGCTCTTATGGCGGAACTCCTTATCCATGAAGGTGGCAATGGTAAAAGCATAAGCCGTATGCCCCGACGGAAAAGCATGTGGCTTCCCGTTCGGGCGTTCAATGCTGGTCAGTTTCTTGGTGGGCCACACGATGGCGGAGGTAAGCGTTCCGGCTGATATCAGCAGCAGGGTTTGCCGGCTTAGTTCGTGCCGGTTCTGCGATGATATAAGGTTAAAACCGTACAGACCCGCCAGCGGCGCCAGCATGAGAAAATCATCGGCGTTGGTGGCAAATTCAGGAAACACCCTGGTCCTGTAGTCAAAGACATCCTGACTGTTTATAATGCCCCGGCCTCCGGTAGTATAAATACCCACACCGATAAGTACCGCAGCCGGAATAACAGCTCTCTTAAAGAAGCGCTTATTATCCCCTTCCAGGCGCTGTGCTTCTGTAAAAGGCTTTTTCTGCCCGGGGAGCACCGTGTCGGCAGGAGGTACAAAAACATCCGGGTCAACCGATTTTACCTTTGCAGTATCAGTGGCGGGCTGCACCTGCGCCACAGCTGCAGCAGGCCCAAACAGTACACTTAGCCAGAGGAGGTGTATTGTCAGCAGTTTATTCAATCTCATAAGTATGCAGTAGGAGTAAAATAAGCTTGCACTTAATGTTACGCAATTGTTAATAAAATTTAACGCGTGCTACTGCCGTGGGTTTTATCGTGACTGATAAATGTCTTACTACATGGGACAAAAGAAGTACAATTGCTGTGTGGCCAGTTTAGCGGTCTAATTCCCCCAGTACAATGTCCACTGATCCCACAATAGCTATAATGTCAGCCACCATGCAGCCTTTAGAGATCTCGTGCAGCACCGACAGGTTAGAGAAGCAGGGGGAGCGGCCTTTGCAGCGGAAAGGCATATCGCTGCGGTCTGTAGTCCGGAAGAAGTAGCCCAGTTCGCCACGCGGTGTCTCCCCACGGAAATACAATTCCTGCGTGCCGGTAGTGCGGAGCTTCTTCGGGCAACCTGCCTGTGGATCAAAGTCAGGCGTGCGTTTGTAGTCGCCCTGCAGGCGGTCGAGGCACTGCTGTATGATTTTCACAGACTCCCGGCACTCCAGCGCCCGCACATAATTGCGGTCCCAGCAATCGCCTACGCTACCTACTATGCCGGTGCCTACTGGCACCTCAAACTCAAGCTCCGGGTATACGCTGTAACCGTCTACGCGCCGCAGGTCATACTTCAGTCCGGAACCGCGCAGCATAGGGCCGGAGCAGCCGTAATTAATCGCCACATCCATCGGCAGGATACCCACATTGGCGGTGCGATCAATAAAGATTTTATTCTCCAGCAGCACCGTGTCTATCTCATCGAGTTTGGGCTGCAGGTAATCGATAAACTCCTGGCAGCGCTTCTCAAAACCAATAGGCAAATCATAGTACAGGCCGCCCACCCAGATGTAGTTATACAGCATGCGGGCACCGGAGACCCACTCCAGCAGGCGCTGGATGTGTTCACGGTCGCGCAGCATCCACAGGAAAGGCGTAAAAGCGCCAATATCGATGCCGTAGGTACCAATGGCTACAAAGTGCGAGGCGATACGGTTCAGCTCCGTTACCAGCACCCGGATATACTCTACCCGCTTCGGAATCTGGTCCGTAATGCCCAGCAGCTTCTCCACGCCCATACACCACACGTGCTCTGAGTTCATGGCCGCCAGGTAGTCCATGCGGTCTACGTAGGGGATAGTCTGGTTATAGGCCATGTGCTCGGCATGCTTCTCGAAGCAGCGGTGCAGGTAACCAATATGCGGTGCTACGTCCGTCACGATTTCCCCGTCCGTTACCACCTCAAGGCGCAGTACGCCGTGCGTACTCGGGTGCTGCGGCCCCATGTTCACAATCATCTCGCCATCCCTCAGGTTGTCTAAGCTGAACTTGTTCGGCTCCGACTGCAGCAAGTAATTCTTATATATAGTGGAGGTTTCCAATTATAAATGTGTACTCTTTGTTATGGTTGATGCTTAACTGTCAAAGGGTCCTTTATTATATGATGCGGTTGAAGCTAAGGAACAGTTTGCTTACTATCCCCACACATTAATTTCCACATCAGCACATTTCCAGATCTTTGAATCTATTCCGGCTTCTCGCGCTTATCTGAAAAAGGGGTGGGCTCTCCAACCATGTGCTGCGGCTCTCCTTTGAATCCATTTAGCTCGTTATGCTGGTCGAACGGCACTTTGATGCCGTGGTAGTACTCCTGCAGCTCGTAATCTCTACGGAGAGGATGGCCTTCCCAGTCGGCAGCACATAAGATGCGGCGCATGTCCGGATGGTCTTTAAAGAGGATGCCCACCATATCGAATACCTCCCGCTCATGCCAGTCGGCTGTGCGCCAGATGTGGCTGACGGTAGGCACCTGCGGAATGGGCTGATCTGGTGTGTTGTTGCGCGGCACCTGCACCTTCAGCACCAGGTGGTGGTCAAAGGGGATGGAGTACAGGTTATAAGCAACCTCCATGGAGCCTGCTTCCTGGCCGTTGTCGATGCCGGTAACGCAGGAAAGGAAATCGAAATACGTCTGCTCGTGGTCGTGCAGCACAAGGCACACCTCCGCCAAACGCTCTGTCTCCAGCACCAGGTAGGGCTGCAGGTTATCCTTTTTTTCAGCTACGATAACCTCTGCACCGAAAGTATCTACTATAAAATCTCTTAACTCCTCGAAAGACACGTTGATTGAATTAGGAATGCTGAAATATGAATTATGATAGCGCAGGTGCTTTGTCAGCATCGGCTACGGGTTGGTTTAGCTCCTGTGCCCTCTTTGCCATAATCTGCTGCACAGCGCGTGGAGCACGAATAGTTTCTTTCCGGATAACCTCCTGCAGTTGCAGAAAGCCGCCTATCAAAGCCTCAGGGCGGGGCGGACATCCAGGTACATAAACATCCACAGGAATAATACGGTCTACGCCTTTCACTACATGATAACCATGCTCCCAGTAAGGGCCGCCACAGTTAGAGCAGGAGCCCATCGAAATAACATAGCGGGGCTCTGGCATCTGCTCGTAAAGGCGGCGAATGCGATCGGCCATTTTAAAAGTAACAGTGCCGGCCACAATCATCACATCCGATTGGCGCGGGGAGGCCCGCGGAATGATGCCGAAACGGTCCATATCGTAGCCGGATGCGTAGGCTCCCATCATTTCAATGGCGCAGCAAGCCAGTCCAAAACCCATCGGGAATAGCGAGGTCAGCCGCGCCCAGTTCAGCAGGTCATCTAACTTTGTAATAACTACTCCGCCTTCTCCAGTCTTTGCTTCCATATAAGGGGTATATCTATTCTGATTTGCGGTACCGGGTCAAAACAATCCTAATGCTTTCTTTGCCCAGAGAGGAGTTCTTGTTTTCTCCGGCTCCGCCTTCTTATTTAAGCTTTAAAAGTATAAAACTATCAGTGAGGGACCTTAGGTTCCGTAGTTTCCGATACAACCGGGCGTTTTTGGTACTGCCGTTCGTTTACGCGCTGATACATTTCTGCTGGTATTTTAGAACGGCTCTTAGGTACCACCGGCTCCGGCCTAATCCAATCTAAATGTCCTTTGGCCCAGGCGTAGGCGAGGCCCAGCACCAGAATGCCGATAAAGATGAACATCTCCAGTAGCGAAAACCATCCCCACACGCCATCTGTGGCGTCAATCAATTCGCGGCGGCCAAATACTGTTGCCCATGGAAACAGGAAAGCCAGCTCTACATCAAAAATGATGAAGATAAGCGCCACCACATAGAATCTGGGGTTAAACTGTATCCAGGCGTTTCCAATCGGTTCCTCCCCACTCTCGTAGGTAGCGAGTTTCTCCGGGTTAGGGCGCTGCGGACGAATCAGTTTACTCGTCAGCAAGCCAATCATCACGAAGATAGCTCCTCCAATCAGGAAGAGCAGGATTGTTCCGAAGTCCGATGCATAGGTTTCTGCCATAGCTTACAGCTGTTTATGCAAATTTACAATAAAAAGCCGGGATTGTTTACCTGTGGCCGTTTTGGGTGGCGGCAGGACAGGTCACGACCTGTCCCTGCGAAGTATCAATACAAAACCGCCTGCACCAACAAAGGCACAGGCGGTTTATACCTACTGGTAAGCTGTTCTTAATTTACCACTTATAATAGCCATTCTCTTCTCCGTCGTTCAGGAGCTCGGCGGCGGTGTCGGGACTTCGATGAATTTCTTTAAGCTTGCGCTCTTTCCATACGGCAGCGGACTCCCGGACAACTTCCAGGTGCGCATCGGACTTCAGGCGCTCTTCCTCCCGTTTGGCATCTACTTCATAGTCGGTGCGTGCTGCAAATTTAGCGTTGGCCACTGTTTTACGGGTGTCGTACTGCTGCTGGCGCTCAGCCACACGCTGCATCTCCTGGATGGTGCGCTCGTGCTCAATGCCTTTCAGAATGTCATCGTAAGGCCCCTTGCTGGACATCAGCTTTGTAAAGATAGGAGCTGTTTCCAGGCATATAAACAACAGCGTGATGAAGAACACCGGCAGCCACGGCAACTCATCCAAGGCATTGATGCGGGCCATCAGGCCGTCGTAGTTTGAAAAGCTTTCCTGCCCCTCTGCCACAGTCTCGTCGTAGTTCTGCATGAGCTCGTTGATACGCTGCTCCCGCTGCAGAATGCGCTCGTTCGCATTAACCTGCAGCAGCTTCAGTTCTTCGTCTACTTTATCGTACTGTCGCTTCTTTTCCTCGAAAATAGGCCCTTTACCTACCTTACCTGTACCGCCTGTACCATCGGCCTCTGCGGCAAGAGCATCATACAGCCTGTTGCGCTCCTGTAACTTGGCCTCTACCTCCTGGCGTATGGCGGCAATTTCCGTCTTGATGGAATCTACCTCTACAAACTGCTGGCTCACCAGTTGCTTGTGGGCAATGGCCAGTTCTGCCTGCTTCTCCTTGAGCACTGCCTGGATTTCCTTGTCAAAAATCTTCAGCTCAAGCGGCTTAGATATAACCACCGCCAGCACCAGGGCCAGAAACACGCGCGGCATTACCTGCAGCAGCTCTTTCCAGAACTTGCCCTCTTTGCGCAGTGTGGACACGATAAAACGGTCGAGGTTAAAGATAACGGCACCCCACAGCAAGGCAAAAGCAATGGCCATCAGGGCATCGTCAAAAACGGTGTAGAGGGCGTAACCGCCCGAAATGCTGGCCAGCAGGCCCGTGAACAACACGGTGGCGCCGATCCCAGCGTATTTTATGTGCTCTGATTTAGAACATTTGTCGAGTATGGTGTCGTCGGCACCGGCGCACCACCAAAAAAAATTCTTCATGTATGAACGAATAGCTGAATAGGAAAAAAGGCTTACGCAGAAGCTACAAAACATAAAACGTATAAATGCTTACGTTTTGTACTTCTGATAAGGTTTAATTAGTTAAAAATCAAACTGCTACCTTTTTCCGAAAACAGTATCGCTTTTAATTAAATTCAAAGTTTTCTACCGTTTCATTCAGCTTTTCATAGAGCAGCAAAGAAGCCATGCCGCTGGCCAGTACCATCCGTGTGTCGGGGGTGAGCTGCGGGCTTACCCATACCTTCCCGTTGTTTACAACCTGCACCGCACCCACCACCTTCTCTCCATCCTTAAATTCATAGCCCACTACGTCTGTCATAGGCAACTTGGTGTCCTCAAATTTATACACAGGCACAATCGTATAGGTGGTACGGCGGTTAGAGAGCTCTCCCTTAAACTTCTTACGCTCCAGGTAATTGCCTGGGTCTACAGTAAGCAGATGCCACTGGCCACTTTCCGGAGAGGTAAAGTGGCTGGCATAATATTCCATGTTCGGACCCACATCTATGGTCACACCAGTATTGGACCGAAGGGACTTGTCCTTCAGCTTACTGGCACCAAACACGTACCATTCGCTGCCCCTGCCATCCTGCAGGCTGAACTCGTACCGCTGCCTGGCATCGATGTTATTGTAGCTGAAGATAGAGAACCCACCGATGTTCTTCCACCCGCGGCGCACATTAGCCACCGTGTAATCGCCAATCTGGAAGTTTCCGTTCGACTTCAGAACCCTGCGCCCCTCTATGGGCAGCTCCACTGCATGCTGCTGAAATTCCGGGGACACGGCCATTTGCGGCACAGTGCAGTTGTGAGCGCCAGCATACAAGCCAGCGATGCGGATAAAAAGTACTTTTTCATAGTTTTAGAATTGAGGCTTGGGGAAAATTAAAGAGTATTAGGTTCTTAAATATAGGCTTGCCATATATTATGCCAATTTACAATCAGCCGAAAATGTCGTCTGTGCAAAAGTGCTTTCCCCTCACACAACATCTTAGGTGCCACACACTTAAAACGACAGCCCGCAGCTTCCATTGGTTGCCCAGGCTCTAAAAAATATTTCACGATGCCTCCCCTAAAAACAAGAAAGGTAGAAAGCTTTTGCTTCCTACCTTTCCATACCCTGGCTAATCAAAACTTAAGACTACTCCTCGCTCTCATCCGGCAGGATATCCACATCCTGCACTAGCACCAGTTTTTCTATTTCACGCGCCCTGGGTGTATTGGCCAAACCGCCTTCTGCTGTTTCCTTGTACTTGCGCTCCATGCTTTCGCCTACTTCGCCAAGGGCTGCCACACACTGGTCTACCGGAATAACGGCGTTAACACCGGCAAGCGCCATTTGAGATGAAGAAAAGGCAATGGCAGCGGCACTGGCGTTGCGCACAATACACGGCACCTCTACCAGCCCGGCCACCGGATCGCAGACAAGGCCAAGCATGCATTGTATGGTAATGGCCACTGCCGTGAACACCTGGTCTATGCTTCCTCCGAGGCAGTACACAATCGCTCCTGCCGCCATGGCGGCCGCACTCCCTGTTTCTGCCTGGCAACCACCCACAGCACCCGCCAGCGAGGCATTCTGCTCAATAATCAGCGCTATACCTGCTCCAACAAGTAAGCCTTCGTGTATTTTCCTGTCTTCCAGGCCGTGCAGCTCCTGCAGGGTGGTGAGGGTGCCCGGCAAGATACCGGATGCACCTGCCGTGGGAGCCGCTACCACACGCCCCATGCAGGAGTTTACCTCTTTGGCCCCCAGCGCACGCGAAATCAGCATCTGAAACTCCGGCGACAGCACTGTAATCGGTGCTTTTGCTACCTTTTTGGCGCTGTTATTCACCATGCCGGAGCGGGACTGCATATTTTCTGTAAGGCCGGTTTGCACCGCATCCTTCATCACATCAAACGCTCTGGCAATATTCTCCCAGATATATTCTTCTGAGCGGCCTTTCTGCTCTATCTCGTATTCCAGCACTGGCTGGTACAGCGGTTCTCCGGTTTCGGTGCAGTGCTTTTCCCAGCTCTTAAAATCAGTGAATAGTAATGACATTGTGATTCTTTCTCCTATAAAAAAACTGGCTGAAACACCAGGACAACCAATATAGCCACAATTTCCAGGTTCAGCTATACACGCTCCATACATAACAACTGTAGTACCAGGAAACGTTCTTACAAGCCTGCTAGCGTTTTTGTTTAACCCCTTCCGTTTCCGGCCGTTTTAATACATTAAATCAAACTTTATGGCAGACTTAACACAGGCAGCAAAAGAAGGACTCTTAACTGCCATTCAGCAGGTGGAGCACAAGCTATTTATGGCGAAACATAAAACAAAGGAAGCGCTGCACCTGCTGGACCCCATCAATATTATGCCTTACTATGGCTTTGGCAACGATAAGTATGTGTACGTAAAAGGCAGGGTGCTGGAAGACGAGAAGGTAAAGCAGTCCAGCGACGAGGACAGCACCCTGACACACCTCCGGAACACGTACAAGCGATACGAGTCTGACGAGATACCGGGAGTGAAGCTGAAAGCAAGCTTTGCCGGACAGGAGATAGAGGTAGAAACAGACCAGGAAGGATTCTTTGAAGTAGAGTTCAGGACGGAATCTCCGATAGACTACAGCAGCACCGGCCATAAGGTAAAGCTGCAGCTGCTGGAACAGAAAACAGGCAAAGACAAATTAGAGGTCGAGGCTTATGTTTTTGTACTAGGCAGAGATGCCGACTTCGGCATCATCTCCGATATAGACGATACGGTGCTGATGTCCAAGGTCACACATTTTCTCGGGCGGCTCAAGCTAATGCTGCTGAAGAATGCAAACGAGCGCAGCCCTTTTCCGGGTATTGCTGGCTTTCTGCGGGCCTTGTGTGCAGGCAGCGATCAGAAAAAACACAACCCGCTCTTCTTTGTGTCGGGCAGCGAGTGGAACCTGTACGACCTGCTGGTTCGCTTCTTTCGTTCCCACAGCATTCCGGAGGGCCCCTTGTTGCTCCGCGACAAGGGCTTTCGCCTGGACAAAGGCTACCTTGAAACCAGCACCCATGAGTATAAGCAAGAGAAGATACGGCACATCCTCGACACTTACCCTAACCTCAAATTCATTTGCATCGGCGACAGCGGTCAGCATGACCCTGAAATCTATCAAAAGGTGGTGCAGGAGTATCCGGGGCCTATCCTGGGCATCTATATCCGGGATGTGTCTCCGGAAGAGCGCGACAAGGAAGTGAAACGCATAGCCGAACAGGTAAAGGCGCAGGGAGTGGAAATGGAACTGGTGGAGGAAACCCTCTCCGCCGCTTAGCATGCTGTTAAGAAGGGATGGATAAATGAAGACCAGTTGGAAGACGTAAGGCAAGCCTGCGAAAAAGATGAGCAGCGGGAGGATTAGACGTGCAGTGGCTATGCCCGGGGCCTCTTACCTGTAAACAACTGCCTTGCTGGCACGTTCTAATATATAGAATCAATTTCTAGAACGGTTTGGATATAAAGCAAAAATTGTATGAAGCAATAATACAGCTGGAACAGGAACTGGACGCGGGAAGTGAGAAGGTAAAAGAAAACCTGCACTTGCTGCGCTCCATTATGATTTTACCTTATTACGGCTATGGCTCCGACACCTTTGTGCGCCTGAAAGGGCGGGTGATGGAGAAAGACAAAAAGCAAAACGATAAGGAAGAATCGCATTCAGGCGAACAGACGCTGAGTATGATACGGCGTCTTGCCTTGAGTGCCATTCCAAACATCAGGCTTTCCGCTACGTTTGCGGGGATGCACCAGGAGGTGGAAACCAACGACAAAGGCTATTTTGAGGTAGTGTTTAAAACAGACACGCCCATAGACTACAAGGAGGCAGGCTATGGTGTAAAACTCCGGCTGCTGGAGCGCAAAACCGATGAGGATGAGATGGAAACGGAGGGGCGCATATTTGTACCGGAGCCGGATGCGCGATTTAGCGTGATCTCTGATATAGACGACACGGTGCTTGTTGCCAATGCAACAAGCTTCCTCGGCCAGTTAAAGCGCAGCCTGTTGCAGGATGCCCAGGAGCGTAGCCCTTTCCCGGGAATTGCGGCTTTGCTGCAGGTACTGAAAGGGAGCAACAATCCTTTGTTTTATGTATCCTCCAGTCAATGGAACCTGTTCAGCTTTCTGGTCAACTTCCTGGAAGCGAATAATATTCCCAAAGGACCGCTGTTGCTTCACGACAAGGCTGATGACCATGAGAAGGTTGACGGGCACCAGCAGAAGCTCGATCAGATCTGTGCCATTCTTCGCACCTATCCGCACCTAAGCTTCATCCTAATCGGCGATAGCGGCAAGGACGATCCTGAAATTTACAGGCAGGTGGTAAAAGACTTCCCAGATCAGGTGCTTTGCATTTAAATCAGGGATGTGACAGGTAATGACCGCGAGGAGGAGGTACAGAATATTTGTGAGCAGGTAAAGGCACAGGGCGTGGAGATGCTGCTGATGCGGGATACAGCCAGTGCCGCCGAACATGCCTTTAAGCACGACTGGATAAGCCTTACGCAACTACACCAGGTACAGCAAAGCCACCAGGAACAACGAAACAATTAGGAGTAACCAGATAACCAGCAAACAGATATAATCAGCATGAGCAATACCAAACACATTGCGATACGGGTGCACGGCAAAGTACACGGCGTATTCTTCCGGGCCAGCACCAAAGAAAAAGCGCAGGAGCTCGGCCTCACTGGCTTTGTACAAAACGAGGAGGATGGCACCGTATACATAGAAGCTGAAGGCAGCCCCTCCGCTCTAAAGCAACTGGAGCAATGGGCGCACGAAGGCCCTCGCAGAGCTCAGGTAGAGAAAGTAGAGGTGAAAGAGATGGAGGGGTTGGCAGGATTCAAGGAGTTTAAGGTGAAGCGGTAGGAGAGATAAATTTGGGGAGTATTTAACAACATATAAAATTTATCCTATATTAGCTAAATAGATATCTCCGTCCCTAATGAGTACAAGGATACTACACTGTTCATCATCTTTAAAGAACTACAATATTTGCATAAATCAAAAAGTTGCTGGATTCTCGAACAGAGGACCACAGCCTGGCGACTTAGTTTATTTAGCAGCCAAATCAGGCAAAAGGACGTTATGTGGCGCCCGGTTCAAACTTGATAAGCAAACAGATTTTAAACCCTGGCCTGACGGAGAGAGATATGTTCATTCCCTAACCATAAAAGAAGTAGAGTATTGTCAGCCATTCGACCTTTCTATCTTATCAGAAACTGGAGGAAAGTATTGGAGCATTAAGTATATACAAGCATCAAAACCCATTTTAGATAAGCAAGCTTGTGACACACTAGCTCAGGAATTTAGCCGCAACAAGACTGATTACTTCATCCCTTTTAGTGTTGACTCCGGTAAGGACAGTACCATTGCAGATTGCAAAGTTGAAGATGAGGCTACAGAGCTCATAGTTAAAACGCCTCTAACACGCGACTCAATAAAGATTCAGGCACTGCTTGCTGAGATTGGCGACCGCATGGGCTACAAAATTTGGCTTCCAAAGAACGACAGGAGCAGAGTTTTAGAGGTATGGCATTCAAAGTCAAGCTCTGTTCTACAGGATCTGCCTCTTAACTATGATAACGACACCCTGAATACCATTGAAAATATTGATGTGCTCTGGATAAGAGGCCGTTCTATTGTACGCGCGTTCGAGGTAGAACACACATCTTCTATTTATTCAGGAATATTAAGAATGGCCGATCTAATGGCATTGCAGCCCAACCTAAACATAAAGGCACACATTGTTGCTCCCATTGAACGAAAGGTAAAGGTGATGAATGAATTATCAAGGCCAGTATTCAAGCATGTACTGGCATCAACCTGCTCTTTTATCTCCTATGACGCCATAGAGGAGCTAGCTAAAGAGAAAAGGCTGGAATATATGAATGACGCTGTTCTTGAAGAGTTTTCTGAATCTGTAAAAGATATTGTATCATAATCCTTCCGCCGTTGTTGGTGTTTTCACCAACAACTAAACTTGCTTCGGCAGCATAACGCTTGCTGGTGAAAACACGCAGCAAGGGCGGCGGTTGAACAGGAAGCAGCCAAAATCAACCATAAGCATCTGAACTGATTTTCTAAAGAAATAGCCGCCTATGCTCCAGTCCCTCCTCCAGCAAGTCCCCTACCTTACGCCGGAAGACATCGCTGCTTTTGTGCCGCTCTGGAAGAAGCGGGTGCAGCTGAGCCGGTACAGTTTCCTGATACAGCAGGGGCAGGTAGAGCAGGGGTTGTACTTTGTCACCAGTGGGGGCCTGCGCATTTACTTTCCGCTGCCTGATGAGGAGATTTGTGTTGGCTTTTCCTATCCGGGTAACCTGGTGGTCTCTTTCCCTTCGTTTGTAGATGGCAAGCCATCGGCCTACTACATACAAGCGTTGAAGAGGAGTGAGTTGTTAGGCATCAGTAAAGCTGACTTTATGCAGCTGATGGCGGAGCATCCTAGCATTAAGCGGTTCTGGTATGAGGAACTGGAGAAGGCGCTGGTGGACAAGATAGAGCGGGAAGTAAACTTGCTGCTGCCGGAGCCGGAGCAGCGCCTGCAGCGTGTCATGCGGCGAAGCCCGCAGCTGTTCCAGCACATCCCTAAAAAATACATCGCCTCCTACCTGCGCATGTCTCCCGAAACGCTGAGCCGCCTCAAGTAACGTTGCCCTGATGTTGGTGCCTCCTGATACAGACAGGACTGAGTCTGAAAACCTTCGGCCTCGGGAAATGACTGATGCAACCTTAGGTTCTGCCTAGTATATCTATGAAAAAGGTCGTCCTGCCGGGTTGTTTTGCAGCGCCAGCTGATACACCTGATATTTGATGCACACAGGTTAAATAAAATCAGATATAAGTGCCAGTGATAAACCACATAAAGTTGCGATAAGTTTGCTACGGTTAAAGTGGTGGTCGGGGCTTGTCTCGAACAGGATGGTAGTGGAAATGTGCAGGAAGTTACCCGCAACCAAACCTGTCAGGGCAGTATAGATAAGCCCATCCGGCGCTTCCTGAGGTAAAACCACATTACTGAAGAAGATACCTAAAGGAGAGCCAACAGCAAAAATCAGCAGCCACGGAAAAGCTTTCCTGAAGTTCTCCAGCCTCGACAACAGCACCGACATTAGCGCAAAAGCAGCCGGCACATGGTGCAGCGCCACCCCCAGCAGCACCACATAAAAATTATCGCTACTGTGTGCGTGGCCCGCACTGTACTGCTTTTGCTCTACCAGGATGCTTCCCTCCAGAAAAGAATGCACAAAAAGTGACCCCAGCAGCAGGAAAGGCATTGAGCCAATACGACCATGGTGGTGCATATGCCCGTGCTCTACTCCATGTGAGAAAAGCTCCAGCACCAATTGCAGAAAGAAACCTGCCAGTACCCAATAGCCTACGCCATGAGCGTTGGTGCTGCCGTTCCGGAGCACGTCTGGCAGCAGGTGTATGATGGTAATAGTAAAAAGATATGCACCACTGAAAGCAAGGGCTATTTTTAACCACCTAGAATTGTGGGGCGGAAACACCTTTACTAAAAAGGCCGATAACACTACTGTAAAAAACAGAACAAGTATAGCTACAATCATGTAGAGCTGTTATTTCTTAAGCATAAAAATAACCCGGTCGCTTTTTCCCAGGTCAAACGGGTTCAGGTGATAACCGCCAAACACCTCTGCCAGGCGCAACTGTATCACCTTAAAGTATTATCAAAAGCCACTCTCCCGCAACACCCTTAACCCGCTCTGCACGTGTATTCCTTCCCCTCATCACAAACAAATGGTTTTGACAGTAAACCCATTCCCTACGCCGCGCGTGACTCTGAAGTTTACTGCATGCACCTCTTTTCCCTCCGCTACCAGGTTTAAGTTACTTTATCGGTACTCCTGAAGTTGATACCAGAATGCCTCTCACATCAAAACTTTTCTAGTCGGGCATAATACATAGCGGCCTTTGCCACAGCCAGACCCAGAATCCCATCGTGCGGTTTAGGGTGAAGGTTAGGCCAGCAGCCGGTCCATAAACGCCAGCGCCTCCTGCGGTTACGGTTGTTGTACCGTATTTGATAGTACGGATAGCCAAACCAGATACAGAGCCACTCGTCTTCCTGTTGCGCCACAGAGGCCCAAAAGCAATTATGTTGCAAATATAGGCGTTTTATCGGAACCTGTGCGCAGGCAGCAGCAACCCGTGCACAGGTTGCTGCCCCGGCTGCTACCGTAAGGGCAAAAAAAAGCCTGCCGTTACTGCGATGTACAGCAACGGCAGGCAAGTAAAAAATCGGTAAGGCTTAGTGCTCCATTGGCCCCTCAGCGGTGTTTGTTTCTACTTCTTCAGAAACACTGTCACCAGGCTGAATGCTGTTGCCACCTCTCTGGTGGCCTGGCATATACTCTTCTTCATGAGACTGCCCATGCACCTCGTTCACTTTGCCAATGTTATACGTATTGCGTGTACCTGGCTCTACGTAATCCACAGATACTTTATCTTCTGGTCTCAGGTCAGATGGAGTATCGCAGGAAGAAGCCATGAACAAACCGCATACGGCGGCAAATACTGCTACTACGTTCTTATTCATTTTTGTACGTTTTTATACTTTCTCTACACGTGCCTTGCTTTATGTTATACCAGCAAGGCATTATCTATTAAATATTTACGTTGATACCTCGCAATTAGGTTGTGGTACTGGTTGTGGTACTGCTGGCCAGCAGGTTCTTACGGCGCAACAGGCTTTCCATCAGCTTCATATCGTTTGTGCTGTTAAAAATGCGGAAAGGCAGGTGTATGAAGATAGGGGTCTGGAAGTTGCGGGCAACCCAGCCTTTCCATCCGCCTGGCAACTGGGCATCGGCAGGGGGCTGCAGCCACAGCAGGTAAGCTTCCGGCTGCACCTCTGCTTTCTGGATCATTTCCCAGTTCAGGGCCATGCCCTCGCGCTCATTGCGCTTCATCAATATCTGGCGGTTATCAATCTCGTACGTCAGCTTCTCGAACAAGGGGTTGCCCTGCTCCATCTGCGTTACCCCCATAACCTGTGCCGACCGAAGCAGCACAAACAGCAGGGTAACAATAATGGCAGCTGCCACCCACCACCAGGAGAAGTTGAAAACGGCTGGCAATAACAGCAACACCAATGGAATCAAAGCATACCACCAATCATGGCGCCATACTTTTGCCAGGGCCATGCGGGTATACTTTTCTTTATCGAGCTGATATTTCTTTGTGCGGATTCCTTGTGGAGAAGGTCCCTGTGCGGTCCGAAAACCTCTTTGATTTGGTCGCTGCATATTCAATTTAAAGTCGAAATTCTATTCTCTGCCAACTCTCTTTTCTGGCATCACTCCGCAGAGCGAAATTCTATAATCAATAAAAACCCTTCGCTCTTACGGCAAAGGTAACCTGATTTTATTTATAAGCCTTCAGGCTGATATCTAAACTCTTCATGGAGTGTGTGAGCGCACCTACCGAGATGTAATCTACTCCGGTTTCCGCCACGGCGCGTATGGTTGTTTCTGTAATACCTCCTGAGGCTTCTACCTCGTACCTGCCGCCAATCATGTTCACGGCCTCCCGCATGGTTTCAGGCTTCATGTTGTCCAGCATAATGCGGTGGATGCCGCCTGTCTCCAAGGCCTCTTTTACTTCCTGCAGGTTGCGCGTTTCCACCTCAATTTTCAGGTCTTTTCCTTTTTCCTGCAGGTAGCGGTGGGTAGCGGTAATGGCTTCGCGGATGCCGCCGGCATAGTCCACGTGGTTGTCTTTCAGCATCACCATGTCGTATAAGCCGAAGCGGTGGTTATGGCCACCGCCAATTACAACGGCCCATTTCTCCATCATCCGGAAATTAGGGGTAGTTTTGCGGGTGTCCAGCAACCTGGCACCAGTGCCTTCAATCAGCTGCAGCAGGGAGTTTGTATAGGTGGCGATACCACTCATGCGCTGCATGCAGTTCAGCACCAGCCGCTCTGCCGTTAAGATAGACTGCGCTTTTCCTTTTACCGTCAGGCCAATATCCCCATACTTCACTTTTGCGCCGTCCTGCAGCAGTACCTCTACCTGCAGCCCAGGATCTACGGCGTTAAAAATGATGGTTGCCAGTTCAACGCCTGCCAGTATCCCGTCTCCTTTTATCAGGAGGCGCGCCTGGTTCTGCGCATCGGCGGGTATAGCCGCAAGCGAAGAGTGGTCACCGTCGCCGATGTCCTCGGCCAGCGCCCTGGCGATAAACTCGCGTATGTTTTCTTCGGTCAGGTATGTCGGTCTCACGGTTTTCACGGTGCAAAAATAAAAAAAGGCTCGGTATAAATGCCGGGCCTTCTTAAAAATCTCATTATTATTTGCTTAATCCTTTATAAAATTCATCGAGTGGATCAGGTATTTGCCGTTTGCAGCCTTCATTCGGATTAGGACTGTGTAAGAATCACCTTTAGAGGCATATGTGCCAATAGCATACAGCTGGCCCTTGTCGGAGGTGCCGTTGTGGTTCACGCTAAAGTCTACAGGGGCATTCTTGGCAAAGAAGTTCTTCATCACAAACTCGGCCTGGGTATTGCTGTAACTGGTGGCTTCACCACCGTCGAGCGTAATCTCCACCATACTGCTGAAGTTTTTAGACAAATCCTTGGCCGAACCCACCTTCATCGCCGACTTTACGCTGTTCATGGCATCATTTTGCGCCACTGCCTGCCCTGCCGAAAAAAATACGGCTACCATTAACAAAGAAAATGCTACTGCAATGTGTTTTAAGTTTTTCATATGACCGTTTGTGTTCCTGCCCTCACATCAGCTAAAACTATGCCAACTAAGCTATTGCTGATTGCGTGTTTAAATTTAATAGTATATTCTAAATATACGAAAATTACATTCGCTGCCGCTTAACTGTTCCTATATGATACAACGAAAACCTTACCGCCGTAAAAGCAGTAGCCGCTACAAGAAGTAATTTCCGTTGAACAGGCTTTGCACTGGCATAAGCAGCCATTAATAGGTAGCTGTTAGGCAGCCATTGAAAGATTATAGTTATATTTGCGCCATGGATAAAAAGGTACTTTTAATGATATTGGACGGGTGGGGTATTGCCACCAATCCGGAGGTTTCAGCTATTCAGAAGGCCAATACGCCTTTCGTTGATTCTATCCTTGCGAAATATCCGACCACCAGGCTGCAGGCCTCGGGCGAGGCTGTTGGCCTGCCTGAAGGACAAATGGGTAACTCCGAGGTAGGGCACATGAACATTGGCGCTGGCCGCGTAGTGTATCAGGACCTGGTGCGCATTAACAAGGCGATTGCGGAGCGCAAACTGGCCACTATGCCTGTGCTTGCCGATACCCTTGCTTATGCCAAAGAAAACAAGAAGCCGGTGCACCTGATCGGTTTACTTTCTGATGGCGGTGTGCACTCGCACATCAACCACCTGAAAGCCCTCTGCTCTGTAGCCGCCGACCAGGAACTTCGTGATGTTTACATCCATGCTTTTACAGATGGCCGCGACACAGACCCGAAAGGCGGTGTGAAGTACATTAATGAACTGGAGCAGCACCTGGAGCAAACAACCGGCACGATTGCCTCTATTGTGGGCCGCTACTACGCCATGGACCGCGACAACCGCTGGGAGCGTGTAAAACTGGCCTACGACCTGATGGTGCATGGCACAGGCACGCCATCGCAGAACCTCATCAAATCCATGCTGGACTCTTACAATGCCGGTGTGTCGGATGAGTTTATTCAGCCAATCGTGAAAGTGAACGATATGCAGCAGCCGATTGCCACCATCAAAGAAGGTGATGTGGTGATCTGCTTTAACTTCCGCACCGACAGGGGCCGCGAAATTACGCAGGCGCTTACACAGCGTGACTTTCCTGAGCAGAACATGTTCAAACTGAACCTGCGCTATATCATGATGACCAACTACGATGAGAGCTTTCTGGACGTAGCGGCCATTTTTGAGAAAGACAACCTGAACAATACGCTAGGCGAGGTGCTGGCGAAAGCCGGTAAAAAGCAGATACGCATTGCGGAAACAGAGAAGTACCCGCACGTAACCTTCTTCTTTTCCGGAGGCCGCGAAACTGCTTTTGAAGGGGAAAGCCGCATCATGTGCCCGTCACCCAAGGTAGCCACTTACGACCTGATGCCGGAAATGAGTGCTTTCGACATCCGGGATGCCATTGTGCCTGAGTTGGAGAAGAAGAGCGCTGACTTTATCTGCCTGAACTTTGCCAACCCGGACATGGTAGGCCATACGGGCGTGTTTGAAGCTGCTGTTAAAGCCTGTGAGGTAGTAGACCAGTGTGCCGAGAAGGTGATTACGACTGCTCTGGCAAACGGCTATATCACCATTGTGATTGCGGACCATGGCAACGCCGACTGCATGATTAACGAGGACGGCTCGCCGAACACAGCCCACACCACCAATCTGGTGCCTTGCGTGCTGGTAAGCGACACCCTGAGCGTGACGCTGCAGGAAGGCAAGCTTGGCGACATCGCCCCAACCATTCTGGAGTTGATGAACATTACCGCGCCAGCAGAAATGAACGGCATATCACTTATATCTAAATAATACAGGTGGCCAGGCATATAGCAATCTTCTTCTTGGTCCTGCTACTGGCCACAACTGCTTGTGAGAGGCCTGCTCCGCCCACATCTGCCGAGGCGGAGGCTTCTTACAACTTAACAACCTACCTGGAGCAACAGATAGAGCGCCTGCAGGCTGAGCGGCCCATGGTGCTCAAGTCTGTTACCACAGAAGGGAACCCAACCGAAACCATTGAGACCGCTAAAGTAGACTGGGAAGACGAGCTAGCCGTTTTCGGACAGGCTGACCTTAACCGCCCTGCGCTGGAGGAGTACTATACCAAACAGGAGCAGGTGCTGGATGATGGAAGCGTTGTTGTAGAGTACAACAGGGTAGAGGACGCCGAGCCACTGGTGCACTACCTGCGCCTGGAGCTAACCCCTGACCGAAAGCTAAAGCAACTGAATGCCCTGATCCAGGACCAGAATGTGCTGTTCTACTCGCGCCGCAATGTGCAGCTCAACGCAGACCCTGCCAGTGGCAACATCTCAGGCTATAGGGTGCAGGGTGTCCAGAAACTTATACTCTCAGACTCGCTGCACTACATGGTAGACGCCAACCTGTAAGCGCATCTCCTTAAAAATCAGCGCATAGCCGACGTAAAAGCGTTACAATTTTGCTATCTTGCACAGATTACGCAGCACGGCTACGTGATTTGATTTCCTTTACCCCTGTTATTGCCGCATGCGCACGTTTACTTTAGTGGCACTGATATGCTTAGGTCTTGCCTGGCATGCTTTAGCCCAAAATTCTGGCTCTGCTGTTACTAGTGTCCGCAAGTGCGCTACGGATGCTTATACAGCATTATTACAGGCAGAGGACCCGGAGTTTCAGGAGCGGCAAAAAGTAGTGCAACAGCAGGTGCAGCAGGTAATGGCGCAGCAGGAGCGGGGGCAGCAGCTGCGTGCCGACGTGGTGATTACGATTCCGGTTGTATTTCATGTAGTCTATAATGCAGAGGAGGAAAATCTCTCAGAGGCTGCTTTGTTGTCGCAGCTGGAGGTGCTGAACAACGATTTCAGGCGACTGAATGCAGATACCGCTACCACTCCGGAGTATTTTCGCCCCTATGCCGCCGATACCAGGATTCAGTTCTGCCTGGCTACCACCGACCCTAACGGAGACCCCACCACCGGCATTACCCGCACCCGCACCACCAACAGCTATTTCAGCTATGCCAGCGACAATGTAAAATATACAGCGAAAGGTGGCATCGATATCTGGGACAGAGACCAGTACCTGAACATCTGGATCTGCAATATTGGAGGCGATACCCAGAGCAGTATATTAGGCTACGCTACCCCACCCGGCTCACGCGCCGTGAATGATGGTGTTGTCCTGCATTATGCCTCTGTAGGTGCCCCACCTGTCAACAACTTTAAATGGAATTACAATATGGGCCGCACCGCCACCCATGAGGTGGGCCATTGGCTTGGCTTGGGGCATATATGGGGTAGCGGCTCCTCCTGCACCGACTCTGATGGCATAGACGATACACCCAACCAGCGGGAAGAAAATGGCGGATGCCACAGCGGAATAAAAATTTCCTGCGACGACAGCCCTTTCGGAGACATGTACCAGAACTACATGGATTACAGCGATGATGCCTGCATGAACCTCTTCACAAAAGGCCAGGCAGACTTTATGCAAGCCATACTTGCCACCTCGCGCGGCAGTATCCTGAACTCCCTTGCCTGCTCCGGCACACTGCGGTCTGATTTTGAAGCGACCTCGCCAAATGACACGTTGATCATTGCAGGAAAAAGCATCAGTTATTCAGATGCCTCTGCGGGAGTTCGCCCCTCAACATGGTATTGGGAATTTGAGGGAGGCGTTCCGGCTGTCTCTACACAACGAAACCCAACCGTTATGTACCCACGGCCAGGCAGGTACAGCGTTAAACTGACCATATCAAACGGAAACCTGAGCAGTACAGCAATAAAGGAAAACTATGTGCACGTTACGGTAAGTGACCTGGTAGTATACCCCAACCCTACCACAGACTTCCTGATGATAGAGCAGCCTGCCCGCATTATGGTGCGCCAGGTAGAGTTGGTAAACAAGCTGGGTCAGGTAGTCATAAAAGAGGAAGCCCGTGACCGGGTGCTGCGCCTCGACGTGCGCAACCTGCCACAGGGCCTGTACATTCTCCGCATCAAGAGCACCAACGGCACAGAGGTGAAGCGTATCAGCGTGCTGCGGTAAGGGAGAACCGGGCAGTGCAGCCCGAGGCGCTAATTTCCCTGTAGCGTTACAACCACAGTGCGCTTGGAGGCATGGTCACGGTGCTCGCAAAGGTAAATTCCCTGCCAGGTGCCGAGGTTCAACCGCCCTCTGGTAATGGGTACTGTAACAGAATTGCCAAGCAGTGCGGCTTTCAGGTGGGCCGGCATGTCATCAGAACCTTCTAGAGTGTGGCGGTAGTAAGACTGGTTTTCCGGTACCATGTGGTTGAAATGACTCTCAAAGTCCTGCCGTACGGTAGGGTCTGCGTTTTCGTTGATGGTTAAGCTGGCGGAAGTGTGCTTGATAAAAACATGCGCCAGCCCCACGTTTAAGTCTTCCAGTTCAGGCAGCTGCGCCTCCAGTAAATCGGTGATGAGGTGAAATCCTCTCTTTACGGCCGGCAGCCTTACTTCTTTCTGAAACCACTTCATAATAAATTTTGGATAACTGAATGATTGAACTAGTCTATCGTTCGCTCAAGGGCACCTGCGTCTGGCAGAGTTGTGCTGCGGGCAGTGCCTTTTAGGTCTGACTGAACAGCTGGCAGGTATTTAGCAGCACCACTGGCCGGAGACAATGTATCTAGGGTAAAATCGGCTTTGGCTGGCGCCTTAAATTTAGGTGCTTCGTTCAGCTTATTCCCGTTTTGAGCGAACACTTCCTTATACACATCTGTCAGAAGCAGGTTGTGACTTATTTCTGTTGCGGCGCCTGAAGGTGAAATCAGCACCTCATCTTTTAAGTTATAGCTGTCAGAATACACAATAGAATTTACAAGGCGCAGCGATGTGGGCTGATCTTCTATTTCTGTGCCCGGAATAAAATCTGTGATAACAAACAGCGGGGCCTCGCGCACTGCCTTGTTGTTATAGCTGACAATGGTGGAGTAGATTACTTCATAATTGCCCCCTCCCAGGCCCCCAAAGCCGTACTGTCCGCAGTTGTAAATGAGGGTATTCACCACCTTTACATCCGAGGTAAAAGCAACAACACCATCTATGTACGCATGCGCTATCACGCACCCTTCCACTTGTGTTCCTGCTTTTCCCGGATTCCCGATGCGCAGGCCATACCGGGTGTTCCGGATGTCGGCGTACTGTATAAGGTTATTGCTGCTTCTGGTTAAAATCCGGATACCCTCCCACTGGCCGGGTGCTGTTTGATAAGCCTCTTCCTGCCTGTAACCTCCAAACACCACACGCTCTTGCGGAGTACCCTGTACCAGCAGGCGCCCGTTTACCAGCAGCACAGCCTTGTTGCTCCCGAAAACGCGCGTTCCTTTTTTGATGGTCAGGGTGGCGCCTTCCTGCACCAGCACCGAGTCCAGCAGGACATGAGGCTTATCGTTTTCCCACACGCTGTCTCCAATAGTTTCCTTGCGATGGAAGTAAGCATTTTGCCCATAAGCTACCAGCTTCACGTTCTGCTGCTGTCCATTCGTACGGAAGAGCACAGAGTCTGCCACTAAAAAGGGGAGGTTCTCATCTGTCGGGTTTATGTTCACCTTCACCAGCACATACAGGCTGTCACCACCCCGCAGCTCCACATTGTTCACCAGCGGGCTTTGCACACCGTTGATAGTAAGCTGATAAGGGGAGGAAGCCGCACCCGCCAACGTAATCTCGCTGATGCGCACAGCCTTCTCGTTGCGGTTGTACACCCTTAACCGCTTGGTAATGCTGCCCCGGCTCACGAAAACCGTATCGAACAGCACCGTGTCTGCTGAGAACTCCAGCACCGCGGAAGGATCTGTGGTGATAACCTCATCTCTTGGTTCACAGGAGAAAAGGCCGAGCAGCAGGAGCAGAGGCAATATGACGAGGTTATATTTCAATATAATTCGATGTTAAAAGCGTTGAAGTTACTGCCGGGGCGCGGCAATGGCAGGCTTGTACCCCCTTTTTTGATGAAGAGGGGAATTCCCGCCTCCTGTGAGCAGCAATTCATCAACAATATAAGAATAAGCAACAAAAAAGGGTGCAGTTGCGGCTACACCCGCCTTACTGCACCCTTTCTATAACTAAATTCTGCCGCCGTTATTATTCTGCTGCGGCACCTTCTTTCAGCCTTTCAGCATTCTCTGCAATACGAAGCTGCTCCACAAAGTCTTCGATACCGCCATCCATTACGTTTGGAAGGTTGTATACGGTATAACCAATGCGGTGATCGGTTACGCGGCCCTGTGGGTAGTTGTAGGTACGGATTTTGTCAGAGCGGTCGCCACCGCCTACCATGCTCTTGCGCTGCGCACCTTCGGCCTCGTTCTTCTTGGCCAGCTCTATTTCGTAGATACGGGAACGTAACACGGCCAATGCTTTGTCAAAATTCTTCAGCTGCGATTTCTGATCCTGACACTGCGCTACAATACCTGTTGGGATGTGGGTCAGGCGCACGGCCGAGTAAGTCGTGTTTACTGACTGTCCGCCAGGCCCTGACGACATGAACAGATCTTTGCGGATATCATTCATGTCCAGTTCAATATCAAGTTCCTCTACCTCTGGCAGCACCACCACAGAGGCTACCGATGTGTGAATACGTCCCTGTGTTTCAGTGGCTGGCACGCGCTGTACGCGGTGTACGCCAGACTCGAACTTAAGCTTGCCGTACACATCTTCGCCAGACATGCCCACAATGATTTCCTTATATCCCCCGGAAGTACCCTCAGTGGCATCGATGAGTTCTGTGCGCCAGCCCTGCTTTTCAGCAAAACGGCTGTACATGCGGTACAGGTCACCGGCAAAGATGGAGGCCTCGTCGCCACCCGCACCCGCACGGATTTCCATGATGATGTCTTTGCTGTCGTTCGGGTCTTTTGGTATAAGCAGTTCCTTCAGGAGCTCTTCCATCTCGTCGCGCTTCGGAATCAGCTCGTCCAGCTCTTCTTTGGCCATTTCCCTGAAGTCCTCATCCTTTTCAGTGGCAATTACCTGCTTGGCATTGTCGATGTTGCTCAGGATGTTCAGGTACTTCTTATATTCAACTACTATCTTATCAAGGTCTTTATACTCTTTATTCAGCGCCTTGAATTTCTTCATGTCGCTGGCCACATCAGGCTGGGTTAGTAACTGGCCCACCTCCTCAAACCGGTGATTGATGGCTTCTAACTTATCTAACATTGTTCTTCTCAGGTTTTATCTCTGCAAAGATATAAAATTGCAGTGTAGTTTCTTTTATACAATTCAGGCTAAAAAGTTGTTCAATGGCCCTAAAGTATTCATTCCTATAACCTTGCCACCTGTGGTTATAGTTTCAGGAGGCACAGTTAAAAGTGGCTGTAAAACAATACAGCCACAGGTTTGTTGGCATTTAGCATAGCAAAAGCTGCATGTTTAGCCCGAAACATTTAATTTTGTACCTAGTATCTTATAGAGTACTATAAATTGATTTTTAAAAAAGTAATAAAACGATAAGCATATGGCCGTTATAACAGCAACAGACAACGACTTTACCGAAGTACTTAACTCAAACGAAAAAGTGGTGGTGAAATACTACGCCGACTGGTGTGGCAACTGCCGCTTGTTCTCTCCTAAGTTCAAGCGCATGTCTGATGATGAGCAATTTACAAATGTTGCCTTCGTGGATGTAAACGCTGAGAACAGCCCGGAAGCCCGTAAGTTTGCCGGTGTTACCAACCTGCCATTCTTCGCCGCTTTCAAAAACGGACAACTGGTGGATACAGTAGCTGCCAGCAAGGAAGAAGCTGTTCGTGACCTGATACACAAATTAAACGTTTAACGATTGATATGAAGATACCTGCTATAAAGAAGCTTGTAGAAAATAATAATTTAGATGAACTGATGGCCGCTGAGGCAGCCATCGTGGATGAGCAGCAACCTGCTATTGAGGTAGAAGGAGAAGACGAGGGGGAGCAACTGACGCACGTCTTGGCCGCTGTCTGGATTCTGAATGAGATGGAGGACAACGGCACTGATTTTAAAACTGCACTGCGCATGTATACGCAGAAGGTGCGTGTTTCAATCAGCTAAAAAGGCTTCTGTACCTAAAAAGTGCTAAGGCCCGGGGTGATGTATACCCCGGGCCTTAGCACTTTTTGCTCCTGTTAATACTTACAGGTTGTTTTTTGCAAAATACTCCTCCGCCATTTTACCTCCCATTTCTGTACAGATGCCGCGCACATAGTATAGGTAGATGCTCCTGAAGACCTCCGCAAGATCATAGCGGCTCGGCGGAAACAAGGCAGGGTTTATCATCATAAAAAACTGCTCCATTATAATTTTCGTCACCAGCTGCAGGTTAATGTCTTTCCGAAAATACCCTTGCAGGATGCCCTTGTTCAGAATCTGGCTGTTCAGGTGGTGCGAATAGTTGGTGAGGTAGTCATATGTTATCGCCCATGCTTCAGGATAATACTGCTGCAGGTCGCTTATCATGAGCGGGTTTGTTGTTTTTAGTGTACTTATCCCATTCTGCAGCAGGATCATGACTTCCTCCACAGGGTTACGTGCTTTGGCCAGCAACTGCTCTTGTGCTCTTTTCTGTGCCTCAACATCAAAAAGTGTCACTTTCTTCACCATATCAGCTTTGCTGGAGAACAGTTCCTGATAGGTTGAGCCGGGAATGCCCACCTTCCTGAGGATGTCTTCCTCTGTATTGGCTTCTATCCCTTCGGTTTTGAACAGGTGCAGAATTCCCTCTAGAACATTTTCTAATAAAGCCATATCAACGCTGTTGCTGACGGTTTCTAAGCAGCGAAACCGCTTTTACGTGAACTTGAAGAAAAGCTTACGTCTTCTCCAACTGGTAAGAGTGATGTAAATATAATTTTACTGAATGACTTACTAAAACGCAAATGACAGTAGCTTTCGTTACTGCTATAACATGCTGAAGAGAATGATGAAAAAGACCAGCTGTACCAGGTATACGTAAGGCGCCAGCTTGTTGGCTTTGTAGAATGGGGCTTTCTGGAAGTACAGCTGCAGCAAAAAAGCCACAGCAAACCAACCGACAAAATTAGAAGAGGGAATAGAGCCGCCCTGCCAGCTCCAGAAATCATACTGCATGGCGACAGGCTCTATAAAGTAATCCAGCAGCACCATGAGCAGTGTGCCCGTGAATGCCTTTGCCAGCCAATGCACCTTAAAATAATTGCTAATATGGCCGGTTGTGTACACCAGCATCAGCCAGTTCAGGCCAATGAGCAGGGGCACCTCCCACAGTTTCAGGCCCAGCGCGGCACCGTAGCTGTAGCTCCCGAATAGCAGCCCTGTATGCACGCCAATAACCTCTGACATAAACCCTACGCCGAACACCACCACTGCAAAAAGGATGAAGCCATTGTTCCAGCGCCGGTGAAAGCTGAAGAGCAGCACGTTCGTCAGTAGCAGGTTCATTGGCGTGAGCTGCTGAAAGTACGTGGAGTTGCCACTGAAAAGTAGCCCCCACAGCCCCACACTGTGGAAGATGACCAGCACGGCTACTGCAGCAGGCAGGGCATATCTGGCATACTTTTCTACGGCATCTTTTATGGCAGGAGCTGTATGTGTGGTTTCAGGCATAATAGTTTTATACTTCCTCTGCGGGTTCTACGGCAGGCACCAATTCTCCTACGATTTTTGCAGAAAGCAGGCAGAGTGGCACACCGCCACCCGGGTGCACGCTGCCACCACAGAAATACAGCCCCTCAATCTGAGAGCTGAAATTAGGGTGACGCAGGAAAGCTGCCATCATGTTATTGGAACTGCTGCCATACAAAGCGCCGGCAAAAGACGAGGTACGGCTTTCGATTAAGAGCGGGTCCAGCACCTGCTCCTGCTCTATGAGCGGCTCGATGTCTGTTTGCAGCATACTACTGAGCTTCTTCAGCACTGTTTCGCGTGTAGTGGCTACCAGCTTTTGCCAGTCCTGCCCCTGGTGGTGCGGCACATTCACCATCACAAACCAGTTTTCACACCCCTCTGGTGCATCTGCTGCCTCCAATTTAGAGGTGATGTTTACATACACAGTAGGGTCTGGGCCAATGGTTTTACGCTGAAAGATATGCTCGAACTCTTCCCGATAATCACTACTAAAGAAAATGTTGTGCAGGTGGAGATCCGGGAACTGCTTCTTAATGCCCCAGTAGTAGATAAGCGCGGAACTGGAGCGAGGCTGCTTCAGCGTTTTCTCCGGCGCCGGATGGTCGGGGAGAAGCCTGCGGTAAGTGGGCACCACGTCCATGTTGCTCACCACTATGTCAGCATTGTAATTGCCCCATGCTGTTTTCACGCTCATCACCTTTCCGGCAAGTGTGCCTATCAGTTCCACGGGCTCCTTATACCGAAACTCAACGCCCAGCTCCTCTGCCAGCTTCACCAGGCTGGCCGCAATGGCATACATGCCACCCTTCGGGTAAAAGGCACCGATGTTGTGTTCGAGGTGCGGAATGATGTTGAGCGTGCCCGGCGCCTGGTAAGGATCTGAACCGTTGTAGGTCGCAAAGCGGTCCAGCAGTTGTACAAAGCGTGGGTCTTTAAACTTGTTGGCGTTTGCCTCATGCATAGTTGTGGTCAGCCCCAAATCCGTGAGGCAGCCCAGGGCTTTCAGCACGTCCAGGCTCAGGTATGTGCCTGCCTTGTGCAGCGACTTGTTCAGGAATGTGTCTGCGGTTCCCTTGTACAGGCGCCTGCTCCGTGCCAGCACTGCTCGTACATCCTGCTCTGGCACACCCAACTGCTGCGCTGCCTCCCTGGCAAAGCGCTCCGGGTCTGCATAGGCTTTTAAGCGGCTGCCGTCGGGCCAGAAGTAGTGGGTAATAGGGCTAAGGCGGGTGTAGGTAAAATAGTCAGCAGGTTTTCGTCCGGCCAATTCAAACAGCTCATCCACAAGGCGGGGCAGTGTGAACAGCGAAGGACCGGCATCAAAGCGATAGCCTCCCAGCCAGAATTCATGCATCTTGCCACCAAAGCTGTCATTGGCTTCGTATACCGTTACCTGATAGCCTTTCAGGGCCAGCCGTATTGATGCGGCGATACCCCCGATGCCTGCCCCAACTATGGCTGCTTTCTTCATACCTACAATGTACGCAGTTTAATTCTTTTGTGCTCTTAACTAGCAGAGCGGAAAAAAGTTTCCCTCCAGGAACGAGGGGAGGGAAGAGAAGAGGCCGGAACCACTTCCTGCCTGCTGAAGGAGGCTAGCATTTAGTTGCTGCTAATGCGTTCTCCTGAACACTTTCTGGTACACTGGCTTTCGCATACTAAACTGCGCCATCATGAGCGGGTAGAGCAGCAGGTCCAGCAGCTTTCTCCCAGTGTTATAAGTGATAATATCATGAATAACAGCGCCGCTGCCGTTTTTGACAATCAGGTGCTTGTGATGCCAGTAGCGCAGGGGAGGAGGCAGTTCCTGACCCTGGTCTATAAAATAAGCGTCTGTTTCGGTTACTTCTCTTTCGGTGATAAGGCTGGTCCAGCGGAAAGATTTGATGCCTGTCTGCAGCTCTACTTCCACCACATCGCCGGGCGCACTGCCATCAAACCGCAGCAGCTTCAGGCGCGGGTAAGGTGGCGACAGCTTCCGGAACAACTGCTCATCAAACGCCCCGAATACAGAGAGATAGTCTTGTTGTACGGGTGTTCTCAGGTGTAGCTGCATGTTTATTGATTGTTAGTTGTTGGTTGTTGTTCCTGACGCCGGTATCAAACTGGTGGCGCTTTGTAGGTGCGAGTCTTTAGGCTCATTTGTGCATACTCCGGTTCCGGGTCAAACCACCCCTGCCCCTCCTTGTCCTAGGAGGGGAGTTGGATACTACTGCTTTAACCCTCTTCCGGAGCGAAAGTTTTACCTCCGGCAAAAGAAAAGCCGCTGCAGTGATTCCTGCAGCGGCTTTTCCATAAATTTTCAGCAATCAACTATCAACAACCAGCAATCACCTCAACTCAACAGGTTTTCGATATCGTCTTTTGTCAGGTTCTTGATGATGGCTTCATCGGTGCTGATGAGGTCGGTAACCAGCTGAATCTTGCGGTTCTGAAGCGCCAGTATCTTTTCCTCTACCGTGTCTTTGGAAATGAATTTATATGTGAACACTGTATTCTGCTGCCCGATGCGGTGAGCGCGGTCAACTGCCTGCGCTTCTACGGCCGGGTTCCACCAGGGGTCCAGGATAAACACATAGTCCGCCGCCGTCAGGTTAAGCCCTACACCACCCGCTTTCAGGGAAATAAGAAATACCTGTATGCTTTGGTCTGTCTGGAAGCGCTCTACCTGCTCCTGCCGGTTCTTTGTGTTTCCGTCCAGGTAAGCATACGTTACATGCCGCTCGTCCAGCACTTTCCGGATAATCTCGAGGTGCTTCACAAACTGGCTGAAGACAAGCACCTTATGCCCCTCACCCACAACGCTTTTAGTCATGCGTAGTACCTCCTTCAGCTTTCCGGACTCCCCTTCGTAGCCAGGGTCCGTCATCAGCGGATGGTTGGCAATCTGCCGCAGCTTTGTTAAGCCCTGCAAGAGCATAAACTGGGTGTTGCCCGGCCCATGTTCCTCCAGGTTTGTCAGTATTTTGTTGCGGTAGTAGGATTTCGTCTCTTCATAAGCATGCTCCTGCTCCTCTGTCATTTTGCAGAAGGTGGTATGCTCTATCTTTTCCGGCAGCTCTTTCGCTACCTGCGACTTGTGCCTGCGCAGGATAAACGGCTTGATGAGCGTGTGCAGGCGGCGTGTTTTATGCTCATCCTTCTCTTTTTCAATTGGCTTGAGAAACTCCTTTCGGAAGAAGTGCTGGTTGCCCAGCAGGCCAGGATTGATGAACGACATCTGCGCCCACAGATCCATGGTACTGTTTTCTACTGGCGTACCCGTCAGGATAAGCCGGTGCCGGGACTTCAAAGAGCGCACAGCCTTGGAAGTGCTGGAGTCCGGGTTTTTAATTGCCTGCGACTCATCCAGGATAATATAGTCGAAGTAATAGGTCTTCAGTAACTCTGCATCGAGGCGCACAATACCGTAGGAGGTCAGAATGACGTCGTAATCCTGAAACTGCTCCACGTTTTTATCGCGGTAGGTGCCGGTGTAGGTGAGGATGCGCAGGTTTGGGGTAAACTTCTGCGCCTCGTTCAGCCAGTTATACACCAGCGAGGTTGGCATGGCCAGCAGCGATGCTGCAGCACCGTTTTCTTTACGGTGCTGCAGCATCGCCAGCGTCTGCACCGTTTTACCCAAGCCCATGTCATCGGCCAGGCAGCCCCCAAATTTGTAGTTCTGCACAAAGTGCAGCCAGTTGTAACCTGCTTTCTGGTAAGGCCGCAGCTCTCCCACAAAGCCTGCCGGTAATGGCTGGTCTTCTATAGTTTCGAACTCGCGCAGTTTCTCCAGCTTGCGCGTCATGGTGACGGTAGCGAGATTGCCCTGCTGCAGGTCGTTCACCAGCGCCATATGGTGCTTTTTCAGCGTCAGGTGGTCTTCTCCCTCTGAAAAGGCAAAGAGCTCTATATATTGCGTAAACCACTCTTCCGGTATAATGGCAACCTGGCCGTTAGGCAGCAGGAATTCGTTGTTTTTGGTAAGAATGTGGTTCTTGAGCCGGATAAATGGTATTTCAAACTCCCCAAAGCGTACGGTTCCGTAGATATCAAACCAGTCGTTTTTCTCAGTGATGCCTACATCCAGCGTTATCTCACCTATAAAGTAATTCTTACCGCTTTTCTCTGACTGCAGCACCTTAAAGCCAAGCTCTTCCAGTTCCACCAGGTTATTGCTCAGCCATGCGAAAGCATCGCTTTTATCGAGTATCGCCTGCCCGTTCTTCACCTCCAGTGCCCGCTTGTTCAACTCCTTCACAAAGGCTTTCTCGTGGTTTAGGTCACGGATGAGCTTGTGGAAGATATAAGATTCCGGTGTTTTCTCCATGCTTACGCTGATGCGCTTAGCCTCCTGCGTCTGCACCATGTAGCCACCGTACTCAAAGGCAAGGTTGAAGAGAATCTTTGTATTAGGCGTGGCCCCACGCTCTGCCCTGCTTTCATTGCCGTTTACCTTTACAGCAGGTGTCTCAGTGGCGGCTATTTCCGAAAACGTAAGATAAGGGCTTGGCTCATACTTCTCTGACCGAATATCGAAGCCCTTGGCATGCACGTCGAAGGACTCTACCAGGGGAGCCACAAACTTTTTGTAGTAGTTCTCCTCTACCGAGCGGGGCACCACAATAAATTTTTTATTCAGGAATGGCTGTAGCTTTTTACCGTCCACATCCTTCTCAAAGCTGTAGACCACATTGTCCAGCATCAGCCAGGCAGGTTCATAGCATATCAGCTCTGCATTCCGGTACTGGAAATCCAGCTTCTGCCCGGCATACTTTATAGT
This sequence comes from Pontibacter brevis, assembly GCF_054779655.1. NCBI lineage: Bacteria > Pseudomonadati > Bacteroidota > Cytophagia > Cytophagales > Hymenobacteraceae > Pontibacter > Pontibacter brevis. The sequence goes on from NZ_BAAGXV010000090.1 coordinate 161,088, forward strand.
AGGGAAGTAGTGGGTGTTGTCGGCGTTACGCATGAAGTGGAACAGCACTGTAGCGCGCTCCGGGGCAATCTGGATGCGCTTCCAGGTAGGCTCTCCATCCTTGCCCATGATAAAGGTCATCTTGGTACGGAGAAGCTCCAGAATCTTACCCATGCGCCCCTGGATGTAGTGGCTGATGGTTTCCTGCAGGGCCTTGTCTCCCTTCTCCGGATCATAGGTTTTCAGGAAGAAATCTACAGGCGTCATTCTTTTAGAAGAAAAACGCTTCAGCACGGCATCCTGCTGAATCTGGTCCATGAGCGTGATAAGCTTAAAATCATCCGCATCGAGACGGGAAGCAAACTCATCCGCATTTTTGGCGGAAATGTTCTGGTGCTGTAGGGTAAGCTGTCCTTTGGAGTTTACCTGCACCACGAAAGATTCAAACAGATAGCCCAGGTACTCATGCTCAAAGAGCGAATAAATAACCTGAAAAGGCTGAGTGGTGTAGACTTTCATGCCAAAAACAGTTTTAGGGCTTCGAATTTAGCCTTTCTACTGTTCATTTCCTATCAAAAACAAGCTTTTCAACCTATAACGGCAGCAAGAATAGTTTGAAAGAAACAGGTAGTGCCTTGTCGTCCTCGGATTTTAACTTATAGAGGAGCAGGAGGAGTACTTGCTTCTCCCTTACAGGTTGTCTGTGACAGACATTAGCGCAGCTCTGCGGGCGGGCCGCACAGACACCAGCAGGGTAATGATGACGATAGCTAAACCTGTCAGAACAAAATCCTGCACCTGCATTTTCACCGGATAAGCCTCTACTACGGAGGTGGACATGCCCATACTTACCAGGCCGAAGGTCTGCTGCAGGTTGCATATCAGCATACCGATAGACAAGCCGTACGCCGCTCCAATAAAGGCAACCAAAGCACCCTCCATCAGGAAAATATTACGAATGGTATTAGCTGTAGCACCCATAGAAGCAAGAATGGCAATATCCTTCTTCTTATCGATAACGAGCATAGAGAGGGAGAAGAAGATGTTGAGGGAGGCAATGCCAAGTATAAAGGCGAAGGTAATGAACACAAACAGCTTCTCTACCTTTACGGCACGTAACAGGCTGGTGTGCTGCTCATCGCTGTTCTGTACCTTAAAGTCCTCACCAAGTTCCTGTTGCAAGGCGGCTTTTACCCGGTCCACACGCGTACCGTCCTCTACTTTTATCTCCAGCGCTGTGCGGCGGCGGCCATACTCCAGCAGCTCAGCGGCAAAGTTCAGCGGCACAAACACATAAGCATCGTCATACTGCCGCTCAATGGCAAAAATACCCCCTGGCACTATATCCAGCATGTTGAAAGCCCCCTCAGGGTTAAGCGGATTAAACTTGGTGTTGCGGGGGTACATAAACTGCAGCGGCACAAACTGGTTGTTTGTCCTGATAGAGAGCTGGTACTGTACCCCACGCCCAATCAGGGCATGGTAGGCATTATTGTGAATTAACTCGCTGCGGCCTTCCACCACTGCCGAGTCGATCTCGTTCTGCTCAAAGAAGTTCTCGCTCACGCCTTTCACCTTCACCACCATCTGGCGGTCGTTGTAACGCAGCAGGGCATTGTCTTCTATCACCTCCGACACCACCGCTACGCCCGGCATCTGCCGGATGCGGTTCATGAACTCGGTATCGGTCTCGAAAGACTTGCCCTCTACAGCGGTAATTTTCAGGTCAGGATCAAAGCTGGAGTAGATTTCACGGATAAGATCCTCTAAACCGTTGAATACGGAAAGCACAATGATAAGGGCAGCTGACCCCACTGCAACGCCAATCATGGCGATGTTGGAGATAATGCTGATGATGTTTCTCTTCTTTCTGGAGAAAAAATATCGCTTCGCTATCAGAAAAGGAACATTCATCTTTTATTGCTGATTGTTTAGTGCTGTTTGTTTAATAGTTAAACGTTCATTGTTACACGTGCCGAGACAACAATTAAGCCATTTAACAATTCAACAATTAATTATTTCCAGGCTTTCACAATCAGGCCGGTGCCTGATTTGTGGTTACCGTTCACGTCCATCCAGTTCAGCACGAGGCATATCGGGAAGGTGATGAGGTAATAGAACGGCAAAAGCAGGAAGAAAATTTTAGATGTATTCAGCATCAGCAGCGGGTACTTCATAGACAGGCGCCAGGATATCTGCCCCGGCTTACCATACGAGTAGCGCGCTTTCACCTTGCTGAACCCCGCCAGTTTCAACTTATCCTCTATTTCTTTGATGTTATACCCGTCGCGCACATGCTCTTCTATAAAAGAAGCTTCATCGTCACCATGCACATCAGACCCCCCCTGGTCGGAGGGGGTGGAAATGACCAGCATGCCACCCGGGCGCAGCGAGGCCTGGAAATTACGGAATACCTCCACATCCTCCAGGATATGCTCCATCACGTCTACAGACAGAATAAGGTCATAACTTTTAGGTTCCCGGTACTTCACCAGGTCCGCAATCCGGAACAGCACGTTGTGGCGCCCGATGGCACGAATAAAGCAATTGCTGTCCGAAATCTGCTCTTCCTTTACGTCCACAGCCAATATGCTCCACTTGCGGCTCATGCCAGACAGGTAATAGGTATACTGGCCAAAGCCGGAACCTGCATCCAGTATGTACTGCTCTTTGTCGCGGCGGCCTTCTGCCCATTCGCGCAGTTCTTTGTGCACATGCCAGGTACGCAGCAACAGCAGGTCCAGGAGTTTGTAAAACACGCGGCGCAGGAAAGGCGTTTTGTTAAACGCGTCGCCAAGCACCCGCTTTATCGGGTCGTATTGCATAAAGGTGATGAGAAGCTATAAGCCAGGATATGTTTCCTCGTCGTCTTCGCTTGCAGGCGGTATGTCGATGTTATCGAACAGCTTTTCGATGCGGGCTGCATATTCTGCGCTGTCATCTAGGTAAAACGCCAGCTCCGGTACAATCCTTACCTGCTTCCCGATGCGCTGGGCCAGCAGATGGCGGATTGTCTTGGTATTGGCACGTACTTCTAAAAGGAGCGCCTCCGGGTTCTTGGCCATCATGACGCTGATAAATACCTTTGCCAGGCCAAGGTCCGGCGAAACCCGGACTACGCTCACGGATATAAATGCGCCTCCAAAAAGGTGCGGCACCTCCCGCTGGAAGATGTCTGCTAATTCTTTCTGAATCAGGCGAGAAAATTTCTGTTGTCTTTTACTTTCCATATGAAGCTGCAAATATCATATTAATTTCGCATTTTTACCCCAAAAGCGCCTTACTCATTTCAGGCTAGGGTCTTTTGCATTGTTTTGGGACAAAAAACAATAGCCGGTTAAGCTTAGGGAAGTACACGCTCTGCATGTGTTTTTCAAAGCTTTTCCGGTGTCTCTGGTCCCTTATCGTAGTTCCTTCTAACTGTGTCTTTACTTGATTAGTTACTTCCGAAGCATACTGCCTTCCCGACTGATCCTGCTGGTTTTGCTTTTTCTTGCTGTTCAGCTTCCGCTCATTTTATGGAACATATCGGCCACAGCACCCGAACTGCTGCACATGCTGGTAGGGGAGCGCATGGCAGACGGCTTTAACATGTACCGCGACATTTACGACAACACGGCGCCGGTTTCCGCCTTTGTGTTCTGGACGGTGGACATGCTGGCGGGCCGGTCTTTCCTGGCTTACCGGCTCACGGCAATGGGTTTGCTGCTGCTGCAGGCGCTGCTGCTGAATATTACCCTTAACCGCCATAACGTATACGCCACCAAAAACTACCTGCCTGCGCTGCTGTACCTGATCTTAGGAAGCATTTCGTTTGAGTTTAACATGCTCACGCAGCTGCTCATCGGCAATACCTTCATTATCCTGTCGCTGCCCTATATCGTCACGCTTTCGCGGGAGGGCTTTGACAATAACCGCTTGTTTGTAGGTGGGTTTATGCTGGGCCTGGCCGCCATGAGTTACCTGCCCCTGGCCATGTTCCTGCTGATAGGCATCTTCGCGGTTATTTTTTTTGCCTCCAGTACCTTTCGGAGTATGTTGCTGATGCTTTGCGGCTTTGTTTTTCCGTATGCCGTTCTGATAACCTACTACCTTTATACTAATACAACGCAGGAATTCATCGAGCTGCACCTGCTGCGCCCCTGGCAACTGCAGGTAACTTTCCTGCGGCCGCCAGCCGATGTAGCGAAGCTAATGGCCATACCCGCTATCGTGCTTTTACTCTCGCTTTTAAGCACTGCCTCTCTGCCACAACGCCTCGTGTTCCAGGATAAGTTTCAGCAGCTGATGTGGGTATGGCTGTTTACCAGCCTGGTGGTCATTTTTACCAGAGATGAGATTTCGGTGGCAACTTTTATCCTGCTGCTGCCACCCATTGCGTACTTCAGTGAGTTTTTCTTTACCTCTAACCGCAAAATGTGGCTGCTAAACCTGGTCATACTGCTGGTGATAGGAGCTATGCTGGTGCTGCGTTACCGGCACATGCTGCACATCAACAGGTTCCTGCTGCTGGATGAGTCGCCGCTGCTGCTGCCGGAAGAACAGGACCTGCCGATGCAACAGGCTACTGTGCTTGTTTTAGGTAAGGATGTGCGTTATTATACGCAGAACAAGCCGATAACCCCTTACCTTAACTGGGACCTGGCCCAGCGCCACTTCGGCAGGCTGAATGAATACCAGGCGGTATTTGAGATACACCAGAACTTCAGCAGGGAAATGCCTGCTTACATTGTAGATAAAGTAAACCTGATGCCCGAACTGGCTTATAAGCTGCCGGGTATCTTTGGAAAGTATAGCGCTACCAGCACCGAAGGTATCTATGAACTGTCAGAATAGGGTTGCGGCTTAAACGCTCTTCCACCCTATAAAGAGATGGCGCAGGAGCACCTGAATACAACCGAAAACTTTCAGATAAAAGAAAAAGGGCGCTGCACCTATAATGATGCAGCGCCCTTTTCTTTTAAAGCAGTAGCCTCCTTTTAGCAGGCCTCTATTTTGTCTATGCGCGTCTGGTGGCGGCCTCCTTCAAAACCAGTAGACAGGAACACCTTCACCATTTCCCTTGCCACATCCTCTGAGACAAAACGGGCCGGTATACAAAGCACGTTGGCATTGTTATGCTCCCGCGCGAGTTTGGCCAGTTCAGGCTTCCAGCAAAGCGCCGCACGTATGTCGTGGTGCTTGTTTGCCGTAATGGCCACACCATTGCCGCTCCCACAGATTAAAATGCCAAAATCCGCCTCCTCGTTTGCCACAGCTTTTGCCAGCGGGTGCACGTGGTCCGGGTAGTCTACAGAAGCGTCAGACTGTGGGCCAAAATCCTGTATCTGGTGGCCAAGCGCTTCCAGTACAGCTTTTACCATACTTTTGTAGGTATAGCCGGCGTGGTCTCCTCCAATTGCAATGTTCAGTGCCATTATATTGTATTATTTTCGTTCAGTTTCTTCAGGTCTCTTTTACGGATGGATTGTGAAATGTGGATGCTTATCTCATACAACAGCATCAATGGCATTGAAATCAGCAACTGGCTGATAACATCCGGCGGTGTGATGATGGCTCCCACAATTAATATCACCACAAATGCGTGGCGGCGGTACAGTTTCATTGTCTCAGCCGTTATGAGCCCTGCCTTTGTCAGGAAGAACACGATCACGGGCATCTCGAACATAAACGCACAGGCCAGGCAAAGCGTGGTGAGGGTCGAGATGTAGGAAGACAGGTCAAACTCGTTTATGATTGTAGGGTCTACCTGGTAGCCAGCCAAAAAGTTAATGGAGATAGGCGACACTACATAGTAGCCAAACAGCAGTCCCATGATAAACAAGATGGACACAAAGAATACTGCTCCCTGTGAGTTCTTTTGCTCCTGCGGGTAAAGACCGGGTTTCACAAAACGCCAGATCTCCCAAAAGGCATACGGAAAGGCACAGGCCAGGCCCAGTATGACTGAAACAAGCAGGTGCATCGTAAACTGCCCGCTCATCTGCCGGCTTTGGATGGTAAAGCCCATCTCTGTTATGCAAAGCGCGTCCGAACCTATTCTATTCCCAATATCGCACATCACCCGGTAGCTCAGGAAATCTGTGCGGGAGGGAGCCAGAATGATATCATGAAACACGAAGCTCTTTGCCAGGAAAGCAATTGTTCCGAATACTAGTATAGAGGCTAAAGCCCGAATAAGGTGCCACCTCAGTTCCTCAAGATGGTCCACGAAGGACATCTCATGCTGCTCTTCTCCTAGCTGCTCTTCCCCTATCTGTGGTTGATCCATCATCACAATTGTGGCCCCTGTTCTTTAGTGTTAGTAAGCAAAAAGCGGATACTCCTGCATCCAGCTGTTAATGTCTTTGCGCGCTGCATCAATCTTGCTGTCATTGTCGTGGTTGGTCAGCACGTTATCAATCAGCTCCACAATACGCACCATACCGTTTTCTTTCAGTCCACGGGTAGTTACAGCGGCTGTACCTACGCGCATACCTGAGGTCACGAACGGTGATTTATCATCAAAAGGCACCATGTTTTTGTTGATGGTGATATCGGCTTTTACCAGCGTGTTCTCTGCCAGCTTACCTGTCAGCCCTTTCGAACGCAGGTCGATCAGCATCATGTGGTTGTCTGTACCTCCTGATATGATGTCGTAGCCTCTTTCAACAAAAGCTTTGGCCATTGCCTGTGCGTTTTCCTGCACCTGCTTTACATAACCCAGATAATCGTCAGAAAGTGCCTCATAATACGCTACCGCTTTCGCCGCAATCACGTGCTCCAGCGGACCGCCCTGGGTACCCGGGAAAACAGCGCCATCCAGCAACGACGACATCATGCGGGTTTCGCCTTTTGGTGTTTTCAGGCCGAACGGGTTCTCGAAGTCTTTGCCCAGCATAATCATACCGCCTCTTGGGCCGCGCAGTGTTTTGTGCGTGGTAGTAGTTACGATGTGGCAATGCTCAAACGGGTTGTTCAGCAAGCCGCGCGCAATCAGGCCGGAAGGGTGGGAGATATCTGCCAGCAGCAGGGCACCTACCTCATCGGCAGCGGCACGTAGTTTTTTATAGTCCCAGTCGCGGCTGTAGGCAGAGGCGCCACAGATTATCAGCTTCGGACGCTCCCTGCGGGCTGTCTCTACTACTTTATCAAAATCAATGAGGCCTGTTTCCTGCTCCACGCCATAAAAGGATGGGCTGTACAGCTTACCAGAGAAGTTTACCGGCGAGCCATGCGTTAAGTGACCGCCATGCGACAGGTCAAAGCCAAGAATTTTATCGCCCGGCTGCAGCACAGCCAGCATAACCGCTGCATTTGCCTGCGCGCCAGAGTGCGGCTGCACGTTTACCCACTCCACACCAAACAGTTCTTTGGCACGGTCGATGGCCAACTGCTCGGACTGGTCCACTATTTCGCAACCGCCATAGTAGCGTTTGCCGGGTAAGCCTTCTGCATACTTGTTGGTCATGACGCTGCCCATGGCTTGCATCACCTGCTCTGATACAAAGTTCTCAGAGGCTATCAGTTCAATACCATGCGTCTGGCGGGCTTTCTCTCTGGCTATAAGGTCGAATATGGCTGTGTCTTTTTGCATTGCTTCGGTTGGTTTATAGCTTTCAAAATTAAAGTATGCTACGGAATAAACCAATGTTTCAGAAGTTTATATACGACGTGCCCACGGCTATCAGATTTAGGGGGTGCTGAAATTGGAACACGAAGTGCTGTAAAAGCAAAAGCCCGGTACCTATGGTACCGAGCTTTTGCAATGTCAGTAGGTTTATGCGCTTACTGCTTTACTACTTTTACCTGACGTTGCTGACCGTTCAGCTCTACCGTTAGGATGTACAGGCCGTTCGGCAATTGGTCGTAAACCGGCAGCTGCACTTCGTTTTCACCTTCAAGCAGTTCTGCTACTTTCGCATATACCTTCTTGCCCGTCATGTTATGCAGGGTGAAGGTTGCCTTACCCGCTACCGCTGCCGTGATAAATACTTTAGAGTTGTAGTTGATTGGGTTTGGTGCCACCAACAGTTCCAGTACCAGTTCCTGTGCTTTTACTGTTACGGCTACCACTTTGCTGTAAGATGAGGTGCCGTCCAGGTCTACCTGCTTCAGACGATAGTAGCGTATGCCGTTCGCGTTGCCCAGGTTGTGCGTGAACTCATAGGAAGTACGGATGCTGCTGTTTGTTGTCTTGCTAGCTACACGTCCTACTTTCTCAAAGCTATGCACTCCGTTCAGCGACGTCTCTACCTCGAAGTGGGAGTTATCTTTCTCCGAAGCCGTTACCCATGTCAGCTGCGCCTTGCTGCCCTGTACTGTTGCCTTGAAAGACATCAGTTCTACAGGGAGAGGGGTTACTGTTGAGTTTAGTTGAACTTCGCCTCTCACAGCATCAAAGGAGCTGTTCGCCACCATTCCTTTTTGGTCAGAACTGGCGTCTTCGGCAGGCTGGCTTCTTACCCAGATTTCTGTCACTGGTACAGTTCCAGAAGCATCCGGTACAATTGGATCCAAGGCCTTAACCCAAGCGCTATCAGCTGCATTCGCATCAAGAGAGATGTAGAAATCGTTTAATCCCTCTGTTCTCAACACTGCTATGTTCAGGTTTTCTCCAACCGCCAGATTTGTAGCGCTTACTGTATAAGATTGCGCCGCTGATATTGTTCCTGCTTCAACTTTGAAAGTCAAGCTTGTAGGAGTAACTGTAATTGTAGGAACTGCAATGTTCAGCAACTCCGAGCTTGTTTCGTTTCCTTCTGCTGCCGTTATCGATACCGTATTGGTTCTTGCTCCTCCTGGCACAAGCATCTCCACTGTTGTCGGATCATTTACTCTTTCAAAGAAGTTTGCATTTACAGAGCCAATCTTCGCAGTTCCTAAATCTTTCAGCTGGTAGCCTCTTACCAGCACAGTTTCTTTGATTCGGGCCGGGCTTGATGCGCTTATGATACTACCATCGGCATGTTCAAATCTCACAATCACCGGGCTTGTAACTGTAAATACGTCTACGTCTGTTTGTGTAGATGCTGCTGTCGTTGTTTCCCCGGCTGCATTGGAAACTCTGATAATACCCGTAATAGCGTCGTTTGGTACTACAACTTTGATTTGACGCGCTTCGATTAAATCCTCGCTGCTTACAAGAGCTGATAACTCAACCTGGTCTACAGGAGCCGCCGGTATAATTTCGCCGCCATGGCCTTTAAAGAACACCTTGATTTGACCATCTACATCAATCAGGCTTTCACCTGTGATATTTACTTCATACCCTGATGGTCCTTCCTTCAAAGTAAAGTCATGAATAACCGGCGTTTTTACAACTCTGAAGATCTGCGTACTTGTTACAGTTGTACTAACATTGTAAGGTGTAGTTACCGCAATCTTACCTATTGTAGCGCCGGTTGGCACCGTTACAGAGATTGCTGTAGGAGAAGTTACAGTATAAGTAGTAGCTATTACTTCATCTGCCTCATCACCAATGCCCAGGAACTCTACTTTTGATGCATCATCGAAGTTCGTGCCATTGATAGTGAAAGTTGCTCCTTCTAAGCCTGCATAAGTACTGAAGCCAGTGATTGTTGGCGCTCCGATGATGGTCAGGCTACTATTTGACTGGCCTGTACCACTACCACTCTGCACTCTTACAGCACCTGATACAGCATTTGCAGGAACCGCTACCTCTAAAATATCCACACCGTCTTCTGTGGTGCTCATAGTAGATGTTATGATTGTTCCTGCTACTCGCGTACTATTTGCTCCGGCGAATGTTACTGTAGGTGTAGACGTACTTCTTTCTGTTCCATTAAAATATTCGTCAAATCTGGAACCTGTGATGGTGACCTTACTCACACCTGCATAAACTCTTGTATCACTAGTCTTACCAGTCTCAGTTACACCGGTTATTATTGGTTTATATACCGTTAGAGCAGTTGATGTTCCTGTTCCACTCTGTGATGTTACACTTAATACATTTGAGCTGTTGTGAAGAACTACTGGGGCTGTAAATGTAATGGTACCCTCACCCGTGTCTTCATTTGTCAGGCTTACAGTAAATTCTGGTATATCAATGCCACCGTAAGACATGCTGGTAACATTGATGAAGTTAGTACCCGTGATTACTACCTGCTCGCCTGCATAGACTGCTGTAGGAGCTACGCTTGTAAGAACTGGCGCAAGCACACTAAACTGCTTCGGCGCACTCTCGCCGCTACCAGATATCACTGTGAGGTTACCAGTTGTAGCTCCATTTGGTACTGCTACAGTTATCTCTGTATCAGTGTAATTTGTAGCTGTTACTTGAGTTCCATTGAAATTCACAACAGGCGCTTTTGTGGCTTCTCCTCCTGCTCCATTGTTCAATGTTTCATCCCAATATTTAGTAAACAGTGTGCCTGTAATTGTTATGACAGTTTTGTCCACATAGCCTTCTGCTGCACTTATGCTGCTTATTATTGGCTCAAGTACAGTATAGTCATCCGTGCTTGTTCCTGTACCTGCCGGGGTTGTCACCGCCACTTTACCTATGCCTCCGTCAAACGGCGCTTTTACAGTGATAAGCTGGTAACCTGTTGGCTCCCCGTTCTCCACCTCGTCCGTAACTGTATTAACTATGGTAGCTGTTCTGCTATTGAAAGTTACTTCCGTCGCGTTGGTAAAATACTGCCCCCGAACTGTTACCAGCTGATTAGCATAGCTTGTAGTAGGAGTAGCTGTGTCATTAGTGAACGTAATGTTTGCAGGCACCGGCACTGTAAAGTCACTTTCGCTTACCGCTTCTCCTGCGGCTGCAGTTATTTTGATTTTGCCTGTTGTAGCGGCGTAAGGTACTGTTACAGTAAGCTTATCAAATGCCTCATTAATTTGTACAGTACTCATGTCTGCTGGCACATCATTGAAGTACACTCCTGATACTTCTAAGAAATTGGTACCCGTGATTGTAACAGATGTTCCGGCTACCCCTTGCGTAGGGTCAAAGGAAACAATAGTAGGAGCAGGTATAACCGTAAAGTTTTCGGATGTTGTAAACACAACTGCTCCATCTACCACTAAGCTTAAGGGACCCGTCGTGGCACCAGTTGGTACGTTTGTAGAAATCGTTTTTCCATCCTGGCTTGGTATTACAGCGATTAGTGTTCCGTTGAATCCAACTGCAGTTACATCTCCTAGCAACCAACCTGTGATTGTTACAGCATCGCCTGCTTTTCCTCTGTCCGGAGTAAAGCTGGCAATTTCAGGGGAGGTCACCACAGTATAGACTTCACTTGGGTTACTGTCACCGGCTGCATTCGTTACCATCAGTTTACCGGTTACGGCACCCGCTGGAACGGTAGCTGTAATTTGTGTTGCAGAGTTAACAGTGATAGCTGTAGCTACCACTTCATCACCTTCTAGATCTGCTCCAAGGAAGGTAACAGTGATACCTTCACCAATAAAGTTAGTACCCGTAATCACTACTGTCTCTCCAGCTGTGCCTTTTACAGGGCTTATGCCTGTGATTGTTGGCAGTTGAATAATGGTAAAGTTTTCCTCACTGCTACCAGTTCCTTCAGCATTTGTAACAGTAATCAAACCTGTGGTTGCATCGGCTGGCACATGTACAGTTAATTTTGAATCCGACACCAGCGTAAAGCCGTTTGGATTTGTATCTGCATTGTACGCCGCAACTGGACTGCTTTCACCAAACGTAATAGAAGTGGTTCCGGTAAAGTTGTAGCCTTCAATTGTTACAAGATCTCCTGGTACACCTAGCTTTGGATTGAAAGCCTGAATAACCGGAATGACAATCACTTCATAGGTAGTAGTATTTACAGAATCGGCTGGATTCGTTATCTGAAGTGGTCCGGTAACAGCACCATCCGGCACGGTTACTACTAGCTCTGTATCGTTGGGTGCAGAGAACACAGTTGCTATTACATCATCTTCCGCTCCCTCAGCACCCAGGAAGACCACTTCGCTCACATACTTAAAATAATTTCCTGTGATGGTGATTTCCTGCCCGATTGGGCCTTTGGTTGGCACCATGCTACTATACACCGGCGCATGTATCACTTCAAAAGGGCCTTCCCACACAGCTTCGCCACCCAAAGTAGTTACAGTTACGCTGCCTGTTGTAGCATTTTCCGGCACATTGAATGTGATCGCTGTACCAGTCACTACAAATCCAGTAGGGTTCTCTATCTCATCATATGGCGTTATTGTTGTAGTGCCGAGCTTAACCGCTGTCGCAGTCTCAAAGTTTTGACCAGTGATAGTGACTTCTTTGCCTACTATACTGTATGTTAAACCACCCTCAGTAGTCGCTACACTTGCAATAACAGGAGCAGGAACAAAGGTAAACTCCTGCGTACTTGTCGCTGTTTTACCTTCACCCGGGGCTATAACCTGAATAAAACCTGTACTGGCATCGGCAGGGACCAATACCGCTAATTGGGTATCGCTTGTCACAGGTGTCACAATTGTTCCTTCTCTGTCATCTTCAGGTGTTGCCGGATCTCCCAGAAACACCACACGGCTCACACCTGACAGGTTTGTACCTGAAATAATTACCTGCATGCCTGGGCCTGCTGACGTTGGCTCAAAGCTTGCTATGGTTGGCGCCGGCACATCAAATGCCGTTGTGCTTACATCTTCGCCGGCAGGGCTTTTAACAGTAATCAAACCTGTGCTCGCACCAAGAGGAACAGCTACTGATATCACTGTATCGTTCACTGTGAAGTTAGTGGCAGTGACACCATTAAAGAGCACCTCGTTCACAGCAGTGAAATATTTACCGTAAATGGTTACAGTAGTACCAACAGGGCCGCTTTCCGGATCAAACTCCTGCATTTTACCATTCACATCGGTTGCGATAATCTGAGGGCCCAATACATTAAATGTTGTTGTACTTACATCCTGCCCAGCCGGGCTTTTAACTGTAATCAGTCCTGAACTTGCGCCATTTGGCACAGTCACCTTGATTTGATTGTCATTTACAAATATTATTGTTGCAGGGTCAGCGGCTACGCCGTTGAACAGCACTTCATTCACACCAGTAAAGTACTGCCCGTTAAGTACTACCACTTCGCCTGCACCTGCGCTGGTTGGCTCAAACTCATTCGTCGCAGCAAACTCGGGAGCTGGCACTATAAAATCTGTTGCACTTGTTGCTTCCCCATAAGGTGTTGTTACTTTTATAGCAGCACTTGATGCACCAAATGGCACCTGCGTATTGATTGTCGTGCTATCTATAACAGTAAAACCAGCAGCTACCTCTCCAAAGGAAACAGCTGTTGCCTCGGTTAAATGAACACCTTTTATAATTACTTCTGTTGTAGGCACACCTCGGTCCGGACTAAAACTAGCTAGCTCTGGCGTTTGCGCTATTTCTACTGCATCCAGGAACACATACGCCTCCGATACCGCAGCTAACTCAAACCTTACATTTGTAGCATTATGCGGCAAGTACACACTCTGGCGTGAGAGTTGTGTTGTAACTGCATGAGTAGTGGCTGTTGAGAATGTTGTGCCAGTTGATGTGCGGTAACTAACTTTAACATCGGCAGTATAAACAGTCCTGGTTGTAGTTGCCCTAAGACTATAGCTTACTTTGTATCCAGTCCGTCCTACCAGTGCATCATCCTGCATTTTGATGTTCACATAAGCAGTTGTAGTCCTGAATTGCGCAGACCCGCCACTTGTGCTCGGGGAGAGATCCGCACCATCTGCGCTCAATCCGCTACTTGTTACATTTCCTGACGCTGTTCGCCAAGGACCATGATAAGTTACCGGAGTCTGCGCCATACCAACGGAGACTATTCCGAGCAGCAGCACGCACTGCAGCAGCAGTGAGCGGAGATGTCGTTTGAAAGGGTGATTGTAGAGTTGTGCCATAGCCTATTTAATAAAATTATAATTTTTCATTGATTTAATAGTAAAGCCGAAATAGTTCGTCCACAAAATAAGATAATTTATTTCTCATATTACTATTAAGTGGGCACTATTTTTATTATTATATATTAATTTTTGTATAAGAAGAGACCTTTCCCCTCTTTTCGCTGACACAGCAACAGAAAAGCGCTCTCTATAGCCATTAAACAACTAAAACAAAACTGCAGGGAAAAGGCATATTGTACTCTTGTGCCTTATATAGCTTAGTTACAACCCATTCCATAAGCCCTATATAAAACGTTTCTAATTTAGAGTATAGGAAACTAGAATACAATTATTTACAATGGCAAAGTTTGAAGATAATTTAACTTATCGAATATTTACAAATATTACATGTTATGTTACAAGAACATCAGCGGGGAAGTTGGATTATGAGGGGCTTTAGCTTTTCCTTGCAACAGGATAGGGGCGGTCCTGGTTGGGCTGTATGTACAGTTCCTGAGTATCCAGGTCTAATGCGATAAGGTTACCATAGGCGGCATTACGGTAGTAGACGCAACCGGCATCCAGGTTCAGCTGCTGGTCTTTGTGCGCAACTGATTTTTTGATGCTGTGCAGGGCGGTGGGGGTGTGGCCGTGCAGCAGACCTTTGTTCTCAATTCTTTGCCAGTCTACTTCATAGCCACGGATGTTCAGCATGGCGTCTTTATCCGCGAAAATATCTTCCTGTGCAAAGTTAAATCCGGCGTGCACGAGGTAGTAGTCCGGCAGTTCGAGGTAGTAGGGGAGCTTTTTTAAAAACTTCCTGTATTTTTTTGGCAGGTCTTCAAACGACTCAATCTGGAAGCTCTGCAGGACAAGTTTCTTCTCTGTATCTGTTAAACTTAAAGCTTTGGGGCCTTTTTTAGCGGCTTTCAGCAGCATCTGGTCATGGTTGCCACGCATGCAGTACACCTGGTATTGCTGCTCCTGCAGCTCCAGTATAAAATCGATGACACCTTTGCTGTCCGGCCCTTTGTTAACTAAGTCGCCCAGCACATACAGTTCGTCTGATTTCTGAAGGTTTAGCTGCTCCTGTACGAGTGCTCTGAAAGTACGGGCACAGCCGTGTATGTCGGTCAGGGCGTAGCGGGCCATGTTTATTTATTGAATGGGAGTTTTGTGGGGCAAAGTTACAAACAGAAATAGCACCCGTTGCAGCAGGTGCTATTTCTATTCTGAATTCAGGTAAGGTTATTAATTATACTTGTTGTTGTCAATATCAGGCTTGTGCGTATTACGGTTCACGTTGTTTGTTTTTACTTTAACCCCGTTCTCACTTGCATCAGCCGCAATTTCACCCGAGCCGTCTGTATACTTTTTTGCTAGTTCCTCGTGCTCTGCGCGCGTTTGGTTTCCTGGGTCAACCGGCTTTCCGCCGGCAGCTTTGTCCTGGCCTCTTCCTGTTGGTTTTCCTTCGTTTTCTGCGCTTGCTTTTGTGTGCTTATATGATGGCATAATTTCCTCCTTCTAATTTAAATGAAACATGAGGCGCTTCTTTAAGATTAGCTTAAGCTTTCTGTAGCGCCTGTATTTTTACTTTCTATCTGGCTTAAGCACCACGGCCTTCTTCTTCGGTCCGCATGTTATCCGCTGGCGGAATACCGTCGTCGGAATAATCGTTTACGCCGGTAGCGCTCGGGCCGTTGCCTGCCGTATCGCTGCCATAGCCTTCCTTGCCGTCGCGGTTACCGAAGCCACCGCGCTGGTGCTCGTTCTTTGGCGGATCTGCACCCGGTATAATGTGCCCGGCCTGCATCTCCTGCATACTTGTGTCGTCTTCTATTACCTGAAAGCCTCTTTTGTTAGGCTCCTGGTTCTTCAGTTTATTTTTGTCTTCTTTATCTTCAGCCATAATCGTAAACTTTAAATGGATGGGCAGCTTTCAAAGATGCCTATGTATGGTTTTACTCTATTTAGCCCTTTTGGGTTTAGGGCTGGCTATGCACCTACCTGCTCCCCACCATTAATATGAATCACCTGGCCTGTGATATAGGAACCATCATCTGAAGCCAGGAAAACATAAGCCGGCCCCACTTCTGATGGCTGGCCGGGCCGTTTTAACGGCACATTCTGCCCGAACTCCTTTACTTTCTCCTCGCTGAAGGAAGCCGGTATCAGCGGTGTCCAGATGGGGCCGGGAGCTACGGCATTCACGCGTATGTTCTGCTCTGCCAGGTTAGCGGATAAAGAACGGGTAAAGGCAGTGATGGCCCCTTTGGTAGAGGAATAGTCCATGAGGTGGTGGCTACCACGATAGGAAGTAACGGAGGTGGTATTGATGATAGCGCTGCCTTTTGGAAGGTGCTTCAGAGCTGCCTTCGTGATGTAGAACATCCCAAAGATGTTGGTCTGGAAGGTGCGCTGCAGCTGCTCCTTTGAGATGTCTTTCAGGTCCATCTGTTCGTGCTGCTCGGCGGCATTGTTCACCAGTATGTCCAGTTTGCCCAGTTCATCTACAGTACGCTGCACTGCCTTCTGACAAAACTCCTCATCACCCACATCGCCGGCCAAGATGATGCACTTGCGGCCTTCGTCTTCTATCATCTTCTTTGTGTCCTGCGCATCCTTGTCTTCGTTCAGGTATACAATGGCTACATCGGCACCCTCACGGGCAAAATGCACAGCCACCGATCGGCCTATCCCACTGTCTCCTCCTGTAATCAGCGCTACCTTTCCCTTGAGTTTATCGCTTCCTTTGTAGGAGTCGCGAATAATCTCCGGCTCCGGTGTCATTTTATGTTCATCGCCCGGCTGCTTCTGTTGTTTCTGTGCCGGTAAAGATTCTGGTTTGTTTTCCATAGGTTTATAGGGTTAATTTCGTTACAGTCTTAAACTATACGCCTGCACCACCTGCTTGTTTCTAAAACAGGCAGGCCAGCGGCAAGTGCAACTAAAACAAAAAAACGATGTGGCAGGAAGAAGACAACAAGTTAAAGAGCAGCCTCACGTTCAAAGACTTTGAACAGGCCATGGCATTTATGAATGAAGTGGCCGCTGTGGCCCAGGAAATGGATCATCACCCGTGGTGGAGCAACGTGTACAACAAAGTAGACATTGAACTTTACACCCACGATGCCGGCAACACCGTCACCATCCGCGACCACAAACTGGCAAAGCGGATTGAGGAAATTTATGATAAGTTCGGGAGTTAGAGGGTTGTCAGGAGTTAGAAAGGTGTAGGGTTGATAAGCGCATTTACTGTAGGAGTGGCAGTAGCTTTGTTAACACTGCCGATCTCTTCCATTTGCCGGCACTATAGATTTTATACTTTTAACTTTTTAACCTTCTAACTTTTAACTCCTGACAACCCTCTAACTTTTTAACTTTCTAACTTATCTAAGTTATCTTTACCCCATGCAGGAACAAGAAAAGACAAACCTATACCTGGTGCCCACACCCATCGGCAACCTAGAGGATATAACACTGCGTGCCATACGGGTACTGAAGGAGGTGGATGTGATTCTGGCAGAGGACACCCGCACCAGCGGCAAACTGCTGCAGCACCTGGGCATTGACAAGCGCATGCACAGCCACCACCTGCACAACGAGCATAAAGCCACAGCCCATTTGGTAGACCGCCTGAAGGCGGGGGAGGTGATGGCATTGATTTCGGATGCAGGCACGCCGGGCATTTCTGACCCGGGCTTTTACCTGGTGCGCGAGTGCCTGAAACATGACATCAAAATAGAGTGCCTGCCAGGGGCGACTGCCTTTGTGCCTGCTATTGTAAAATCCGGCTTCAGCACCGACCGCTTTACCTTTGAGGGTTTTCTGCCCGTGAAGAAGGGCCGCCAGACACGCCTGCAGAGTCTGGCAGAAGAGGAGCGCACTATGATTTTCTATGAATCGCCGCACCGCCTGCTCAAGACGCTGACACAGTTTCAGGAGTACTTTGGAGGTGACCGCCTGGCATCTGTTTCACGTGAAATCACAAAGATGTTTGAGGAGACCATCAACGGAACTTTGGACGAGCTCATTCAGGTTTTCACTACTAAAGCCATAAAGGGCGAGTTCGTGATAGTGGTATCAGGCGCCACAAAAGGCAGCAAATCCGATAAAGAATAATGAAAAAATATATCAAGCAATTGGGGCTGGTCCTTGCGCTCTGTTTGTTCTCCTTTCAGGGTTGGGCACAGTTTGAGAACATGCAGCTTTCGCCACAGGCTAAGATCAGCCTGATTACCTGCTCCAGCGGTCCGGAGCTCTACGCCATTTTCGGACACAGCGCCGTGCGCGTGAATGACCCTGTGAACGGGTTCGACATTGTTTTTAATTACGGCACATTCGATTTTAACGAGCCGAACTTCTACCTTAAGTTTGCCCGGGGTAAGCTCCGGTACAAGCTTTCTATCGCCTACTTCCGTGACTTTGTGTACAGCTACTCCATGGACAACCGCTCAGTGTATGAGCAGGAGATGAATTTTACTGAAGAGCAGAAACAACAGTACTGGAGCTTCCTGACGAACAACTACCTGCCGGCTAACCGTTTTTACCTGTACGACTTCTTCTTCGATAACTGCGCCACCCGCATCCGCGATGGCGTAGAGGCTACTTTCCCAAGTCAGGTCCGGTACAACATCAGCCATTTTGATGAAGACATGAGCTTCCGGAACCTGATAGACCTGTACCTGCCGCCACAGCCCTGGGGGGATTTTGGCATTGATCTGGCCCTGGGAGCCCGTATAGACCGCGAGGCAGCGCCTTATGAGTATATGTTTCTGCCAGACTACCTGTCCAAGGGCTTTGCCAATGCCACGCTCACGGATAATGGGCAGACACAGCCACTGGTAGGGGAGATGAAGGTGGTGTTTGAACGCGACCCCGAACTTTTCTCCCGTGGTATATTCACGCCAACGCTTGTGCTGTGGGTATTTTTTGCTGTGGTGCTGGTCCTCACTATAATGGATTTGATGAAACGCCGCCGAAGCAGGGTATTCGATATGGTGTTCTTCTTTATTACTGGTCTGGTGGGCATTATACTCCTCCTGCTCTGGTTTGCAACAGACCACCAGGCAACAGCTTATAACTTTAACCTGCTTTGGGCCATACCTACGCATGTGGTGGTAGCTTTTTTCCTCGGCCGCAACGCACTGCAGGATTGGGTAAGCAAGTATATGCTGGCAACGGCCATCGTGGCAGCTGTGCTACTGGTGTTCTGGCCCTGGTGGCCACAGATGCTCCACACCGCCTTTGTGCCGTTAACCCTGGCCCTCGGCCTGAGAGCTACGTATACCGTATGGTTTTCTAAAAAGATTAGAACAGAGACCTTAACCCCAAGAGCAGAAAAAGCAATATGAACTTAAACCAGGTATCACAGAACTTAAATATTATTGCCCGCCGCGTAGGTGGTTTTATCAGACAGGAAGCCAGTACCTTCGACCGCTCCCGGGTGGAGATGAAGGGCTTTAACGATTTAGTGTCCTATGTAGACAAGCAGGCGGAAGAGCAACTGGTGGAAGGGCTTCGGGAACTATTGCCAGAGGCTGGCTTTATTACCGAAGAAGGCACCGACACCACGAAAGGGGAGCGCTATAACTGGATTATTGACCCTCTGGATGGCACCACCAACTTTACCCACAGCCTCCCGATATTCTGCGTAAGCGTGGGTCTGCTGGACGGAGACGAAGTGGTAGCAGGGGTGGTGTACGACCCGAGCCGCGACGAGTGCTTCTCAGCCTACAAGGGCGGCGGTGCCTTCTGCAACGATAACCCTATTAAAGTTTCTGATGCTCCGGCTCTGAAGGACTCTCTTATTGCCACAGGGTTCCCTTACTATGATTTCGGCCTTACGCAGCAGTACCTGCAGATATTAGGGGCTTTCATGGCTAAATCACATGGCATACGCAGGCTGGGCTCTGCCGCCCTCGACCTGGCTTATGTAGCGGCCGGCCGCTGTGAGGGTTTTTTTGAATATAACCTGAACCCGTGGGATGTAGCAGGCGGAACCATTATTGTGCAGGAGGCAGGCGGTAAACTGAGCAAATTTACAGCTGATGGAGACTATGTCTTCGGGCGGGAGATTGTGGCCAGCAACCGTAACATCCATTCTGAAATGCTGGAAACCATAAAAGAGCATTGGAAGCCAGCAGCGGAATAAACTTTTTACACCCTTATCCAGTTGTTAAAGCATGGTACAGGAACTGATCATACTCGTGGTTTTTATAGCGGCCGCATTCTACATGGGCCGCCTGGTGTATCGCAGCTTTGCAGCCAAAAGCGGTTGCGCCAAAGGCTGTGGTTCCTGCTCTACCATTGATTTCAAGAAGATTCAGCAGGACCTGGAGAAGCGGCAGGCAAAAGCATAAATAGCTTTAGGCCTTGATTGATACCCATCTAGGGGCGCTTTTTACCCCTTAACCAGGAGTACAGGAGTAGCTATCCTATTAAAAATTCATCTGCTCGTATCTAAACTTTGTTTTTTCGTATAGAATTGTACGCTAGTTCGAACATTAAAAAACGAAAACTATGGAAGATAAAGAAGAATTAACCACCCTTGTAGGTGTACTGAATAAGATTCGTAAGGAGGGATACAAAACTGACTTTAAGGTTACCGAAGATGGTCTCCTCGCCACGATGGATGACAAAGAGACTTTTACCCCAGAGCAGGTACGTATTGTAGACTTTTACCGCTTTGAGGGAGAAACAAACCCAGGCGATATGGCTATTCTTTATGTTCTGGAAACAACAAGCGGACCAAAAGGTAGCATTACCAATTCCTACGGTGCCTATGGCGATGAATCCATAGAAACCTTCATGAAAAAAGTGGAAGACCTGGGCATGGACCTGGATAAAGGCAACAGATAAATGCCAAGCATATAAAAACAAAAAGGCCGGTTTCACTACCGGCCTTTTTGTTTTTGCACTGTACGGAACGGCTTACTGGCCATTGTCCCCCAGGCGCTTACCGTTTTTGATAGACGCCGTTATAGAATCCAGTTGCTCTGTAAGCTTTTCGCCACCTTTTATACCAAAGTCCAGCGTACGGATTGGGAACGGAATCAGGATGTCGTTCGCGTCGAAGGCTTTCTTAATGCGGATGATAGCATCGCTCTTGGCTCCTACATAGTCGACCTGCCGGCTGTACGTTACCCAAAAGCGGGCTTTGAAGTTAATAGAGCTATCCCCGAACTCATGGTACATTACTTCAATGTTTCTTGTTTTTACGCGGTTCTTTACGTCCTCCAGCGCCTCAATCACAATCTGCTGCACACGCTCCAGGTCTTCAGCGTAGGAAATACCCACATCCAGGTCAATACGGCGGGTTCCGTAAATCGAAAAGTTGGTGAGCGGGTTTTCAAACACCATCTTGTTGGGCACACGCACCAGTTCACCTGTCACCTGTCTTATATCAATGGTACGGAGGGTAACCCGCTCAATGGTACCGAAATAGTCGTTTGTCTCAATTAAATCGCCAACACCAAACGGCTTTTGCACGGCAATGATGACACCGGAAATAAAGTTGGCTGCAATATCCTGAAAGGCAAAACCTAAAGCCAAACCAATAATACCGACACCGGCCAGCAAGGAAATTACAACCCTGTCAAGATTCAGCACGGTAAGCACAAAAAAGAAGCCTACCAACAGCATGCCGATGTAAAAGAGCGTTAAGATAAGGTTGTTAAGGGCTGCACTATGTGAAAAACGGTTGATAAACCTCCCGAGCTGGTCTCTTACAAAACCAGCTACCCAGAAAGTGATAATCAGCAGCACCAACGCTACGAACAGGTTCGGGAGCATCAGCACAATATCTTCGCCCCAACCCTCCAGTTTCCCCCACAGTAGCTCCACTGCTTCGTTCAAATCATTCATATATTGCATCTAGTTGGTTCTTGTTTAAGGTGATTGATCATGCCCACACTTTTGTGCCCTCTGTACAGTTGCGGCACATTTCTATATTGGCCCTGGAGCCTAACAGCTGCTGCCTGAACTGGTTGTATGCCGGCCCGCGCCACACTGTTTTAAAGTCATTTTCTTTTAAGTCTCCCATTCGGTACTCTGCATCCTTATCAAAGCAACAAGGCACTGTTAAGCCGTCCCAGGTGATGACACAGGAGTGCCACATCTTCCAGCAGTGGTTCAGCAACTTGTTTTTGATAGTGTAGCTGCCATCGCCGTTGTTTTTGTACCTTGAGTAATAATCAATGGTCGGAATGAGCGGGGAGCCTTGCTGGTAATTATAAATCTGCGCTGTTTTAAACACTACCTCATTTACCTCCAACTCCTGCGCCAGTTGTTTTACGTCTTCAAGCTGATGCTCGTTCGGCCGCACTACTAAAAACTGAAACATGATGTGTGGTGTTTTCGATTTCATCGCTTTTTTCCACTTCACCACATTGCGTGTCCCCTCCAGCACCTTCTCCAGCTTGCCGCCAACCCGGTAAGCAGCATACGTTTCCTGCGTGGTGCCGTCTATAGACACAATGAGGCGGTCCAACCCCGACTCCACTGTTCTTCGGGCGGTATCATCGTCCAGGAAATGTGCATTGGTAGACGTAGCGGTATAAATACCTCTGTCTGATGCGTATTTCACCAGGCCTAAAAAGTTTTTGTGCAGGTAAGGCTCTCCCTGGAAATAGAAAATAAGGTACAGCAGGTGCCGGTGCAGCTGGTCTATGGTCTGCTTAAAAAGTTCGTCCTGCAGCATACCGGTAGGCCGGGAGAAGGATCGCAGACCGCTTGGGCATTCAGGGCAACGCAGGTTGCAGGAGGTAGTCGGCTCCAGTGAAATACTCAGCGGGTAGCCCCAGTGCCTTGCCTTGCCTGTTATTTTGGAAAAGATGTAGCTGCTCACCACCTGCAGGGCATTTACAGCCCGTGGCAGCGTTAGCTTTGATAAAAAATTGAACCCATCGGTCAGGTGCAGCTTCATACAAAAGAGGCTATGGCAGCAAAAAGACCATCTGGTCCTTTGCTAAAGAAAAAGGGCAGCCTGTATGGCTGCCCTCTAAGTTATGGTTTCTGGCACGAAAGCCAAAATCAAGGCGCTTAGTAGCGGAACAGGGCTTTTACGTTTGCACGTCCGTCTGTTACTTCCTGTAAACCGTTGTAGTTGCTAACGTATACCTTACCGCCCTGTGCTATGGTCTTGATAGCCGCCAGGTTAATCAGGTCGTCATCACCGCGCTGGTACTCATCGTGCACCTCGGCAGTTGCTTTCACTGCATCGTACGTTCCCCAGACAGGATCACTTGGTGCTATAAACAAGGTATCTACACGGCCATGCACTGCCTCGGCTGCCACGGTGGCAATGTCTTCAGAGGTAGCACCTGTACCTGCCACATTCTGGTAACGTGTCAGTGATTCTGAATGCCCCTGCTGCATGAGCGGTTTCATGATAGCCACAGCTTTTTCATGGATCTCGTTCATGCTATCTATACCTTCATTTACGTTGATGTTCTGCTCCACAATGTTCTTGTACTTGCTGATGCTGCGGTAAATGCTGCAGTAGTGGTCTACACCCGCTAAAATCAGCGGCTCAGTGGCGTCGTGCAGAATCTCCTGCAGGTTGTTATCTATATCCAGCATGAATTCGCGCACACGGTCATGCTGCTGGTCAGCCTGTGTAAAGCCGTGTGAAGTCGTCATGATGTTACCGTTAGAGCCCGTTCTGCTGAAATTGAAGTCCTGGTCGTTTCCTTTCACGTCAAACTTCAGAGACTCGTTCATCGACTCAGGCACAAATGAGCTAATGTCAATTTGCCTGATGCTCTCAATCGTCGCCTCATAGAAGCTGACTTTTTCGCGGTACAGCCAAAGGATAAAGAAACGGCCGTTCTGGCTCAGGATAGGCAGAATTGGCGTAAAGTAAAACCGGTCCAGCACAAATACCTCATTCGGCATAACCATAGGCAAGGTATAGTGCGTTGAAAAGCCTTTCGTGATGAACACTGCCAGGCCTTCGCCCTGATGACGCCAGAAGCCATTCTCGTGCAACAAGGCATCTGCAGGCTTTATGTATTCTGCTATCTCTGCATCTGAAAGGCCATGCCTCTCTAAAAGTTCTTTTGCTTTGCGTATCTGGTTTTTGAAGGCCAGGCTATCCTGTCCGTTCAATGTTTCTTTGCCGGCGCGATGAGTGGGTAAGTAGAAAGAAAGGCACAAAGCATCTCCATTGTTGCTTTGCACATTTATCAACTTCTCTATGTCGCTTTTGTTTATTAATGCCATATAAGTTTGTTGTTAAAGTAGAGTTCTATTAATCATTAAATCATCTCCGGATTACACCGGTATGTAGAATTTAAGTACGCAGCAAAACAAACAACGGTTATTGCACCCCATAATATTGAATCAGCTCCTACCTGATGCCGGAGCATAAAAAAAGCCCGATACCAGGAGGATATCGGGCTGAAAGTCAGGCATTGCAGGACCTAATGTAGGTGCTGCCGTACTTTATAATTGGTTTTGCAGTCTTAGTTGCCTTCAGGGCGAACACAGTTAGAAGTTACCTTACCCAAACAGGTTGCTGAACACTTCCTCTAACCTGCCAAAGGCATGTATGTTGATAGAGAATTTACTGAAGTCCAGCCCTTTCTTATTATACTTGGAGATATAGATATCTCTGAACCCGAGCTTTTCAGCTTCACTGATGCGGTTCTCGACACGGTTTACGGCACGCACCTCACCACCCAGCCCTACTTCGGCAGCAAAGGCCGCTGTGCTCGGAATGGCCATGTCCTCAAAAGAGGAGAGAATGGAGGCGCAAACGGCAAGGTCGAGGGCAGGGTCTTCTACCTTTAAACCACCCGCAATATTCAAAAACACATCCTGTGCACCTAACCGGTAGCCGCCGCGCTTTTCCAGTACCGCCAGCAGCATGTTCAGGCGCTTGGCATCGAAACCGGTGCTGGTACGTTGCGGTGTACCATAGGTAGCGGGGGTCACAAGGCTTTGCACTTCTATCAGCAGGGGGCGGTTGCCCTCCAGCGTGGCGCCAATGGCAATGCCGCTGAAGGCGTCTTCACGCTGCGAAATCAGGATTTCGGAGGGGTTGCTTACCTCCCGCAGGCCGGAGCCCAGCATTTCGTAGATGCCCAGCTCGGAGGTAGAGCCGAAGCGGTTTTTGGTGGTGCGCAGGATGCGGTACGTCATATGGCGGTCGCCTTCGAACTGCAGCACCGTGTCTACCATGTGCTCCAGTATCTTCGGGCCTGCCAGGTTGCCTTCTTTGGTGATGTGGCCAATCAGGAAAACAGGCGTGCCGCTCTCTTTGGCAAACTTCAGCAACTCAGCAGTACACTCACGCACCTGGCTCACACTGCCGGCGCCTGCCTCTATAAAAGAGGAGTGGAGCGTCTGGATAGAATCGATGATAAGCACCTGCGGCCGCACCAGTTCTATCTGCTTAAAGATATTTTGCGTGCCTGTTTCAGTTAATATAAAACAGTCGGAGGTTTGGGCATGGAGGCGTTCGGCACGCATCTTTATCTGCTGCTCACTTTCCTCCCCGCTTACGTACAGCACCTTCAGGCCACGCAGGCTCAGGGCAATCTGCAGCATCAGCGTACTTTTACCGATGCCTGGCTCTCCCCCGATTAAAACCATAGAGCCCGGCACAATGCCACCTCCCAGTACGCGGTTCAGTTCCTGGTCTTGCGTAACAACGCGCTGCTGCTCCTGATAACTGATATCGGCAATCGGTTTTGGCTTGTTGGAGACCTGCGCCGTGCTGCTGCCCACTTTCCAGGCGGTGGTGGGTGTTACCTCCTCGCGCTGCACCACTTCTTCTACATAAGTATTCCATTCGCCGCAGGCCGGGCACTTTCCAATCCACTTCGCAGACTGGGCGCCACAGTTCTGGCAGAAATAAGACGTTTTTATTTTAGCCATTAAATATTGTTGTTCGTGTTTGCTTGATTCCTGCCGGTCGAGTTTTCCCAGCTAATAAGAACAAAAAAAGGAGCAGAAGGATTGCTGTTTTCCCCCAAAGTTCAGATTAAAATGCCATTCCTGTTTAATACAAGACCAGCTTTTAACCTTACACCACCTCAGGAACAGACGCCTGCTTAAAATACACCTTGAAGGTAGTGCCTTTGTCTAATTCGCTTTCTACCTCAATAAGGCCACCGTTGTTCTCGATGATGCGCTTTACAATGTAGAGCCCGATGCCGGTACCCTCCACATGGCTGTGCAGGCGCTTAAACATAGTGAACAGCTTATGCTGTTGCTCTTTTTTGATACCCAGCCCATTATCTTCTACTTCCAGCACAATGTACTCGCCCTGCTGATAAGTAGCAATGCGCACCTCAGGCACTCTTTCCGGTGACTTATACTTGATGGCGTTAGATACCAGGTTGTAGATAATGCTGCGAAGGTTCTTGCGGGCATACAAAATACTTTTCACCTCCAGATCTGTGCTGATGATAGCACCAGACTCTTTTATCATCTTATCTATGTCGGAGGTAATATCCTGCAGCATGCTTTCGAAGGAGAGCGGCTCTACCTCCGACTGCAGTTCCTTCTGCACTTTCGTGATTTCTGTCAGGTCAGAAATGGTGCCTTTCAGCTTGTTCACGGTTTGCTGCAGCAAGTCCAGTACCTGCATGTCCTCTCCGTTCAGGGCACCTTGCAGAATATCGCGCAGCAACGTAGTAAGGCCCTCCATGTTGGCGATAGGCGACTTCAGATCGTGGGAGGCGGTGTACACGAAGTTGTCGAGGTCGTTGTTTATGCGCTGCAGCTCATTATTCTTCTCGCTTAGCTCATCGTTGGTGGCAATGAGTTCTTTGCGTGCCCGCACCAGTTCCGTTACCTCTACGGCAAACACCAGCACGGCCTCCACCTGTCCGTTGCCATCTATTAGTGGCTGGTACACCAGGTTAAAATAACCCCGTTCCGGCCGCCCGGTGTTATAGCGGTTGAAAGTGGCAATCATTTCGTTTCCTACAAAAGGCTCACCCGTTTCCACCACCCGCTCCAGTCGCTTAAAAAATCCGCGTCCTTCTTCCTGGGTGTGGGCATCGTAAATGGTTTTGCCCACCAACGGCCGGTTTCCGTACAAGCGGCGGTATTGCGGGTTGGCCAGCATATATTTATAATCTGCGGCCCGCACCAACCCTACCACCGCTGGCACCTCTAGAAATAGCTTCTGCAGCAGTTCCGCATTCTGCTTCACTTTACGCTCTGCCTCCTTTATCTCTGTGATATCAAACACAGAACCTATATGCCCCAGAAACTCCCCGTTTACTCCAAAGCGGGGCATGGCTGTATTGATTACCCAACGCACCTTTCCATCGTGGCGGCGCATGCGCATTTCCAACTTAAAGGAACCTGATGCTGCAACAGATTTCTGGAACACGTCAGTGTACTTTGCCATGTGCTCCGGCTCCAGCACCTCGCGCCACCCCGTACTAATGCTTTCCTCAAAAGATAAGCCGGTAAAGTTCGTCCACTGCTTGTTCACATACATACATTCTCCCTGCGGATTACCTACCCATATCATTACAGGAGCATTATCTGCCATGGTTCTGAAGCGCGCCTCACTCTCTATAATCGCCTGCTGTGCCCGCTTCTCATCGGTAATATCACGCACCTCGATAATGGCATAAGTGCCGGAGCCGCTCTCAGTAATAGGTTGCACCGCACAAGACACGTTAAAGAAACTCCCATCTCTGCGGATGAATACATCTTCGTAAGCCCGCATGGGTTTTACTATGCTCAGGGCTGTGCGGACACTGCAATCTTCCAAAGCAAAGGCAGAACCATCCGGGTGCTTGTAATGCACCATTTCATGCAAAGTCTTTTCCTGCATTTCCTCCAGGGTAAAGCCTGTCATCTCTTCAGCAGCCGGGTTCATAAAGGTACAATAGCCCTTTGCATCAATGATGAAGAGCGCTGCCGTGGCATTGTCTGTAATAGTTTGTTTCAGGCGGTTAGAGCGCCGGGTGTTGGTGAGGGACCAAATGATAAAAGCCATCAGCAAGCTGATAATCATACCTCCTGTCAGAATGTAGTACGGCAGCTCCGTATCGGCAGACCGGCCGAATTTTGACTCTGCTGTAATATAAAGCCGCCAGTTATGATTGCCAATGGTGATGGTTCTTAATTCGTTGAAGGGCCTGCTATTACGGGTAGCATAATTCATGCCTGAACCCGTACTGTAAAGCAGCGACTCTCCTTTTATACTGGGGCCATCATATACCTCCACATGTACGTCTTTGAACTCACTCCCTAGTATAGAGGTCATGAGATCCTTTGCCCGGAAAGGGCTGTATACAAAACCCTTGATCAGGTCCTGGCGGTCTCTTATAGACACAGGATCAGCATTGTTCTTATATATGGGCAGGTAAATCAGGAAACCTGCCTGCTCGTCTCTTCCATTTTCCTGCACCAGGCGCACCTTGCCTGACAGGGCAGGCTGCTTTGTGTCGCGGGCAATATTCATGGCTGACTGACGGGTAGGCTCACTGTACATATCATAACCAAAAGCCCGCAGGTTTCGACCGGAGAAGGGTTCAATGTACGTGATAGGAGTGTATGATGCCCGCTTTCCCTCCGGGTGAACACGGAATTCAGGAAAACCTTCTGCGCGAATCTGCCGCTCAAAGGCAGCCAGTTCTGAGGCCCTGACAAAGTGTGTATACGCAAGCCCCTGGATACCTGGATAACTCTTCTCAATATTCAGCGAGTTAAAGTACGTGCGCCAGGCATTGCGTTCTATTGTATCGGAAGCTATGATAAGGGCTTTTGCCCCAGTTAACACTTGTATGTAGTCATTCATCCGCTTCTGAACAGCTGCGGTAGCCTGTTCAGCACGTATCTCGAATATCTTGTCACTTCTCTCCGCTGCTTTTTTCTTTGTTTCATCAAACACAAAAAGGGTGAGCAGGAATATGAGCAGAAAAGAAAAGACAGCAATATAATGTTCTCTTAAAAACCGAGCCAGTTTGGCTAATTTCATCTGTTATAGCTTAATACAAAGTATGGAGGGCAAAAGCTACAGGAGCTTATGCCCTCAACAACTCCTCCGGCAGCTTTATCCTCCATTACCAAATGTACAAAAAAAGGCACCAATTCCTTAAGAACGAGGGCACATAGAAAAATCATATTCAAGCGATGCAGTTTAGTTGCAAAATCAAGGCAGAATAAGTATATTCATTCTTAATAAGCCCACTAAAAAATGAGTTAAACCACTCACTATCAACAGCACATATATGAGAACAATGCAGCAATGGTTCGACGAGTATGGCCAGAGCCATCAGGACCACACAAACAAGCTTATCCACTGGATTTGCGTTCCGTTAATATTTTTCAGTGTTGTTGGCTTGCTGGCCAGTATTCCCAGCGGTGCCCTGCAGGAGTTGTTCCCGCCCCAGGTGCAACCTTACGTGCATTTTGGCACTGTGGTCGTGTTACAGGGACTGCTGTTTTATCTGCGTTTGTCTTTATCTATGTTTCTGGGGATGGCGTTGGTGTGTATTGTTGTACTAGGGATGGTACATGCTGTCGATAGCGCCTTCGAAACTCCGCTCTGGCTCATATGCCTTGCGGTGTTTGTACTTGCCTGGATTGGACAGTTCTATGGGCACAAGGTAGAAGGCAAAAAGCCTTCCTTCTTTAAAGACCTGCAGTTCCTGTTAATCGGCCCAGCCTGGTTACTTGGCTTTATTTATCGAAAATTGGGGATACCGTATTAACTTTGTGGGAATAAAGCTTTTCCCATGCTGGAGATTATCAAGAGTTTACTTATTGCCTTTTTTGCGGTGGCTGTGCTACTGCCCATTGTCCGCTATGCTTTACGGAGGCTGTCGCCGCCACAGCATGTCACTGCCATGTCAGCCGACGAGCTAAAGTACATCCAGAAGCAGGAGTTGAAACTCACAATTGCCTATTTCTTTTTTGCCACCTTGCTAACGGTGTTCAGTGCCGGTGTTCTGGCGCTCCTTTCCAGTATTATACATGCCTCAGAGGAACACATGTACGTACTGACGCCAAACTTCAGGGCGCTTTTTGCCCCAGGCCTGCTGCTTGGCCTCACGCTGGCAGTGCTGCCACTTCGGCTGGCACAAAGTGCCTTGTTAGGCAATGACTACGAGCTGTATAAGTCTTATACACAGCAGGTAGAGGGGCAGCATTCTATCCGTGTGTACAGAATACTGCTGCTTGTGCTGCTGGCCGTTTCAGGCATTGTCACTTTTTATGCGCTGCGCTGGCATGTAACGATAGACGAGGAGGAAGTTCATGTGACAAACCTGCTGCTGGAGCAGCGTGCTTACGACATGCAGGAAATTGAGAGTATCCGCTATCTGGGTACAGAGGGCGAGTATCTTGTTTCTTTCTCCGACCAGACTAACCTCAACACCACCTACCTGAAGCCTGTACAGCTGGAGATGATTGCTTTGCTCGCAGCTCAATCAGACACCAGAGTAATCCGGTAGGCGATACCCTGCAACACCTGCTCACGCTTCACTGCCTTTTTCTGCTTTCTTCAAGCCATTCCTGCTCCCATGCGTAAGGAATAAAGCAGCCTATGGCTTGCCCGCATATTATGGAATAATTTCATAGTTTTGCTAAACACACATGTTCCTTCAATCAAATAGATAAAACTATATGCAAGTTCGTGTAGAGAAAGACACCATGGGGCCTATAGAGGTACCTGCAGAGAAATACTGGGGCGCCCAGACACAGCGCTCAAAAGAAAACTTCACCATCGGGGGGCAGACGATGCCGAAAGAAGTGGTTCAGGCTTTTGCTATTCTGAAGAAAGCCGCTGCTCAGGCTAATGCGCAACTGGGTGTGCTGGCACAGGACAAGGCCGACATCATCAGCGAAGTATGCGATGAGATACTGGCTGGCAAGCTGGACGATGAGTTTCCGCTGGTCGTGTGGCAGACAGGCTCTGGCACACAGTCGAACATGAACGTGAACGAAGTGGTAGCGAACCGCGCGCACGTGTTGCTGGGCGGCGACCTGATGGACGAGAAGAAAAAAATCCACCCGAACGACGATGTAAACAAGTCGCAGTCATCGAACGACACTTTCCCGACGGCGATGCACATTGCGGGCTATAAAAAAGTAGTAGAGCACACGCTCCCGATGATACAGAAGCTGCGTGACACACTGCATGCCAAGTCAGAGGAGTTTATGGATGTGGTGAAAATTGGCCGCACACACCTGATGGATGCTACCCCACTGACACTGGGCCAGGAGCTTTCC
Source organism: Pontibacter brevis (assembly GCF_054779655.1). Lineage (NCBI taxonomy): Bacteria > Pseudomonadati > Bacteroidota > Cytophagia > Cytophagales > Hymenobacteraceae > Pontibacter > Pontibacter brevis. The sequence continues at coordinate 192,108 of NZ_BAAGXV010000090.1, forward strand.
GGGTATGTAGCGCAGCTGGATTACGGCATGAAAGCACTCCGCAATACCCTGGATCACCTAAGCACACTGGCTTTAGGTGGTTCTGCCGTAGGTACAGGCCTCAACACGCCGGAAGGCTATGCTGAACTGGTGGCGCAAAAAATATCTGAATATGCTGGCCATGAGTTCATCACGGCTCCGAACAAGTTCGAGGCGCTTGCTGCCCACGATGCTGTTGTAGAGACCTCCGGTGCTTTAAAGCAGCTGGCCGTAAGCCTGATGAAGATCGCCAATGACATTCGTTTGCTGGCTTCAGGACCACGTTCCGGTATCGCCGAAATTACCATCCCAGAAAACGAGCCGGGTTCTTCTATTATGCCGGGTAAAGTAAACCCGACACAAGCCGAGGCCATGACCATGGTTTGCGCTCAGGTAATCGGGAACGATGTGGCTATATCGGTAGGTGGCATGAACGGCCACTTTGAGCTGAATGTGTTTAAGCCGGTAATGATTTATAACCTGCTGATGAGCGCGCAACTGATTGGTGATGCCTGCGACTCGTTTGACAAGCATTGCGCTGTAGGTATTGAGCCAAACAGAGAGCGTATCAAACATAACCTGGAGAATTCTCTGATGCTGGTAACGGCACTGAACCCCCATATTGGTTACGACAACGCCGCCAAAATTGCGAAGAAAGCCCACAAAGAAGGCACTACGCTTCGCCAGGCCGCTATCGACCTTGGCCTGCTCACAAACGAGCAATTCGACGAGTGGGTGAGACCAGAGGATATGATCGGCAGCTTGAAGAAGTAGTTTTCTTGTACTACCACGTACATAACATATTAAGGCACAATAGAATAGTTTATCAAAAGGAAAAAGCAGCTCGGGTTGGGGCTGCTTTTTCCTTTTGATAGTATTTGTAGAACAAAACATCAATTATTATGTGGGCATGAATGAAGAGCCTGCTCCTGTTCAGGCATCTTGTAAATAGGGGCTGGCATCTGTAGCTGGTAATGCTCTTAAATGCATACAAGCCATAAGGCTCTTTAGCGTGTTACCAACAGTACAAGTCAGACTTTACAGTTTCCCAGGTGGTATTATCTGTTACTTTAACCTGCATCGTTCCGTTTGAGGTTAAAGTTACGTTCTTCAGCTTATACAAGCCTTCTTTCAAGTTGGCAGGTATGGTTAAACCCTCCACTTTAGCCTCACCCGGAATGCTCTCTCCATCTCCGGTAGTAACTGTTTCAAGAACCTCAATAGATTTCATGGGGCAGAAGTACATCACCATCTTGCCGTGGTTTTTTTCCAGGCGCACAGGCGACAAGTTTGCCGTTACTGTCTCACCATGCGACAACTTTTCTTCCTGCATTCTTTTTTGCAAAACTTCTGGCTGCGAAGAAGACGTAATGATTACCTGCTTTGACTCTCTGGCACCGGAGGGCTGATCCTTGGCACCAAATAAATTTCTAAAAAAGGAAGTGTAAGTGCTCATAACATTTAGTTTTAGAAATATAAAAAAATATGAAGGATCAGTTTTTCAGTCAGTCATCAGGCTTATCAGTTCTATGTGGGTGGCTTATAAATTTGACAACGAAGTTCCCCCTTCTCTTGTTCTTCCCAGGAGCACCTAAATGTCTATGGATCAGTTTTTTGGTGCGAATGAATCTAAAATAAATGCCAACGGTGTCCTATGTTACAAAAGGCGTTTATCCACCTGTTGCCGGGCTGATACAGGCAGTAGTTATGGCAAGCTTTTCTGCATGTATCCACTACACTCAAACCTGCGGAATTACCCAAAGAAGTATAGGTAAGCTGCTGCTGCCAGGTTGTCACCTCAAACCCTTTTGGCCTGTTACATGTTTATACAATTAAGTATGACCGCATAAATCCGAAACTTATGAAAGTAGCGAAAGACCCATCAGAATATAATGAGCTTACTCCAGAGGAAGCCCGCATTATCGTGCACAAAGGCACCGAATACCCTGGAACGGGAGAGTATGAGCATAATAAAGCAGAAGGTGTATACTTGTGCAAGCGCTGCAATAACCCGCTTTATACCTCAGAGTATAAGTTCGAGTCGCACTGCGGCTGGCCAAGCTTTGACGATGAGATAACAGGCGCCGTTAAACACGTACCTGATGCCGATGGCCGCCGCACCGAAATTGTGTGCGCCAACTGTGAGGCACACCTGGGCCACGTGTTTGCCGGTGAGTACCTGACGCCAAAGAACATACGCCACTGCGTAAATTCACTCTCGATGAAGTTTGTGCCGGTGGAGGAACTGGAGAAGCAATAAATAAGAGGCAGAAGGCAGAGAAGGAAACTAATCTGCCTTTTGTTTTAGTGAACACCACCTCCCTTCGCTTTAAAAGAGCAGCCGGTAACTTTATACTTCCAGCACAAGTAATATCCAACCGTACATATTCAGCACCATCCATCAAAATAATATGCGCCGACCTTCCTTTTTTAGCGCCCGCTACAACAGCTTTAAGTTCGCCACCAAAGGTATGACCGCTGTCTTCCGCAGCGAACCCAACATGCACCTTCATGTGCTGGCAAGCATTGTTGTGTTTGTAATGGCTTATCGCTTTGAAGTAACACGCATGGAGTGGTGCCTGCTTATTTTCTGTGTCGGGCTGGTATGGATGGCAGAAATCTTCAATACCTCTATTGAGACACTTGTCAACCTTGTTTCGCCGGAGTATGATATTCTGGCTGGCAAAACCAAGGACCTGGCGGCAGGAGCTGTGCTGATGGCTGCTATCACAGCGGCAGTTATCGGCCTTGTAATCTTTGTACCCTATTGGGTAGCCTACGTACAAGGTTAATTTACCAGGCTTTTCATATAAAGTCAGGTTTGTTACCTTTGCTCCGCTTATGAAGAAGAACAGGCACCATGGCAAAAGCAGGTACTATAGGTTGGGTACTCTTACTGGCAGCAGTTACAACAATGGCTGGCTGCAAGCCAGGTGTGTCGCCAATGATACCGGAGGCTGCTACCGCCAACGCACAGGGAGCCCCGTGGCTGAACCAGATGATCCAGCAGATGCAGGAGGACGAAACGGCTAACCCGCCTGCCAAAATCTACCGTTATACTTACAGGGACCAGGAGGTATATTATGTTACGGGCCGCTGCTGCGACATACCGGGCAAGGTTTACGATATGTACGGAAACATCATCTGTGAGCCGGATGGCGGTATAACGGGCAAAGGAGACGGCCGCTGCCCCGACTTTTTTGAGCAGCGTAAAGACGAAACTTTAATTTGGGAAGATAAAAGAGAAAGATAAAAATGACTGGAAACGACGTACTGAAAAACCTATCAGAATACAACATCTGGGCAAACAAAACCATGCTGGACGTGTTCAGCAGCCTTCCGGAGGTGCCCGCAAACGCGGCACGCCTGTTTAGCCACGCCCTGAATGCGCAGGCCATCTGGATTGCCCGCATCACCGGCACCGAGAGCCCTGTAAAAGTATGGCAGGAGCATAACCTCGAAGAACTGAAGAAGCTGCACGAGTATTCTTCCTATAAAATAGCAGAACTGGCGCAGAATGCCGACGAGGCTGAATTTAATCGGCTGATTGATTACAGCAATAGCCTCGGCAACCAGTACAGCACCCGTGTGCTGGACATACTGACGCACGCATTTAACCACGCCACTTACCACCGTGCCCAGACTGCCACTGACCTTCGCAAGAATGGCCACACGCCCCCCAACACAGATTATGTTACCTATGTGCGTGAGCTGATGGGGCAGGTTTTCTAAAGGATGCCTGAACAGAATCTGCTGGAGTTTAATCCTATTGGAACAACCTGTTATGAATAAAAGAAAAAGGAGCCCTTCCACTTAAGAAGAGCTCCTTTCTTTATGATATGGCTTAAGGCGTATCAGGAGAATTAATTATGAAAACATACACTCCATAGAAATTGGATTAAGAATAATCGCTTTTAGTGTTAAATCGCATCCGTTATACGGTACAGCAGAAAATAGTTACACTAATATATATAAATGAAATAATAAAAGCCAGCAGAACAATGTGCTCTGCTGGCTTTCTTAGGTTCAAACTAACAGGTGGTTGTATGCCACCCCTTGGGGAGCCTGTTAATTACCTCTCCTGGTTGTATCTGCTGGCGTGGTGGCCGGTTTTGTCAGTTGCCTCAGCAAACCGCCCACCCTATCAGTGGCTTGTTTCTTGATTTGCTGCTCTGCTTCCTGCCGTTTCTTCTCCAGTTCCTGCTGTGCCTTACGCTCCACTTCCTGCTTCCTGCGATTCAGCTCGGCCTGCACACTATCCTGTAATTGCTGCTTGCGCTGATCTGCGTGTTGTTTGGCTTCCTCGAGTTTGTTCTGCACCGCATTTTGCACCACGTTAGCGGCCTGTTCTTTTACAGAGCCACCCGCCAGGGCAACTTTCGGGTCAGACACGGTACCACCAATGTTCAGGTTCAGGGTAATGCGCTCTGAAGCAGCCAGGCTCTCATTCCCCAGCATGCTGGCAAGGCGCGTATTCAGTTCACGTCCTACTTTACCGGTCGGCACATTAAGCGTTGTTACATAATCAATGTTTCCGTTTGCATCGTTAGAGCCACCTACTTTCATGTCCACATTCCCTACATTCAGCTCAAATGGCTTTACTACAAGTTTGCCATCCACAATCTGGGCATCTATTATCTTGTTCTCAATTACAAAACTCTTTAAGTCCTGTAAATTCGTCAGATTACTGATTTTATCTACTATCGCCACATTCCCCACAGCGGCCCTTAGCACACGAATAACTCCTGAGCCATCCAATGTATTGATGACCGGTGTCATGTCCTGCCCAAGTACTCCTGCAAAAGCAAAGTTTGTGGAGAACTTGCCTTCCAGCACCCCTGCAATCGGAGCCAGTGCCTGTATAGTATTAAAGGAGTTGAAGGCTTCTTTGAAACTCAGGTTCTGGATGTCCAGGTTCATATCAAACAGTGGCTGCTGCAGGTCCTGCGTGTTGTAGCTACCGTTGGTGGCAAACGTAGCACCCAGCGTATTGAAAGTTACTTTGTTCAGCCTGGCTATCTTATCCTTTACCTGTACCTGCCCGGTAACATTGTTCAGTTTCAGGTTATTGTACAGCACCTGCTTTGCATCAATATTCAAGGCTACATCCAGGTTGGCCGGCACTTCTACCACTCCCTCTGAGGCTGCCTCGTCTACTGGCTGGCCTGTGTTCTCGTCTACCATCCACTCGTTCACATCAAACTGGTTGGAGGTAATGTTAAATGTACCGCGCAGCGACTGGTTGTCTGCCAATGCATAGCCGATATAGTTCGATATGCTACCGTTGGCCTGTATATCGCTCTTGCCCAGGCTACCACTCATGTTCTGCAGGTTAATGCGCTCGTTGTTGAACGTGGCATTCGCCTGATTAATCTTAATGCCCTGCGGCAAATCAGTACTCACAAAACTGAGGTTGTTGATAGCCATGGTGCCGTTAGCCGTGATGTTGTTGTACTTCTCGGCCTCTATGTCACTCATTTTGCCTTTGGCAGCTACATCAGCCTGTATGCGGCCGGAAAGCGTCATGTCCTCCAGCGGGAAGATTTTTGTGAGCTTCGTAAGGTCCAGTATACCTTTGATGCGGCCATCAAAAGCAGGTTGATCAATGCCTTGCACAAGCATATTGCCCTCCAATGGCTCGCCATCCAGGTTCATGTTAAAGCGCTCGATGTTTATGCGCGTATCGTCGGTATTGCCGGTGGTATTCCGGATGTTGGTTACCATGTTCAGGTTCTGGATCGGTGCCGGAAACTCTGAGGACTTCACGTAACCGTTGGTCAGGTTCATATCAGCATCTATCACCGGCATGCTGGTTTCAGAGTAGGTACCTTTGGCATCGGCATCTACCTTCAGCAGACCGCGCAGCGTCATACCTTCCACGGGAAACACTTTAGTCATTTCCGCCAGGTCAACATTCGCCTTAACGTTACCATCTATCTGCATCACACTGTCCAGGCCTGCTATCACCATTCTGGCATCCACCGGGTTTTTACCTAAATCGAGGTGGAACTGGCGCACTTCTACATTTGTGTTGGCAAGTTCACCATCGCGGCTGTCCACGCTCATGTCTACGTTGATGTTGCGGGCAGCCTCCGGCAGGTCCGGGTACTTAAACATACCGTCTATCACCTTCAGGTCCACGCCATAGCCCGGCATAAGGGTATCGTTCATACGGCCCTTCAGGTAACCATCGAAACTTAACTTACCTGATGTGCTGATGTCCTCAAACTGCTCGCTGTACATACCTGGCACCACTGACAGCACGTTGCGGAAATCTGTTTCCGTGGCCGTGAAAGTCAGATCCATGTCGATGTTCTCTTCCGGCATCAGGATGGTACCGTCAAACTTAAACGGAAACTCATTGATGCGGATATTGTTGTCCTTGAACGTGTAAAGCGACTGGTTCAGGTCCATCGCCATCGTGACGTCGGCATTCAGCCTGGCGTTCTGGATATAGTTCGCCCCGTCATAGGTCATCACAAAGCGGTCGGCCGTGGTATGCGATTCCATATCAAACACGTCCTGCTCAAAGTCTCCGCTACCGGTGTGGTTCACGTTATAGGCCGCCATGCCAAACGGAATACTCAGATCATCGTAATAGAGCGTGCCGTTGTTTACTTTCCAGCCTTTGATGGCCATTCTGAAGTCGCTGGCTGCTGTATCAGAAGGTGTTTCTTCGGCAGTGCTGTCTTCCAGCATAATATCCCAGTTCGCTTTTCCGCTCTTCAGCACAATAAGCCGTATAACGGGTTCGTCTAAGGTAACGGAGTTCACCTTCAGCTCATCTCCTGAAATAACACTCATCAGATTCAGGCCCATCCGGAAGGAGGGGATACGAGCCAGTGTGTCGGTGGCGAAGGAGTCCTTGCCAATGACAGACAGGTTGTCTACGCCCAGCGACAGGTTAGGGAAATCGCGGAAAAGCGACAGGCTTACGTCGTCTGTCTCGTAAAGCACCCGTGCATCAATATTTTTGGCTATCTCTTTGTCAAGGGCCTGCTTGATTTTATCTTTAAACAAAACAGGCACTATAGCCGCTGTGACAAGAAGCAGGGCCAAAAAGATAAAAAAGCCTATGGCTACTTTTTTCATATGTGTAGTGTTTTTTCAGTCGTTGTTCAAATATAGAAGCTAATCCATTTACTTTGATAGCTAATTTGATAGCTAAAACCGTGCTAATTATAGAGAGCTTCTGAAATTAGCTTTCCCTTTATAAATAGCGTAACGGTCAGATTGTTCTGTATAGGCATGAGTTTAAAAAAAATATTCCTGTTGTATGTATGCTGCCTGTGGGCCCTTGTTGCCTGCGCGCAGGATGTGCAGTTAACGCAGCAGTATGCCAACCGCCTTTACCTGAATCCTGCCTTTGCGGGTATTAACAGCGACTGGAGCATTGGGCTTGCGCACCGCAACCAGTGGCCTGCCCTGAACGGTTCCTTCATTACCAACCAGCTATCTGCCGATTACCGGATTTCAGAAACCAAAAGCGCCGTGAGCCTGCTGGTGCAACAGGATCGGGCCGGGGTAGGGGGGCTACAGAAATGGCAGCTGACAGGCGGCTATGCCTACCATACCAACATCACAGCGAAATGGGCCATATCGGCGGGCCTGCAGGCCAGTGTAGCTTCGCTGCGGGTAAATTTTGACAACCTGGTGTTCGGTGACCAGCTGACGGATGAGGGGCAGGTAGCTGTTACCTCGGCAGAGGCCAGCAGATTTGAGCCAAGCTATTATACGGACTTTACAGTGGGTGGCCTGGTATATTCCGACCAGTTTTGGGCCGGCCTTACGGTGGCGCACCTCAACAGGCCTGGCTATGGATTTAATCAGGAACTGGAATTACCTGTCCAATTTACTGCCATAACGGGATATAAATTTTATGCCAAATCATACGTGGAACAGGGCCAGCTGTTCGAACTAAGCTTCTCGCCAACGGCCACCGTAGTACATCAGCAAAATTTAACACGCTTGGACATAGGTATATATACTATTTACACACCTCTGACGTTAGGACTCATATACAGGGGAATTCCAGTGGCAGGCGGAACTAACCAAGACCAAACGGTGTCCATCATTGCAGGCCTGCAGCTGAAGAATTTCAGAATCGGCTACAGCCACGATGTTGGCATACAGGGTTTTAGTAAAGAAGCCGGCGGTGCAAATGAAATATCACTCGTTTTCGAACCTGTAGATTTAAGTAATTTGTTTCAGGGCCATTCAAGGCGTAAATTAAACAGAAACATTGTTTGTCCAGCATTCTGATTTTAGTTATAATTGCACATTAAACTACGTTACAAGAACCTTATCTTAATTGGGTACTAACTTATGAAGTTAATTAAGTATTTATCAGTAGCAGTTGTTGGAGGCTTTCTCCTCGGATCCTGCTCTAAAGGAGGTCAACCAACCAGCACGAATCCAGGTGCCTATAGTAGCGCGACTGGTATCGAGTATGGCGAGGATGAAGAAGCTTTCGACGTTCCTGAGTATGCTGAGTTCCCACAAGGGCCAGGCCTCGTGTTTATCGAAGGTGGCCGTACGGTACTAGGCTCCATGGAGGAGGATATCGCCATGACACGTGACAACGTAGAGCGTACTGTAACGGTGGCTTCTTTCTATATGGATGAAACCGAAGTGGCAAACATCCACTGGCTGGAGTACCTGCACTACCTGAAAAGAGACTCTTTGCCGGAGGTGTACCAGGCTGCCCTGCCAGACACAACCGTTTGGTCTCGTCAGTTGTCTTTCAACGACCCTTACGTAACATATTACCTGCGTTATCCAGGTTTCCGCTTTTTCCCGGTGGTGGGTGTAAGCTGGTTACAGGCAAACGATTTCTGCATCTGGCGTACAGCTAAGGTAAACGAAAACTTTGCAAAGCAGGAAATGGGCGGTGGTGGCCGCAGAGGCCTGTTTGGCCGTCGTGGCAACGATGAGCCAGCAGAAGGCTCAACACCCTCTATCGAGTCTGGCCTTGTATTGCCGAATTACCGTCTCCCAACAGAGGCTGAGTGGGAATATGCAGCACAGGCCATGATTGGAACCCAGTATTCAGAAGACGAAAACCAAAACAACCGTCGTCTGTACCCTTGGGACGGGCACCAGGTGCGTAACCCATATGGCAAGGAAATGGGTAAGTTCATGGCGAACTTCAAGCGTGGCCGCGGTGACTATGCCGGTATTGCCGGTTCTTTGAACGACGGTGCCATGATCACGGACTACATCTACAGCTACCCTCCAAATGACTTCGGCCTGTATAACATGGCTGGAAACGTAAACGAGTGGGTACAGGACCTTTACCGTCCGCTGTCTTACCAGGATGTTGAGGATCTGAACCCGTTCCGCAGAGACGGATACCTGGATGAGGCGGAGAACTATGACTCAAGTGAAGGTTTCCACTCGCTCGTAAACAATGAGGTTCGTGTTTACAAAGGTGGCTCCTGGAAAGACGTAGCTTACTGGCTGTCTCCTGGTACACGCCGCTTCATGGCTCAGGACTCTTCCACAGCTACGATTGGCTTCCGTTGCGCCATGATCAACGCTGGCTCAAACAGGTAAGAAAGTAAAATATTAATATAGCAAAAAGCCCGGAAGCAGTTCCGGGCTTTTTGCTTTTACAGGAACTGACATAAACATACTATATGAGTAATCAGGAGAAAGCGCATAAAATCATCTTCAGGTTTCACAGCGATCTCTTCGGAAGAGAAATGGTGGAGTCGCTGTGGGCACTGGAGGTGGCTGCTGACCAGGGACTGTATAAAATAGACAGCATTCCGTACTACGTACCGCTTATCGCCACAGAAGACATTGTGCGGGCAAACTATAATAAAATGGAGGAGGGCCTGCTATACCAGGAAACAGTTACACCATCAGGTAATTCTACTGTCCAGGTGATACGGCAAAATGAAGAAACACCCTTACTGCACCTGCGCAAGCAATTTGCCACTTTAGGGTGTTTATCAGTGGAGGTGAACGAGGATTTCTTTGTACTGGAGGTGCTCGCTAATGTAAACTATGCTGTAGTAAAAGAGAAGCTGGATGAACTGGAACAGCAGGAGGAGATAGAGTACGCAGAGCCCAGCCTGTCGGACATACACCGCGAGCAGACAAGTTCTTAGACCCAGTACAAGCTGCACCTGAGTTACCCCCTGATTGAAAAACCAGAAAGAATGAAACCAGGAAAAAAACTCTTCCTGAAGGGTATGAGGAGATGTTCCATGTGTTTGCTTTGATACCTATGATAAAAGAAGGTAAAAAGCAATGAAGGCACAGCTGAACTTCCTGAGAGCTTAAGCCGCAGCAATAGTCACCACACTTACCTCTGTAGCACCTGCAGCCAGCAGCGCTACGGCACAAGCTTCCAGCGTGGCGCCTGTCGTCATAACATCATCTACCAGCAACACACGCTTCCCCTGCACCAGCGTTGGCTGCTGCACCTGAAATACCTGTTCCACATTTTGCCAGCGGTCCAGCCTGTTCTTGCGGGTTTGGGTAGAGGTGTCGACGGTCCTGCGCAAGGCCTTGCCATGATGAGGAAGTTCCAGGACCTGTGCCAAACCCTTTGAGAAACTCTCAGACTGGTTGTAGCCACGGCGGCGCAATTTGTATTTATGCAGCGGCACCGGAACCACCACATCAAACTGCTCCTGATATTGATAGTCGGAGAGGAGGGAGCCATAGCGCTGCCCCAGGTGTTCGCCTAATTCCTGTGCGCCCTTGTACTTTAACTTATGCAAAAGCCTTTGCACTCTTCCCTTCGGCATAAAGTGCAGATAGGCAAAAGCAAAGCGCACCGGTACCTTACCCCAGAACCTGCGCTGCAGCGGGTTCTGCTCAGTTGCCCCATGTACATGCGAGTCTGTATAAGGCAACTTCACGCTGCACCTGGTACAGATGTATTGCTCCCCGCGCGCCATGGCTCCGTCGCAGGCGTAACAACTCTTCGGGAACAACAACGAAAGCAGGTCGTCGAACATTGGCAGGGAACTAGGGTTTAAGGTATTATAGTTAACTTTGTGTAAATAAATATATCCTTTTTAAAAGCTTAACAAGCACTAGCATACATAATAATGAGCTTAGTAGAAGAATTCAATGACTACCGCACGCGCATGAACGAGCGCATTATGTCTTACGACAATAAAGTAATCAAGCGTTTTTTCAACCTTGACACGAATACTTATATGGAAGGTGCCTTGGACGTAAAAACAAAGGAAATGCTGGGCCTGGTGGCTTCCATGGTATTGCGCTGCGACGACTGCATTAAGTACCACGTAGGCAAATGCTACGAAGAGGGCGTAACCGACGAGCAGATAATGGAGGTGTTCTCCATTGCTAACCTCGTAGGCGGCTCCATCGTGATTCCACACTTCAGAAGAGCTGTGGAGTACTGGGAAGAGCTAAAAGAGCGGGGAAGCGCTGAGTAAAATGATTGCTGATTGTTTGCTGTTGATTGTTCAATAAACAGTAGACAATCTGAAAGACCAACAATCAGCAACTAACAAGCAACTATTCAAATGAGATTTGATTCCGATAATTTAGAACATAACTGGACACAGCTTCGGGCTTCATTGATGAAGCAGTTCGGCAAAAAACCGGATATGAACGCTATCCTGTTCCTGATAGGCATACAGGAACTGGGAATCGGCATCCGGGAGTTTACGAAAGAAGAAAAGCAGGACCTGATGCACATTGCCACCTGCAAGGTCTTCAGCCTGTCCGGCTACTATGAATACACCGGCACCGACGAAGAAGGCTGGCCGCATTATAAAGCTGTCAAAACAATTCCGTTTGCCAACCTGAGAGAGCAGGAAAATATGCTCAAGTGGCACGTAATAGAGTATTTTAACCAATCTGAAGAAGAATTCTAAAAACGTAGCACGTGTCTCGTATCAGGATATTGTTTTCCATAGAACCCGGCATGAAATATAAACTGCTGCAATTTGTACTAATATCGTCACTGCTGTTCTTAACAAAAGATACAGGGAAGGACCCTCGTGGTACGAGATAAGTGCTACGTGATTCGCAAAAAGTATGAAAATCATTACCTACAATGTGAACGGCATTCGTGCCGCGCTTACCAAAGGCTTCGGCGACTGGCTGAAGGCTGCCAACCCGGATGTGCTGTGCCTGCAGGAAATCAAGGCAGATGAGTCAAAATTCGATAAGGAGTTCTTTGAGCAGATGGGCTACCACGTATACCTGCACCCGGCTGTAAAGAAAGGTTACAGCGGTGTGGCTATACTATCTAAAGAAAAACCGAAGCACGTGGAGGTAGGCTGCGGCATAGAATGCTATGATGTGGAGGGACGCGTACTGCGCGCTGACTACGACGATGTGTCGGTGATGAGCGTGTATATGCCCTCCGGCTCCAGCGGAGACGAGCGGCAGGACTTCAAGTTTAAGTGGCTCGATGATTTCAGGAAGTACATAAACGAACTGAAACACCAGTTGCCTGGTTTGATCATCAGCGGCGACTATAACATCTGCCACCAGGCCATTGATATTCATAACCCGAAGTCGAATGCAAACAGTTCTGGTTTTCTGCCGGAGGAGCGCAGCTGGATAGGCCAGTTTATCGACAGCGGCTTTATCGACTCATTCCGCCACTTTAACCCGGAGCCACATAATTACACCTGGTGGAGTTATCGTGCCGGCGCACGCAACAAAAATCTTGGTTGGCGTATTGACTATAACATGGCTACTGAAAATCTGCGTGATAGGCTGAAACGTGCCGCTATTCTCACAGAGGCGAAGCATTCAGATCATTGTCCGGTTTTGTTGGAACTGCACTAAGCGTTTATACTAAAGCAGAGGCAATCAGAGTTAATACTTTAGTGGCATATTTCAGCACATTCCGTACTTAACAGCAATACTTTAGCAGTATTTGGTTAACTTACAACTATAGCCGCCATGTGATAAAAACATAAGGAGTAACGACATGAAAGAAAGAGATGCACTCGACCAGTTGCTGCATCAGCTGCAGGAGTTCAAGCAGAAGTTCTACCTCAACATGCTATTGCGGGGTAGCATTTTCGCTGTTGGGCTCCTGCTGTCTATTTACATAGTATATAGCCTGCTGGAGTACATGTTCTATTTCCCGCAGGCAGTAAGGGGCTTCCTGCTGTTCTCTTTTGTAGCCCTGGTTATCTATGTGTTTGTACGATGGATCGCACTGCCCATGTCGGCTCTGGCCAAACTGAAAAGGGTGCTCTCCGACGAGCAGGCCGCACAGCAGGTAGGGGCGCATTACCCGGAGATAAAAGACAAGCTGTTGAACGCTATCCAGCTCCAGAACCTGGACCGCACCAACGAACTGATAGCCGCCAGTATAGCACAGCGTACCGGCCAGTTAGGTTCTTTCCGCTTCAAAGATGCCGTTACTTACCGTGAGAACAGGCCACTGCTGAAGTATGTTGCTTTGCCTGCACTTGTTGCTTTACTCATCGCCATGGTGTACCCCACTATTTTTGTGCAGGGCACGGAGCGCATCATCAATTATAAAAGACATTACGAGCCTCTGGCGCCTTTCCGCTTTGTGGTGCAGAACGAACAGCTGCAGACCTTCAGGGGAGAGGATTTTGAACTGAAGGTGGATGTTCAGGGAAAAGCTGTACCAAGCGAGGTTTTCATTAACTACAATGGCCGCCGCCAGAAGCTGAACGCTAAAGCTAACGGCACCTATACCTACACTTTTAAGCAGCTGCAGAAGCCGGTGGAGTTTCAGTTGGAAGGCTCCGGCTTCTTGTCAAATGACTATACCTTACAACTGCTCTCCAGGCCCAACCTGCGGGACTTCAAAATGCTGGTTCAATACCCGGACTACCTGAAGCGGAAGCCGGAGGAAGTGCAGAATACCGGAAATGCCAACGTGCCGGAAGGCAGCATCATTACCTGGAACTTCTCGGCCACCGAAACTGAAAGCATCAACCTTGCCTTCGAAGACGCGGCACAAAACCTGAATGCTGAGAAAGATGGCAGCAGCTTCAGCACCAGCAAGCAGTTTAACGAAAGCCAGAACTACAGCATCAAACTCCGGAACAAGCACAGCAGTAACAAAGAGCAGATCAATTACCAGATTACAACCATTCCGGACCGTAACCCGCAAATCAGCATAGAGCAGTACCAGGATACGGCGCTGTATACCTATACTATTTTGGGCGGCGATGTGTCGGATGATTACGGTCTGACGCGCCTTGCCTTGTTCTACCGCGTTAACAACGACAAAAACCCACAGGCAAAGTATAAGAGCCAGGCACTGCCACTCAGCACACAGCAGCTCAGCCAAACCTATTATTACCAGTGGAACACTGCTGCCCTTGACATGCAGCCCGGCGACAGGCTGGAGTACTTTGTACAGGTATGGGACAATGATGGCATCCATGGCCCAAAGAGTGCCCGCACCCGCACCTTCGAACTGAAAGTGCCGGATAAGCGCGAGCTCCAGAAGGAACTCGACAACAACTCACAGTCGGTAGCCAGCCAGCTCAGCCAGACACTGAACAAGGCCACGCAGCTGCAGAAAGAGCTTGCCAAGTCTGAAGAGAAGATGAAGACCAAACGCAACCTCAACTGGCAGGACAAAAAGCAGCTGGAGGATCTGATGGAGAAAAAGAAGCAGCTGGAGCAGGACATTGCCTCCATGAAAGAGTTGTTCGAGCAGCTTAACAAAAAGCAGAGCATGCTGAACGAGCCGGACAAGCAATTGGCAGAGAAAGCGCAGGAACTGCAGAAGCTTATGAATGACCTGCTGGACCCGGAAACAAAGAAGCTGTACGAAGAACTGGAGAAGCTCCTACAGCAGCAAAAGCCAAACGACACTGAACTGCAGAAACTCCTTAGCAAGATGGATAACAAGGAGCGTAACCTGGAGCGCGAGCTGGAGCGGGCGCTGGAACTGTTCAAGCAGTTGCAGTTTGAGCAGAAGCTTGATAACGTGAAAGACAAACTGCAGGAAATGGCGAAAGAGCAGCAGCAGCTGGCCGATAAAACCGAGCAGAAGCAGGAAGACAACCAGAAGCTGCAGGAAGACCAGAAGGCGCTCCAGGAGGAGTTTGAGGATGTGAAAGAGCAGATGAAAGACCTGAAAGAACTCAACGACAAAATGGAGCACCCGAACCAGATGAACGAGGAGCAGCAGAAGCAGGATCAGGAAAGCATTGAGCAGGACATGCAGCAGGGCCAGGAGCAGTTACAGAAGCAGCAGAACAAAAAAGCATCTGAGTCGCAGAAGAAGGCAGGGGAGAAGATGGAGCAGATGGCCAAGCAGATGGAGCAGATGAGCAACAGCATGAGCATGGAAGGAATGGAGCAGAACCTGGACAACCTCCGCGACATCCTGGAGAACCTTATCAAACTGTCATTCGACCAGGAGGACCTGATGAAGCAGTTCCGTGGTGTGAACCAATCGGACCCGCGCTTTATTACCCTTTCGCAGCAGCAGCTCAGCCTCCGCGACAATGCCCAGGTAATAGAGGACAGCCTTTACGCCTTAGCTAAGAAAGTATTCCAGATTGAGTCGTTTGTAACACGTGAGGTAACGGCCATGAACGAGAGCATGGACAACAGCATGAGCGAACTCCGCGACCGCAATGTAGGCAAGGCTAACGTACAACAGCAGCTAGCCATGACCAGCATGAACAACCTGGCGCTGATGCTGAACGATGCCATGAAGCAAATGCAGCAGGCCATGCAGCAGATGGGCAATATGGCAGGCAAGCAAAAGGGTAACAAGCCTAAGCCGGGTGATTTTGGCGAAATGCAGCAACAATTGAACAAAAAAATTGAGGATCTGAAAAAAGGAGGCAAATCCGGTAAGGCACTTTCTGAAGAATTAGCTAAATTGGCTGCTGAGCAGGAGGCTCTCCGGAATGCGCTGAAAGAATTGGAAAAGCAGGGTCAAAAACCTGGTGAAAAGGGCCAAAACGGCGATTTGGGAAATATAAGTAAGATGATGGAACAAACAGAGACTGATCTCGTTAATAAACGTTTGACTGAACAAACCATCATGCGGCAGCGCGAAATCCTGACCCGGCTGCTAGAGGCAGAGAAGTCTGCAAAGGAGCGGGAATTGGACAACAAACGCGAGGCAAAAACGGCAGAAGAGATTGCCCGGAAGGTGCCGCCGTCATTTGAGAAGTACTTTAAAGCAAAAGAAAAACAAACCGAATTGCTCAAAACAATACCACCTGCACTTTCACCTTATTATAAGCAGAAGGTTAACGAGTATTTTCAAACCATTAGTAAATAAAACGCACCTATTTTACACTTAACGATTAATATGAATCAGGTTAAAATTCAGATTCCTTCCCTAATCGAAAACATCAGAGTAATTGAAAGCTTTATTGATAACTCAAGAGATGAATTTGAGTTTGAAGATGACATTTATGGCAACATCATGGTTGCTGTTACGGAATCTGTTAATAACGCTATACGCCACGGGAACAAGTTCGACAAAGACAAAAATGTGTACCTCACCTTACAGGTAGAAGAGAACAAACTGTTTTTTGAAGTAGAGGATGAAGGCCCAGGTTTCGACTACGAGAACCTGCCAGACCCCACTGCACCCGAGAACCTGGAAAGCCCTGGAGGCCGCGGCATCTTCTTAATGCGCAACCTCTGCGATGAAGTTAACTTTGCTGACAACGGCAAAAAGGTACAGCTGATATTTAATATCATACCATCAGAGAATGGAACATCCAATTGAGTTTTTTAGCGAGGACATTGAATTTGAGCTAAACAACCCGGAGCAGGTTTCAGAATGGATCGCAACAGTTATAGAGCACCACGAACAAGAGCTAAGTAACCTTACCTACGTTTTCTGCTCAGATGAGTACCTCCACCAGATGAACGTGGAGTACCTCGACCACGATACCCTCACAGACATCATCACCTTCAATAATGCCGACGAAGAGGGCATCATTGAAGGTGATATTTTTATAAGCGTAGACCGAGTGCGCGATAACTCCGCTGACATGGGCACCTCTTTTGAAGATGAACTCCACCGTGTCATCATTCATGGCGTTCTCCACCTGATTGGCTTCGGAGATAAGACAGAAGAGGAAGAGGCACTTATGCGCAAACAAGAAGATTCTTCCTTATCTTTGCGTAAATTTTAATCGCAAAAAGGAATTACCAACCTCCTGCAGATGTTTCACGTGAAACATCCCTAAAAATCAGAATACATGTTTCCAGAATACGATATCATAGTTGTTGGAGCTGGGCACGCAGGCTGTGAGGCCGCTGCAGCTGCAGCCAAGATGGGTTCAAAGGTGCTGTTAGCAACTATGAACATGAACACTATTGCACAAATGTCTTGTAACCCCGCCATGGGTGGTGTGGCCAAAGGTCAGATTGTTCGCGAGGTGGATGCACTGGGTGGAATGAGCGGTATCATTACCGACCAGACCATGATCCAGTTCCGCATGCTGAACAAATCAAAAGGTCCGGCCATGTGGAGCCCGCGTGCGCAAAGCGACCGCATGCGGTTTGCAGAAGCATGGCGTCTGTCTCTGGAGCAAACAGAGAACATTGACTTCTGGCAGGAGATGATAACAGGCATAGAAGTAGAGAACGGGAAAGCAGCCGGCGTACGCACAAGCCTGGGGATAACTATACGCGGAAAGGCTGTTGTATTAACGAATGGTACGTTTTTGAATGGTATTATCCACATCGGAGAGAAGCAACTAGGAGGGGGGCGTGCTGCTGAGAAATCAGCGAAAGGCATTACTGAGCAACTCGTAGAGCTTGGCTTTGAAGCAGGCCGCATGAAGACGGGTACACCTCCACGTGTAGACGGACGCTCGCTAGACTATAGCCGGATGGAAGAACAGTTCGGAGACGAGAAGCCCTCGAAGTTTTCTTATACCGAAACAGAGCCACTAGCACAACAGCGCAGCTGCTACATTACTTATACAAACCCGGAGGTACACGAGATTCTGAAGACCGGCTTCGAAAAATCGCCGATGTTCCAGGGACGTATTCAGGGATTAGGACCACGCTACTGCCCGTCCATTGAAGATAAAATCAACCGCTTTGCAGATCGCGACCGCCACCAGATTTTCGTGGAACCGGAAGGATGGAATACAGTGGAAGTATATGTTAACGGATTCTCCAGTTCTTTGCCGGAAGATGTGCAGCTGAAAGCCTTGCGTAAAATCGAAGGATTTGAAAACGCGAAAATGTTCCGTCCTGGCTATGCCATCGAGTATGACTTCTTCCCGCCTACACAGCTAAACCTGACGCTGGAAACGAAGCTGGTGGAGAACCTCTACTTTGCTGGCCAGATAAACGGAACAACAGGTTACGAAGAAGCCGCTTGCCAGGGACTGATGGCGGGTATAAATGCCCATAACAAAATCAATGAGAAAGCACCGTTTGTGCTGAAGCGTTCTGAGGCTTATATCGGCGTGCTGATTGATGACCTGGTAAACAAAGGCACAAACGAGCCTTATCGTATGTTTACTTCCCGTGCCGAGCACCGCATTCTGCTGCGCCAGGATAACGCAGATATTCGTTTGACAAAGCTCGGATATGAGTTGGGTTTAGCAGATGAATCCCGCAAAAAGGCTGTGGAAAAGAAGATCGAAGAAACAGGTGAAATCATCGCCTATTTAAATAATAAGCCGATCGAGCCAGGAGAAATCAACATGGTGCTGGAAGGTTTAGGCTCAGCTCCCATCACAGAAAAGCAAAGAGCAGGTCAGCTTATCAAGCGCCCGAACATCGAGATTGAGCACATCGCTGCAGCCGTACCATCGGTAGCAGAATATCTGAGCAAGTTCAGAGAAGACAGCGTAGAGCAGGCAGGCATACAGGTGAAGTACGAAAGCTATATCGAGAAAGAATATAGCATGGCCGCCAAAATGAGCGAGCTCGAAAACTACATCATCAAAGAGAGAATAGATTACCGTAACATACCTGCCTTATCTGCTGAGGCAAAAGAAAAACTGCTGAAGGTAAACCCGGAAACAATCGGGCAGGCCTCCAGAATCAGCGGCGTTACGCCGGCTGACATTTCAGTACTAATGGTATACCTGGGTAAATAAATGAGCTACGAAAGATTGGAACAATGCCCGATATGCGGCAAAGAAGAGTTTAAGAATTTTTTAGTAGTAACCGATAACGCTGTATCAAAAGAGAGTTTCGTAATTGTGGAATGTGAGAACTGTTCCTTCAAATTCACAAACCCAAGACCAGATTTGCAGAGCATAAGTCAGTACTATGAATCAGAGGAATACATCTCGCACAGCAATACAAAAAATGGAATTATCAACAGAGCGTATCATGTAGTACGCTCTATTACTACCAAGCAGAAAGTAGAGCTTATCAACAGGCATTCCCCTGCTAAAGGCACCATCCTGGATTATGGTTGCGGAACAGGCGTATTTCTTAGCGCCTGCAAAAAAGATGGATGGGAAGTGAGAGGAGTGGAGCCGAATGATAAAGCAAGAGAAGCTGCATCCACAGAGACTGGTGAACTGGTTGCAAAGAGCCTGAAGGATATAGAAGGAGAGAAGTTTGAGGTTATTACATTATGGCACGTGCTGGAGCACATCCATGCTTTGAATGAAACCATAAGCCAGCTGCTGGAAATGCTGCAGGAAAACGGTACGCTAATTATAGCCGTGCCAAATGCTGACTCACATGATGCAAAAGAATACAAGGCGGATTGGGCAGCTTATGATGTACCACGCCACCTGTACCACTTCACACAACCTACTATGAAGCGCTTCCTGAAAAAGCATAAGATGGTGCTGGAAGAAGTGTTGCCGATGAAGTTTGACGCCTACTATGTGAGCATGCTCAGCGAGAAACACAAAGACGGCAAAACCAAAATGATAAGCAGCATGCTGAACGGCTTTAAGTCGAACAGCTACGCAGAAAAGAACGGGAACGATTATTCAAGCTTAATTTTTGTAGCGAAAAGAAAATAAATCGCGGAAGTAAGCGTGTGATATCAAAATAGGCAAGCGAGAGTTTGCCTATTTTGATTTGAGACAAAACATACTGATGAATCTAAAGACAGCAATTGCAGTAACTGGCATTGTAGCGGGCCTGGCTTCCTGCGCTACGATGAGCACACCCGACGGAGGCCCAAAGGACCTGACACCACCGACATTGGTTCAGAGTAACCCAAAAGACCAACAACTGAATGTGCGCACCAAAACGATTGAGTTGGTTTTCGATGAAGAGGTGCAGCAGAAAAACCTAAACAAAGAACTGTTGATTACCCCCAACATCAACAACAAGTACCAAGTAAAAAGCAACCGGAATATACTGACCCTGGAGTTCGAAAAACAGTTGCAGGATAGTACCACCTTCACCTTTAACTTCAGGGAAGGCATTGTGGATATAACAGAACAAAACAAGGCTCAGAACCTGAAATTGGCCTTCAGCACCGGTTCATTCATAGACTCGAGCAGCATAAGCGGCAAAGTTATCCACCTGATGAGACAGACACCGGAGAAGGGTGCAGTAGTCGCCTTGTACCAGGCAGAAGATACCCTGAGTATCCGAAAGAACAGGCCGTATTATTTGACAACAACAGATGATGCCGGAAACTTTGAAATCGAGAATGTTAAGGAAGGCAACTACAGGGTTTATGCACTGATTGACAAAAACAACAACAGCTACTACGATACAGAAGAAGAAAGAATTGGTTATTTGCCTACTCCCATCCGGATAGTACCAGGCACAGATTCCGTAAACCTGCAGACCGTTCGCCTCGACACAAAGAAGCCTATCTTACTCCAGCGGGAAAAATATACGGATCGATTTATAGGGAACTACAACGAGGGAATCCAAAGGTTCTCGGCAAGACCAGTAGCGGGTACTACAGACAGCCTGGTGCAAAGGATCGGAGCCGATGGAAAAGCAGTAGAGGTGTTTAAAACTCCAGCCTTTGAGGGTGGACAAACTCTGTTTACTGCTGTTGATTCTGCAGGCAATATCACCACAGACACTGTTCAGATAGCCTTTGAAGGTAGAAGGGCACAGCGTATAAAAGGAGCGCAGCTCAAAGTTATCAACGGCAAACCAAAAAATAATATCGGAGTTGGCCAGCAGGTGACTGTGGAAGTGGAAACACCTGTACGCATTACCGGTGACACTCCTATCAGCTTGATATCAGATACAACTGTGCTGCACCAGCTAACGCCTGATCAGATAAGCCTAGACAGGACAAACACAGAGCTTAGTTTTACTTTACCGGAAATTAACAACCGCATAAAGCAGTTGTCCGTGGTAATGGATAGTACTGCTATTGTTCCGATAACAGGTGAGCCATTAAAGTTTCAGCCCTTAAACATCACAGTCGCAGAAGCCCGTGGTACAGGAACATTAAGTGGAACAGCCACTACTGACCATACTTCTTTTATCATACAGCTGCTCAACAATGAGTATAAGGTGGTAGAGGAAGTAAGAAATAACAAGAACTTCCGGTTCCGGAATATTGAACCCGGTACCTACCGCTTGCGGGTATTAGTAGATGAGAATAATAATGGGGTGTGGGAAAAGGGAGATCCAAATTTTGAAAGACCACCCGAAAAAGTTTATGTACTGCCTGAGGTCTTAGACATCAGGGCTAACTGGGAAAGAGATGAAAGTAAAAACCCAGGTTTTCTAGTGTTCTAGCAAAAGGATCAACAAAAGAGGGAGGCCATAGTGCCTCCTTTTTTGTTAATACAGGTACAAGAAAAGCTGTTGAAAACAGCGAGCGAAAACACGAACAAATTCAGTCATTCATTTGCCTAAGCTAAACTGGTTTCACAAGACCAGATTAGATATCCACAGGAACAGCACCAGAACAGCGGCTATAACGACTGCAGCCAACACGTAGTTTGTATGTACCTAAAGAGGCAAAACTAACGCTGCTTCAGGCTTGAGAACGGGTGCTTCAAAACAAATCAGCTACGCAAATTCTAAGCTACACCAACTGCAAAATCAACAGGTGCGCTTTCAGAAAAGCGGGTACGAAACAAATACTACAAAACAGTTCAGTACTCCGGAAGATGACCAGGTGTACCTTATCTCTCCAAGCTTATCTAAAGATGATAACACATGAGCTCTTTGAGCTTTCAGCATGATGCAACTTGTTTCACAAGTTCCGGTTGAGTAACCGGAGTAAGCCAATCCATAAGAAAATTAAAGTGCCGCTCGAGAAGTATCACCTGGTTCATGCACAGAGAGTCGCCTCCCTACCTGAATTCGCAACCTCAAGAACTAACATTCAAAATCAAACAACTGCTGAATCCTGTATCCTGCAAGCCTGGATTTTTTAAAAGCCAAACGAAGGTGAGCAGGTCTATCATAAATGAAACTGAATGCTTCTTAAGAACATCCAGCACCCACCCTTCTTGCTGTTGTTTCGGTAGCACCTCTCCATTTACAGATTTAACCAGGCATCACTTCATCATCCCTTTCAGCATGGGGTCTGGCATCACTCCTTTAGCTAAAATATCACTCCGGCGTCAGCACTTGAACGACAGTTGAATCTCCCCTGCCTCCTGTTAATGCTAAGGTTAGGTTGGTTCCTGGTTCTGCCCTTCTACTATAGCTAGTCTTGCTTCCATAGCTCTGCGAAATCTGCCGGAGTCTTAACATCACCATTTATTACTTCCTGTATTCTTCTGCCTTCTTCAACCCCAATTTATTGTTAAGCGCCAGCTGACAAAAATAGCCTTTGTACAGTACCTACTCTTTCTCTGGTACATCATAACAGCCGCAAAAATTTTCATGCTCCTCACCCTATCAACCGGATCCATTTCCTGCAAAAGAGGACTGCACAAAAGAACAGATACAGGGAAATGTGACAAGACCTGCCTGATCAGAGCAGTGTAGCAGATAAAGCAACTACACAGGATGTAAAAGCAGGAGTGAAGGTGTAACAGCCTGAAGAAACTACACCGGTATAAAAAGTTCACACTCATACACCCAGCTCTGAAGTGTCGATACAAGCCAACTCCAAAGCAGGAAAAAACGGTAAGAGAAACAAAAAAGAGTAATCCACAGAAGGGATGGTATTAGGTGTGGATAAGCGTGGGTAAACCAATGGACAATTTACACACCCCTATGTGAAGGGGTAAAAACACACGTGTGTAAAGGGCAAAAAGTGGATTAGGGTGCACAAGTTACTGTGTAATCGGGCGCTTTCCACGTATTTGTTTATTGTGTAAAAAGAAATACACAAAAAAGAGGAAAAAGTGGATAAGAGGCTTAAAGGCCTGAAACATAAAAATATAAAATCCACAGACACGTGGAACATCTGGTGAAAAAGTGAAGGGCTGTAAACAAGTTATAGCCAGTAAACAGAAATGAGTAAAGTTGTCCACTTATAAACACACCTGATAATGAAAGAAAGATTTTTAAGAAAAAACATTTTAAAAGAGTTATTAGGTGTTAAAAGATGTGGAAAGGTGAAAAGGTAGGCCTGTGTAAGGAGGTAGGTAGAGTTACATCAAAACTATACAGGAGAAAAATCGATATATTTAGAGCCGACAACAGACAAACAAAAGAAGAAAAGCATGCTGTTAAATATTGAGTTGACACTACCCTTCGAAGAACCAGTACTAATATTCACGCTGGTGCTTCTGATCATACTGGTGGTACCGATTGTACTGAATAAGTTTCGGATACCGGGTATAGTGGGGCTGATTGTAGCAGGGGTAGTGCTGGGACCGAACGGGCTGAATATTTTAGCGCGGGACGCAAGTATCGTTTTGTTCGGAACAGTGGGGCTGCTTTACATCATGTTCCAGGCAGGTCTGGAGATAGACATGATAGATTTTAAAAGATATAAGGTGCGAAGCCTTGTATTTGGTTCTCTGACTTTCCTGATACCCATCTTAGTAGGAACGGCAACCTTCTTCTATTTACACGGCTACAACATCAAGCCAGCTATCCTGCTGGCAAGCATGTTTGCACCACATACGCTGCTTGCATATCCCATTGTGAGCAGGCTCGGGCTGAGCAAGAATGAAGCGGTGACCTTAACAATAGGAGGAACGCTCATAACAGACACAGCAGTACTATTTGTATTGGCCGTAATCATCAACTCAACCCAGGGAGACACAGGAGTATGGTTCTGGGTATTCATGATACTAGAGATGGCTATTTTCGTGGCGGTGGTGCTGTGGCTGTTTCCAAAAATATCGAAGTGGATGTTCAAGCAGCTGGAAAGTGAGAAGGGAGCCCAGTATATATTTGTGTTGACAGTAGTGTTTGCTGCTGCGTTCTTATCAGAGGTGGCTGGTATGGAAGCCATCATCGGAGCCTTCCTTGCTGGTCTGGCCCTGAACCCACTGATACCACATACCTCGGCACTAATGAACAGAATAGAGTTTGTGGGTAATAATATTTTTATCCCTTTCTTCCTGATTAGCACAGGTATGCTGGTAGACCTGACAGTACTGTTTACGGACACCAACGCAATGCTGATAGCAGGGACCATTGTAGTACTGGCACCACTGACAAAATATGCGGCAGCCTTCATCACTCAAAAAATCTTCAAGTTCAGCGTACTGCAGCGTAACCTTATCTTCGGATTGAGTAGTGCACATGCGGCAGCAACGTTGGCTGTGGTGCTGGCAGGTTTTGACATAGGCTTGTTAGGAGAAAGCGCGTTGAACGGAGCCGTGGTACTTATACTGGTATCCAGTATTGTTAGCTCCTTCTCAACTGAAAAAGTGGGAAGAAACTTGGCAATATTGGAAAGTAGAAGAAAACCAGACATCAGCGTGAAGCCAGACAGGATACTGGTACCAATCGGAAACCCCAAAACAATTGAGAGGCTGATAGACCTGGCTGTAATGCTAAAGAACCCCGATCACAGCCAGCCAATTTACCCCTTGGCAGTGGTAATAGATAACGAACATGCGGAGGAAGAGATATTCAAAAAGAACAAGATGTTGCAGGAGGCAATCACACATGCCTCCGCCACAGACAACGACGTGCAGCTGGTCTCCAAAATAGATGTGAACGTAGCAAGTGGTATATTGCGGGCCATCAAAGAATTAATGATCACAGAAGTGGTATTAGGTTGGAATGCTAAAATCACCACCCGGGACCGGATCTTTGGAACCGTGTTGGACAGCCTGCTGACGAATACAGATGAGATGATTTTGGTATGCAAAATCATACAGCCGCTGAACACAACAGGACGAATTGTCGTGATAGTGCCCACCAACGCAGAACTGGAACGAGGCTTTATGCGCTGGATCAGGAGCGTGAAACTGCTTTCAACACAGCTGGGTGCTCCCATCCTGTTCCGTGGCCGTAAGCGGACGCTAAACAAGCTTAAAAGCGTTATCGCCGATACCAAGCCAGCCGTGGAAGCAGACTATATGCCATACAGTAGCCTGAATGAAATATCTACGATGAAAACAGAGCTGCGGAAAGACGATATGGTAGTGGTTATTTCTGCCAGAAAGCGCACAGTGTCTTATAACAGCGCCATGGATTACGTGCCACGCATCCTGTCCAGGAACTACAAAGACAACAGCTTTATTGTTATCTACCCGGAACAGAACCCGGTATACCAGAGCGTGCCTGTGAAACCAACTGCATATGCCGGTAATGCCACAGAAGAGGAAGACATTTGATTACGACCTTGATTTTGACAGTATCAACTTCAGGCAGCGACCGGAGTTGTACCGAATCGGGAAAGGGGAGCAGGGGGTACTGCTCGTAGAGCCCTACAAATCCGAGATACTGCCGCACTGGCGTTTTAAAACACCAGAAATAGCACGTGAGTCCTCTGAAAAGATATACACGATGTTCAAAGCATATCTGCAGCAAGATGATTTTGTAGGAGCCGACATGGCTCGAAAATTTCTGCAGATGGGGTATACCCGGAGCAGGCGCTATGCCAACCACAAATCCGGCAAAAAGTATGAAGGGTCTGTTCCGGACGATAAGAAAGGGCAGAGCGGAGCACATGGCAGGGAACAACTACCTCTGGAGCCGGATCCGGTGAAGGCAGCGTCAGCAGCTATTTTCAAAGAGAAATGGGAGCAGGCGAAGCAGAATAAAGAGTATCAGCAAATGAGCCAGCGCTTTAGAGCGATGTATGAAACGCCACCACAGGAAAATTCTTAAACAAAAGGTGAACCTTTGAAAAAGTAATTCGTGTATCTTTGCACATATAAACCTTAAATTGAACATGATCAACAAAGACATCAGGTTAGGCAAGGGGCTTGGCAAGATCAAGTTTGGCCTGACAATGGAAGAAGTAGAAGAGCTGATTGGCGAACCGGAAGAAGTAGAAGAGTCTGATGAAGAGGATGAGTTTGAGCATCAGGCCTGGAACTACTGGGAAGAAGGCTATTCACTATACTTCGACAAAGAAGACGACTACCGCCTGAGCTGTATTGAAACGGCAAACCGAGAGGTGCAGATTTGGGGTGAGCGCGTTTTCGAGATGAGTAAAGAGCAGGTGCTACGCCTTTTTGCTGATAACGATATTACTGGTCCTGAAGAGGAAGAAGCTGAAACAGGCGAGACACGTATTTCTTTCGAAAAGGAGATGATTGACCTGTACTTCGACGAAGACCAACTGATCGCCATCAATTTTGGAGTGTTCATCAATGACAATCTGGAAGTAATCTGGCCAGAGAAATAAGGCAAAGAATATAATACAGAAAAGCCCCGGCATCTCCTGCCGGGGCTTTTTTATTGGGCAAAGAAATAGCAGTAAGTTAAAATTAACAGGTAGAACAAGTGGAAAACAGGTAAAACCTGCCTGTGGAGAAATTATTATAATACCTGCCCTCCTTAGCGCATAAGCCTTGATCTTCCTGTTATAACCACCTTGTAGTGGGCAGCTAATCCACAAAAAAGCAACACCGCAACAGGGCAAAAGAAAAGGCCTGATTCTAACCAGGCCTTTTCTTTTGCATAAACTTTATATATGTCTGGTTCTTACTTGAAGAAGAAATCCATAAGCTCCTGCTGAATAACAGGGTTAATAGCGATGGCCAGGATAACTGAAATTATAAGTCCTATGGTAACTGAAAGGATATCTTTACCAATCAGGCCAAAGGTTCTGCCTAGCTTAGAGTTCTCCTGGTTGCGGAGACGCATCCCTAACTCACGACCGGCTAACAAGCCTACAAACACCCAGGTTGTACTCATCGGGATGTTGTTAATCTCCTTAAAGTAGTAAAGAATGACAGCGTACACTAAGTCAATAATGGTAGCGCTGCGCACATCACGCACATCCGATTTTTCGTTGATGATATTCTGGATTCGCTCACCACGCCTGAAGAACATAAAGCCAAGGCCTGCGAAAATAAAACCGGCAAAGGCCACAAACTCCCAAATGCCTAACTGGCGGGGCAGGTAAACTGCTACGTTGGCCAAATCCTGCGCAAGCCATGTATGCCACAGGAAACCACTGATGACCCACTGTGCAACAGTCCAGGAGGCGTGTGCCTCGCCCTTTACCATCTTCTTGATGATACTGGTTAACGCTATGTAGATAATAAAAGCAGCGACAAAGGCTGCTACATAACCCATCAAGCTTTTGCTTACCATACTGATGATAGCGCCGGAGCTCACTGTAAATACGCTCAGAAGCATGAAAGTGGTAGAAACCGGTATCCGGAAGCGAGTCAGCAATAGCAGGATGATAGGGGCAGCCAACTGCAGGTATACAAAGTTGTCGATGGTCTGGTCAAAGCCTTTGGAAGACAGGCGTTGGTAAGTCACATCACCATCAAATACATACCAGCTGTAGAAAACGGTGCCTAAAAAGATAGTCCCCATGAACAGCCACTGCCAGTACCATTTTTTATCTTCGTTTGAAACGATAAATGTTCCGATGGTCTGGATACTATCGTTGGCGATGGCAGAGTAGCCGGCGAAGGCAAAGCCCACCCACATGGCAATAGAGGCGTAAGGGTAAACTAAACCGGCCAGGATAAACGAAAAAGCAATGAAGTAAAGGAAATTCTTCTCCTTCCGGATGTAGATGTCGATCTGGCTATAGCGCCTTCTGAACTTATAAGGCTTAATAGGAGCGACATGCTTTTTCCCTTTTTTTGTTTTAACCATTTTTAAATAGCTAGGTGAGAATAATAAAAACGGTGCAAAGTTACTTCAAAATGAAGAGAGGGTACGAAGGCCTATGTTAAGAAATTGTTAACACAAGCTAATAAACAGGTGCTAAAGCTACTGAGGCCCAAAATAATAGCATGTACAGAAGCAGAATCGGCACATATAAAGCATGATCATGAAAAAGTGTAAACCATCTGTGGCATAATCAAAAGCGAAAAGGCTATCTTTGCGCCATGGCAACACAAGAGAAAAACCCTGTAGAAAACGCACAGTTAAAAGATATTATCTCACACGCGAAGGAGTATGGATTCATATTCCCGTCAAGCGAGATTTACGATGGCCTGCAAGCCGTGTATGACTACGGCCAGATGGGCGTGGAGCTGAAGAATAACATCAAGAACCTGTGGTGGAAATGCATGACGCAGCTGAACCAGAACGTAGTGGGTCTGGATGCCGCCATTTTCATGCACCCGCTTACCTGGAAAGCCTCCGGCCACGTCGACAGCTTCAACGATCCGATGATCGACAACAAAGACTCGAAGAAGCGCTACCGTGCTGATGTGCTGATAGAAGAGAAAGCAGCAGAATACGAAAACGCCGGCGACCCGGAGAGAGGCAAAGCGCTGACAGCTGAAATGGGAAGGCTGCTGGAGGCAGAAGACCTGGACGGGGTGCGTGAGCTGATTATACGTGAAGATATTAAGTGCCCGGTATCCGGTACAGCCAACTGGACAGAGGTACGCCAGTTCAACCTGATGTTCTCGACACAGGTAGGTTCTGTAGCGGAAGAATCCAGCACCATTTACCTGCGTCCTGAAACAGCGCAGGGTATATTTGTTAACTTCCTGAACGTGCAGAAAACCGGCCGTATGAAGGTGCCTTTCGGTATCGCACAGATCGGTAAAGCCTTCCGTAACGAGATTGTGGCGCGCCAGTTCATCTTCCGTATGCGTGAGTTCGAGCAGATGGAGATGCAGTTCTTTGTACGTCCTGGCACAGAGATGGAATGGTACGAGCAATGGAAAGAGACACGTAAAAAGTGGCACGAGGCCATCGGCATACCTGCTGAGAACCTGCGCTACCACGACCACGACAAACTGGCGCACTATGCCAACGCAGCAGTAGACATTGAGTTCAAGTTCCCGTTTGGCTTCAAAGAGATAGAGGGTATCCACTCCCGCACCGACTTTGACCTGACGCAGCACCAGGAATTGAGCCGTAAGAAAATGCAGTACTTCGACAACGACCTGAATGAGGAAGGCAAGCCATATGGCAATTATGTGCCTTACGTTATCGAAACATCTGCCGGCGCAGACCGCCTGTTCCTGATGACGCTGTGCAATGCTTACCAGGAAGAGGAAATTACCGAGGGCGACAGCACCAAATCGCGTACCTTCCTGAAACTGCACCCGGCACTGGCCCCTGTAAAGGCTGCTATCCTACCGCTCACTAAGAAAGACGGTTTGCCGGAAAAAGCATCCGAGGTATTTGATGCGCTGAAGTATGATTTCAACATGATATACGAAGAGCGCGACAGCATCGGTAAGCGCTACACCCGCCAGGATTTAATTGGTACACCATTCTGTATCGCCATCGACCACCAGACGCTGGAAGACGACACCGTGACCGTTCGTGACCGTGATAGCCGAGAGCAGGTGCGTATGCCAATCAGTGAGTTGAGAAACTACATCGATAAAGCTGTTAACTTTAAGAGTATTTTAGAGAAGCTAGCTTAAGTATATATACTCTGTTATAGATTGTATACAATTGCAGGGAGAGGCAGTGTGGTAAAACCACACTGCCTCTCCCTTTTTCAGCCTGTGGAAAAGCATCGGCAAAGCAGACTGAAAAATATCCTTTTATAGAACATAACACCTTTTATAGCTTGTGCTTTTAGCTGAAAAATAGAGATGTATTAACATCTAAATGACAGCAATAGCATGCTAGTGTACCCGCCATTGCTGGTGTTTTCACCAGCAATTTCTTCCACATAAGATACATCGCTATAGCCTTAGCCTTGTTCCACATTATGTATTGTATTCAGCTATGATCGTTGCAGGAGTAGCATAAGTGTCTTTCAGTGTAATAATTATGTTAAATAATAATTCGCATTGTATGACTCGGTTTTAATTTCCGTAGGAGAAAAAGTGATCGTTCTCCTTCTATCAAAGAAAAGCACCTACAAAGCATCTATTATAAGACTGGACTTCCTCATCTGTAAGTAATCTTGCTATAAATCCCTTTGCTATCCTTCTGGAAGACCATAAATAGAAGATTAAGCTAAGCATTTACTACAGCAGTATACCTGTTGAAAACTGACCAGTTGAAAGACACAGCAAGAGTGGATTTGTCGATGTCTCAAGCTTCATCGGCAGGAGTAAAGATGTGGAAATGTAACGGACAAAGTATACAACAAAAAGTGTGGATAAATGTGAAGTAATCTGATACACAGTGTTGTGTAATGTGTACAACTGAAAGTTATACACAATTTAATAGAAGAAAGGGATACAATTTCCCTAAAGCATACGACCTGTTTACCCAATAGCACCAGCCAGCCAGAACTTCTAAACGTATTGATTAAAGAACCAACAATGAAAACTATGAGCAACTCAAAATCAGATAAAGACAACAAAAGTTTGAAAGAGAACAACCCCTGCTGGGATGGCTATGAGCCGGTGGGGATGAAAGAGAAAGACGGAAAGGAGGTGCCGAATTGTGTACCAAAAAACGATTCATCCAAGTCATCCTCTTCAAAAAAGAAGAGTTAGTATATGTTCAAATCGCTATAAAGCATAGCCTCAGCCCAACTGGGGCTATTTTTTTCTATCAAAGCATCAGTTTGATTTAAACCACTGACCAAGACATCGTGTTACATAATACATGTACTAACGACCTGCATCGGCTCTTGCAACTCCAAAACAGCCCAATCCTCACGTTACATCATTGTGAGCCACAGAAATAAGCAAAAATGCCTACCTTTGCCGAATTGTAGCGGACCATGTGGAATAGGATTGCCATTTTTATCATCAAAAACAGGCTGAGACTCATCCTTCTCTTAGCCGGACTTACTGCGTTTATGGCTTATCACGCTAAAGACGTGGAAATGTCATATGATTTTGCCAATGTAGTATCGCCGGAAGATCCTGACATGGTGTACTTCCAGCGCTTTAAGGAAACCTTCGGCGAAGATGGCAATATACTGGTGGTGGGCGTGCAGGATAACAACATCTATAAGCTGCCCCATTTCCAGGAACTACATACCTTGACAGAAGAGCTGAAGCAGGTAGAGGGGGTAAAAGCCGTTATCTCCCTGCCAAACCTGGTGCAGGTGGTAAAAGATACCGCCAGCCGCAGCTTTACCACAAAAAGCATCTTCAGCCCGCTGCCAGCCTCACAGCCGCAACTGGACAGCCTGCTGCAGGTAGTCAGGGAGCAGCAATTTTACGAAGGCCAGATCATCAACGACAAAACGGGAGCTACGCTGCTGGCTGTTACCGTAGACCCCGCTTACCTCAACTCTGCCCGCCGCGTAGAAGTAATGGACAACATTACAGCGCGCACACAGGCATTCACTAAAAAAACAGGTATCAAGCTGCATTATGCCGGGCTACCATTTGTGCGGGCTGTTATGACCACCAAAGTAGCTGCCGAGATGAAGTTGTTCCTTATGCTGGCTTTGCTGGTAACGGGTGTCACGCTGTTCATCTTCTTCCGGTCCTTGTATGCCGTTATCTTCCCGCTGCTCGTCATCAGTGTCGTGGTAGTTTGGGTGATGGGTACTATCTCGCTCCTGGGCTACAAGATATCCTTGCTGACAGGGTTGATACCGGCTATCCTGGTGGTGATAGGGATTCCCAATTCTACTTATCTGCTTACGCGCTACCACTACGATTACCGCCAGCATGGCAACAAGATACTGGCGCTTTCCCGCGTCATTAGCAAAATTGGGGTGGTGAACCTGGTGACGAACACTACCACCGCCATTGGCTTTATCGTGTTTATGTTTACGCACGTGGCCATCCTGTATGAGTTCGGGGTAGTGGCGGGCATCAACATCTTCGTCACGTTCATCATCAGCATCGTGCTGATTCCGGCGGTGTTCTCGTACCTGCCGCCGCCAAGCCCGCGGCAACTGCGCCACCTCGATGCAAAGCCGCTGAACAAACTGCTCGAGTTCTTCGACTACATTGTGCACCGCAAGCGCCACCTCGTTTACTTTTTCACGACTGTTTTCCTGCTACTCTCGTGCTGGGGCATCTATAAGGTGAAGACGGTATCATATATGGTGGACGATCTGCCGGCGGAAAGCAGCGTGAATGCTGACCTTGCCTTTTTTGAGCGCCATTTCAATGGTGTGATGCCGCTGGAGGTAATTGTAGACACCGGTGTGAAGCAGGGGGTGATGCGCCTGCCAAACCTGAACAAGCTGAACGAGCTGGAGAACTTCCTGCGGACCCAGCCTATCCTGTCAGCGCCTATTTCAGTGGTGGGATTGGTGAAAACAGCTACGCAAGCTTTCTACGGAGGTGACCCCAACTCTTACCGCCTGCCGGATAACACAGAGCGCAATTTTGTTTTCAGCTATCTATCCAAGCAAAAGAGCGGCGATAACCAGCGCCTGTTGCGTTCTTTCGTGGACAGCACCGGACAGCAGGCGCGTATCTCGTTGAAAGTAGCGGATGCAGGCTCTCGCGAACTGGACACCCTGCTCATCAACAAGATTAAGCCGGAACTACGAAATATCTATGGAGGAGAGGGCGTCACGGTAACGGAGGAGGGCAATACCCTCACCTTTACCCGCGATGACTCCGGCAGCCAGACCACCGTCAGCCTGACCGGTACGACCCTGCTTTTCATCAAAGGAAACGAGTACCTGATCAACAACCTGCGCTCGAGCCTGATTTTAGCATTTGTGTTGGTAACTATAACCATTGCTTTGTTGTTTAAGTCGGTGCGGGTGGTGGTTATCTCGCTGATTCCGAATATGATTCCGCTGCTGATTGCGGGTGGCCTGATGGGGTTTTTCAACATTCCGCTGAAGCCCAGCACAGCCCTCATTTTCAGCATCGCCCTGGGCATCGCTATCGACGACTCCATTCACTTTCTGGCTAAGTACAGGAGTGAGTTGTTCGCCAATGGCTACAACGTGAGCCGCGCCATCACTACCAGTCTGACAGAGGCAGGCACCAGTATGATCTATACCTCCATCATACTGTTCTTTGGCTTTGTTATATTTGCCTTCTCAGAATTTGGAGGCACCAAGGCATTGGGGCTGCTGATGTCGGTGAGTTTATTGATTGCATTATTTACAAACCTAATTATATTGCCAACTTTGCTGATGAGCTTCGACAGCGGCAGGTACGAGCGCGACCCGGATGCCTGGATAGAGCACTACGATGAGTTTTACCTGGAGCACGAGGACGAAGAGCTTGACCTGAACCAGCTTAAGTTGAGAATTGAAGAAGTAATTCCTGAAGAAGAACCAGAAAATGGTAAAGTACAACGAGTATAAACAACTGAACTACGCCAAAGTAGGCGAGGACGTACTGGCGTTCTGGAAGCAGAACAACATCTTTGAGAAGTCAGTGGCGACCCGCGAAGGCAACGAGAACTTCGTGTTTTATGAAGGACCTCCTTCTGCCAATGGTAAGCCAGGCATTCACCACGTGATGGCCCGTGCCGTAAAAGATATCTTTTGCCGCTACAAGACCCTGAAGGGGTTCCAGGTAAACCGCAAAGGAGGCTGGGACACGCACGGCCTGCCAATTGAGTTGCAGGTAGAGAAAGAGCTGGGCATCACCAAAGAAGATATCGGTAAAACGATTTCGGTAGAGGAATACAACCAGCGCTGCCGTGAAACAGTGATGCGTTTTAAAAACCAGTGGGACGACCTGACTGAGAAGATGGGCTATTGGGTAGACCTGAACAACCCGTACATCACCTTCGAGAACGAGTACATCGAGTCTTGCTGGGCCCTGCTGAAGCGCCTCTACGACAAAGGCTATCTTTATAAAGGTTATACCATCCAACCCTATTCTCCGGGAGCGGGTACTGGTCTGAGTTCACATGAGCTGAACCAGCCGGGTTGCTACCAAATGGTGAAGGACACGACGATTGTGGCGCAGTTCGAGGTGAAGCAAATCACCCGTAACATGTTCCTGTTTGAGAACGAGGACGAGAAAGTATACTTCCTTGCCTGGACGACGACACCTTGGACACTTCCTGCCAACACAGCACTAGCCGTAGGTAAAGGCATCAAGTATGTAAAGGTGAAGTCCTTCAACCCGTATACCTTCGAGCCAATCTCTGTGGTGTTGGGGAAAGACCTTATCGGCCGCTACTTCAACCCGAAAGCCGCTGACCTGGCGCTGGAGGATTACAAGCCGGGCGACAAGCTGATACCTTTCAAAGTAATAGAAGAGTACAAAGGCAGCGATTTGGCAGGTGTGGAATACCACCAGCTGATGCCGTACGTGCAGCCTGACAAACCTGCCTTCCGGGTAGTGGTCGGTGACTTCGTAACGACAGAGGACGGTACTGGTATCGTGCATATCTCGCCAACCTTTGGTGCGGATGACTTTAAAGTGGCGATGCAGAATGATATCCCGGCGCTGCTGGTAACCGATGAAAACGGGAAGCCAACGCCGCTGGTAGATAAGCAGGGCCGCTTCGTGAAAGAAGTAACCGACTTTGCCGGCATGTACGTGAAGAACTATACCGGTGAAGACGAAACCGGCGCAGACTACAAGCCGACGGATGTTAAGATTGCTATCAAACTTAAAGAAGAGAACAAGGCCTTTAAGGTAGAGAAGTACGAGCACACCTACCCGCACTGCTGGCGTACAGACAAGCCCGTATTGTACTATCCGCTGGATAGCTGGTTCATCAAAACCACAGCCGTTAAAGACAGGCTGATTGAGCTGAACAAGACCATCAACTGGAAACCTGAGTCTACCGGTACAGGTCGCTTCGGCAACTGGCTGGAGAACCTTGTGGACTGGAACCTGTCACGCTCACGTTACTGGGGAACGCCACTGCCTATCTGGAGAACAGAAGATGGTGAGGAAGAAATCTGCATCGGTTCTATCGCGCAGCTAAGCGAGGAGATAGACAGAGCGGTGGAAAAAGGTTTTATGGATGCCTCTGTAGAGATGAACGACCTGCACCGCCCTTACGTGGATAACATCGTTTTGGTGAGTAAGTCTGGTAAGCCAATGTACAGAGAGACAGACCTTATCGACGTATGGTTTGACTCTGGCGCGATGCCTTATGCACAGTGGCACTACCCAATCGAGAACAAGGAAACGTTTGAGCAGAGCTTCCCGGCAGACTATATCGCGGAAGGTGTGGACCAGACACGCGGCTGGTTCTTTACGCTGCACGCGCTGGCCGTGATGCTGGAGGATAGCGTGGCCTATAAAAACGTAATCGCGAACGGATTGGTGCTGGACAAGAACGGCAACAAGATGAGCAAGCGCCTTGGCAATGCCATCGACCCGTTTGAGATGATTGGCACTTATGGCCCGGATGCTGTGCGCTGGTACATGATTGCGAATGCGCCACCTTGGGATAACCTGAAGTTCAATCCGGAAGGTGTGGTGGAAACACAGCGTCGTTTCTTCGGTACCTTGCAAAACACCTACTCCTTCTTCGCACTGTATGCTAACCTCGACAACTTTACTTATGCCGAGGGCGATGTGCCGCTGGAGAGAAGAACCGAAAGCGACCGCTGGATTATCTCCAAGTTGAACACGCTGGTGCAGGAAGTAGACGGCTACCTGGCCGATTACGACCCAACCAAAGCGGCCCGTGCCATCCAAGATTTTGTGATAGATGACCTGAGTAACTGGTACGTGCGCCTGAACCGCAAGCGTTTCTGGAAAGGCGAGTACAACGAAGACAAGATGGCGGCTTACCAGACGTTATATACCTGTCTGGAAACTGTCGCCAAGCTAATCTCCCCAATCGCGCCATTTTACGCCGAGCAGTTGTTCCGCGACCTGAACAGCGTGAGCGGCAAGAACAAGGTAGAGTCGGTGCACTTGGCTGATTTCCCTGTGGTAGCTGAAGGAGCGATTGACAAGGACCTGGAGGAGCGTATGCAACTGGCCCAGACTGTTTCATCTCTGGTGCACTCGCTGCGCAAGAAGGAAATGATAAAAGTGCGCCAGCCGCTGCAGCGCATCCTGATTCCGGTGCTGAACGAGCGTACGAAACAGCAGATCCAAGCCGTTGAAGATCTGATCATGAGCGAGGTGAACGTGAAAGCCATCGAGTATATCGATGATACATCGGGTATCCTGGTGAAGAAGATAAAGCCTAACTTCAAGAAGCTGGGTCAGGTATTCGGGCCGAAGATGAAATTGGTAGCCGCTGCCGTACAGCAAATGGACCAGGCTGATATCGCTACTTTAGAGCGTGAAGGTGGCTTTGAGGTTAGGCTGAACGATGACGAAACCGCTGTGCTGACGCCGGACGATGTGGAAATCACTTCAGAGGATATTCCGGGCTGGCTGGTGGTCAACGAAGGCAAGCTAACCGTAGCCCTGGATATTACCCTGACAGAGGAACTGAAGCAGGAAGGAATAGCCCGTGATTTGGTAAACCGTATCCAGAACCTGCGCAAGGACAGTAACCTGGAGGTGCAGGATAAAATTCAGATCACGATGCAGCGTGCAGAGCCGGAGGTAAACGCCGCCGTAGCCAACTACAGCGACTATATCTGTGCTGAAACGCAGGCCCTGAAGCTGGATATTGTAGACAGGATAGAAGATGGTACACTTTTGGATATTGACGACTATAAAGTGAACATCAACATACAAACAGTAGAAAATACTGTTTTCTAAATTAAAGAAGAGCACCGGAGGGAAACTTTCTTTCCGGTGCTTTTAATTTAAGGAGTACATTTGCAGCGGTTCTTCAACCAAGATTCAAAGCCTGTCTGCTTAACACATGCATATGAAATACCTGAAATATTATCTTGCCGCACTCGCCGTTATCCTGGTCGATCAGGCTGTAAAGCTGATTGTACATTACAACATGGAGATGGGTTTGCCCGGCGAGATTCACCTGATAGGCGATTGGCTGAAGCTGCACTATACTCTCAACCCTGGAATGGCCTTTGGAGTAGAGTTGGGCTCTGAATACGGCAAACTTATCTTAACGCTCTTCCGCCTGGTAGCCATGTTCGGTATTGGTTACTATCTCTACTACCTGGTAAAGCACCGGGCACCAAAAGGCCTCATCTGGTGCATTGCGCTTATCCTGGGCGGTGCCATCGGTAACCTCATCGACAGTACGTTCTATGGTGTCTGGTTTGATAATGCTCCCTATGGTTCTAAAACACCATGGTTTCACGGGCAGGTAATCGACATGTTTTACATTGATATATGGGAAGGTATTGTCCCGCATTGGGTACCCATATTAGGTGGCAACCCTATGTCGCTGTGGCCCATCTTCAATGTGGCTGATTCCGCCATATTTATCGGCGTACTGCTGATTCTGTTTAACCAGAAGCGTTTCTTCGGAGAGAGCCACGAACCGGAGCACGAAAGCTTACTGGAGCGGGAGAAAGGACTGTAGTCTCATCTTCCTGTCAAATAAATAAAAACGGCTGCTCTACATTAAGAGCAGCCGTTTTTATTTTATGGTAAAAAGACCTCGCAGCGTGCGCAGCTCCTGCGAGCGACTGGCCTTGGCTACAAAGCAAAGACCATAGGCACAGGCAAGGTTTGCAAACACTATGAGTCATTACAACTACAGTATATTTCTCTTCTGTAACTCTTCTCTCAAAGCCTCAGGAGAGGTAAAATGAATAGAGTCGATCCCCAGTCTCTCCGCTGCTTTTATGTTCCGAAGGTTATCGTCGATAAAGACAGCCTCTGAAGGATGCACATCAAAGCGGTTCAGCAGCGTATGGTAAAAGCTGTCAAAGGGCTTCCGGTCTTTCTCCGTGCCTGAAACCACAATACCATCAAACCATCCTAAAAAGTCATAGCGCTCCTGGGCAATCGGGAAGGTTTCTGCAGACCAGTTGGTGAGGGCGTAAAGGTTATATTTTCCGCTTTCCTTCAGCTCCCGGAAAATTTCTACGGTTCCTTCTATAGCACCGCCCAGCATTTCGTCCCAGCGGCCATAAAAAGCGCGGATATTCTCCTCATGCTCCGGATGCCTTTCTACCAGCAATTGTGTGGCCTCCTCTAAAGAACGTCCAGCGTCCTGTTCCTCATTCCAATCCGGAGTGCAGATATTCTCCAGGAAGTGAAGCATCTCTGCTTCCTCATTAAAAATCTTCCGGTACAGGTAATGTGGGTTCCAGTCAATCAGCACAGCGCCGAGGTCGAAGATGATAGTTTTTGTCATAGTTTCTTTTGATAGGAAATATAAACCAAAGGTAGTACCTGCTGTTTAGGTTCGCAACCAGGAAGAGGTCGGGGTGTATGCTCCCTTAAGTAAAAGGACACAAGTATCAAGGCATAAAACAAGAGACTTTTTTGCTAATAAAGTACAGGTGATCAATTTGTTAAGCAAGAAGAAAGCCTGCTATATAGGTTCATGCGATTTTGTCCTGCTACTTATATGCTGCTGATTAACATATAGCCCGGCATAACAATCAGCAATAAACAAACAACAATCGCTTAAAAGCTTTATTTTTACCAACAGCACAAAGCAGCCTTACCCTTGCCTACACCCACTCCCATACTTCAGGTCAAAGATTTAGCAACTGTTTTCTCCATGCAAAGTGGCACCATCAGGGCCGTGGACAGGGTATCGTTCCAGGTATACCCGGGAGAGACAGTGGCTATAGTAGGAGAGTCTGGCTCCGGAAAGTCAGTTACAGCACTTTCATTGATGCGGTTGATAGATGCGCCTGGCAGTATAACAAGGGGAGAAGCTGTATTTCAATCAAATAAGTATGGCAAGGTAGACCTGATCCAGTTACCTGAAAAGCAAATGCAGGAGCTGCGCGGCAACGAGATCAGCATGATTTTTCAGGAGCCGATGTCGTCTTTGAACCCAGTGTATACCTGTGGAAAACAGGTAGCGGAGGTGCTGCTGCTTCATACTGATTTAACCAAAAAAGAGGCAAGAGAGCGTTCTATTGCGCTTTTTGAGAGAGTGAGGTTGCCTGAACCGGAACGGATTTATGATGCTTATCCACATGAGATATCGGGGGGGCAGAAGCAGCGTGTGATGATTGCGATGGCCATGGCCTGCGAGCCAGCCATCCTTATTGCCGATGAACCCACCACAGCCTTAGATGTAACGGTGCAGGCCAGGGTGCTGGAGTTGATTGATGAGCTGCGCGTGAAGGAGAATATGGCCGTACTCTTTATCACACATGATCTAGGTGTGGTAGCCGAAATAGCCGACCACATCCTGGTGATGTATAAAGGAAGGCTGGTGGAGCAGGGTAAGGCAACCGATATCTTCACCAATCCGCAGCACCCCTATACAAAAGGCCTGCTGGCCTGCCGCCCGAAACTGTCTGATAAACCACAGACTGTTCTGCCTACCGTATCTGATTTTATGGAGGAGGATGCCTTCGGGAATATTATCGAAAAGGAAAGGCAGGTACACGAGCCGTCGCTGGAGGATGTGGTGAACGGCTATGTGCATTCCGTAACAGGGCTGAAGCAGCAGCAGGTAAATCAGCACAGGCTACCGCTGCTGCAGGTAAAGGACCTGAAGGTTTACTTCCCGATAAAGAAAAACTTCTTTGGGCGCACCACTGGTTATGTGAAAGCCGTGGATGGGGTGAGTTTCGAAATGCAGACCGGTGAAACAATTGCGCTGGTGGGCGAATCAGGTTGTGGCAAAACCACCATTGGCCGTGCTATGCTTCGTCTGGTGGAGCCAACAGATGGCAGCATCCTGTTTGATGGCCGAGATTTAGTCAAACTCGGAAAAGAAGAACTAAGAAGGAGCCGTCGGAATTTTCAGATAATTTTCCAGGATCCTTATGCCTCGCTCAACCCGATGCATACTGTAGGGGAAGCCATTGTAGAGCCAATGCGTGTGCATAAGCTTTATGCCAATGAGAAAGAGCGGTGTGGAAAAGCAATGGAACTGCTTGAGAAGGTGGGGCTTGTGCCGGAGCACTTCCATCGTTATCCACATGAATTTTCCGGTGGGCAGCGGCAGCGCATCAGCATAGCGCGGGGGCTGGCCCTGCAGCCTAAATTCATTATCTGCGATGAACCGGTGTCTGCCCTGGATGTGTCGGTACAGGCACAGGTGCTTAACCTGCTCAACCAGTTGAAAAAAGAGTTTGGGATTACTTACCTATTCATTACCCACGACCTCTCTATTGCAAAATACATGGCGGACCGTATCCTGGTCATGAGCAACGGCCGGATTATTGAGAGCGGCACACCCGATGAATTGTTCCATAACCCGCAGCAGGAATACACTCGCTCCCTCCTTAGCGCCATCCCGAAAGGCGAACTGGAAGACGTGCTGAGAGCACAGCAGAAGCGGGAGGCTATGAAAGCAGGACTGGTATAAAACTATCAGAACTGCTCCACTTTACCCTCGCATTAATCAGACTTCTGGTATGCGTAACTCATCTCCATAGGTTATATATGGATTATTGTATATATATTCACCATAAAATTTCCCGCCAATCTATCCATCCACCCACATCCGGCGTATAGTAAATAAACTATTTAAGAAAAAGATTGTAATAAGGTGCAGTTGCTGCATGAGCGGCTGCCAGATGCATAAAGAGATACATGAGAAGTAAGAACAGTAACAGAGGCGGCAAAGACAACGACAGCCGCAACGAACGCAACAGCTCCAGAGGACGGGGCGATTCATCATCAAGAGGCAAATCATCTAAAAGAGGAGGTTCCTCCTCCGGCCGCGGTGGCGGCTCCTCAGGCCGCAAAGGCACGCCAAAATCAGCTAAAGCCATGGTGCTGGAGGTTTTCTCCAATAGCCCCGACACGGTATTCACACAGCGCCAGCTTTGCCGCCGCCTGGGAATAACGGATAAGAAAGGCCGGGAGCAGGTAAACAGCATTGTGCAGACGCTGGTACAGGACAATAAGCTGCTGCCGATTGACGATGACAAGTTTATGATGAACCTGAAAGTGGACATCATAACAGGCCGCGTGGACTTGGCTAACAGCAAGTATGCCTATATCGTGTCGGAGGGGCGTGAAGAGGATGTGCGCGTGTTCCGGGAGCACCTGAAGTATGCCATGGACGGCGACACGGTAAAAGTGGAGGTATCGCCTACCGTGCACGGCGGTCGCCAGGAAGGCGTGGTGATTGAAGTGCTGGAGCGCTCCCGCACCGAACTGGTGGGAATCATGGAGCTGTCGAAGAATTTCGGCTTTGTAGTGCCTGACTTTAAGAAGCTGTACTTTGATGTATTTGTAGGGGAGCGTGGCCTGAACGGTGCGCAATCCGGCGACAAAGTGCTGGTAAAAATTGTAGAGTGGCCGAAAGACCCGGGTAAGAACCCGACAGGGGAGGTAGTCCGCGTATTTGGTCCGGCAGGTGAGCACGAGGCGGAGATACACTCCATCATGGCAGAATTCGGCTTGCCGTTCGAGTTTCCGGAGACAGTGGAAGAAGAGGCAGATAGTATCTCAGATAAAATAACAGACGCTGAAATAGCCAAGCGCCGCGATTTCCGCGACGTGACCACCTTCACTATTGACCCGGCCGATGCCAAAGACTTTGATGATGCGCTGTCGATTCAGAAGCTGGAGAACGGAAACTACGAGATAGGCGTGCATATCGCGGACGTAACGCACTATGTGCTGCCAAAAACGACATTGGAGAAAGAAGCCTTTCACAGGGCTACCTCGGTGTACCTCGTAGACAGAACGATACCGATGCTGCCGGAGCGCCTTTCCAACGGCCTCTGCTCACTAAGGCCTAACGAGGAGAAGCTAACCTTCTCAGCAGTATTTGAGCTGGACGAGAACGGCAAGCTATACGACTCCTGGTTTGGCCGCACCGTTATCTACTCCGACCGCCGCTTTGCCTATGAGGAGGCGCAGGAGCGCATTGAAACAGGAGAGGGCGATTTTGCAGAAGAAATCAACATCCTGAACGGCATCGCCAAAAAGCTCAAAGACAAACGCTTTAAAAACGGCGCCATCAGCTTTGAGACGACCGAAGTTAAATTTAAGCTGGACGAGAACGGCAAACCGCTTTATGTGTATGTGAAAGAGCGCAAAGACGCCCACAAACTGATCGAGGAATTCATGCTGCTGGCCAATAAGAAAGTGGCCGAGTATGTCTACAATTTGGGCAAAGGCAAGCGCCGCCCTACCATGGTATACCGTACCCACGGGCAGCCTGACCCGGACAAACTAAGCACCTTCTCGCTCTTCGCCCGCAAGTTCGGCTACAAAGTAGACCCGGATGGCGACATATCAGAAGAGCTGAACAACCTGACAGAAGAGATAGAAGGCAAGCCGGAGCAGAGCGTACTGCAGAACCTGGCCATCCGCACCATGGCAAAGGCAAAGTACAGCACCGAACCGGAAGGGCACTTCGGTCTGGCCTTTGACCACTACTCGCACTTCACATCGCCTATTCGCCGCTACCCGGACATGATGGCGCACCGCCTGCTGCAGCACTACCTGGATGGAGGCAAGTCTGAAGATAAAGAGGAGTACGAAGAGCGCTGCCGCCACTCTTCCGAAATGGAGAAGCGTGCCGCAGATGCTGAGCGTGCCTCTATTAAGTACAAGCAGGTAGAGTTCATGAAAGACACCATTGGCAACCAATACAAAGGAATTGTGTCTGGTGTCACAGAATGGGGTATATTTGTGGAGATCGAGGAAAACAAGTGCGAAGGTATGGTTCGTTTGTCTGACCTGAACGACGACTACTACGAACTGGACGCGAACAACTACCGCATTATCGGCCGCCAGAACAAACGCATTATATCGTTTGGGGATGAGGTGATGGTAGAGGTAAAGAGTGCCAACCTTGCTGACCGTACAATCGACCTGACACTAATAGAAACTCTGAAAAAATAGTATATATCCTGTGGATATCAGCACCCTTTCTGAAAAGATACATCATACTTTGTCTTCGCTCCGCTACGGCGAGCACCCGGTTGAGCTGTATGAGCCTATCCGCTATATTATGGCCCTAGGCGGAAAGCGCATACGGCCGCTGCTGGTGCTGTTAGCAGCAAAAATGTACGATGACGACGTGGATAAGGCACTTTTGCCTGCCGCGGCGGTAGAGGTTTTCC
This sequence comes from Pontibacter brevis, assembly GCF_054779655.1. Lineage (NCBI taxonomy): Bacteria > Pseudomonadati > Bacteroidota > Cytophagia > Cytophagales > Hymenobacteraceae > Pontibacter > Pontibacter brevis. The sequence goes on from NZ_BAAGXV010000090.1 coordinate 235,399, forward strand.
ACAACTTCACGCTCATGCACGACGACATCATGGACAAAGCGCCTTTGCGCCGTGGCGAGCAAACCGTGCATGAAAAGTGGAATGCCAACACGGCCATCCTCAGCGGCGACGTGATGCTGGTGCGGGCGTACCAGCTGCTGTTGGGCGTGGAGCAGGATAAGCTGGCACAGGTGCTGGAGCTGTTCAGCGAAACAGCGGCGCAGGTCTGTGAAGGCCAGCAGCTGGACATGAACTTTGAACGCCGCGAGCAGGTAAGCATCCAGGAGTACATCCACATGATTACGCTTAAAACTGCTGTGCTCTTAGGGTTTAGCCTGGAACTGGGCGCTATTCTGCAGAATGCACCCCTTTCTGACGCGGAGCACCTGAAGGATTTCGGCCATAATGTGGGCATTGCCTTTCAGCTGCGCGACGATTTGCTGGACGTGTACGGCGACAAAGCCAAGTTCGGCAAGCAGGTAGGCGGCGACATCCTGTCAGACAAAAAGACTTTCCTGATGCTGACGGCGCTGGAGCAGGCGAACGAACAGCAGCGGCAGACGATCGTAGGCTGGCGTGATAAAACCGATGAAAGTATAGCCGAAGAAAAAGTAAGTGCTGTAACCGCTGTGTACGATGCCCTGAATATACGGCACCAGACAGAGCAGCAGATAGACCGCTATTTCCAGAAAGCGCTGCATCATTTAGATGCCATCCAGTTGCCCGAAGAGCGGAAATCTACCATCCGTGGCCTGGCCCTGCAACTGATGGAGCGGGATTCGTAAATTGTTAAATTGTTGAATGGTTAAATTGTTGTTTGGCAGGTGTAAGTAGTCCAGCCATTTAACAATTTAACCATTTAGCCATAAAATCATCCATACCATGGAATTAAGCGTCACCCTCATACTCATCATCATCACTGTTGGCACCTCGTTTTATGCCTGGCAAAACGAAAACGTAATGCACTCCTGGATTTTCCAGCCCTATGCGGTGCAGCGCGATAACTCCTGGTACCGATTCCTTACCTCTGGTTTTATACATGCTGATCTCACACACCTGTTCTTCAACATGTTTACCTTCTTCTTCTTTGGAGGAGCAGTGGAGCAAACACTCAGTATTATTTTCGGGCCAATAACCGGCATTCTGCTGTACCTGCTTATATACATTGGAGGAATCATTGTTTCTGACATACCCACTTATCTCAAACACCGCAACGATCCGCCTTACCGGGCGCTCGGTGCTTCGGGTGGGGTGGCAGCTGTGGTTTTCTCCAGTATCCTGTTTTACCCAACAAATGATATCTGCCTTTACGGGTTGCTATGTATACCAGGGTTTATTCTTGGTATACTGTACGTGATGTATTCGTACTATTCCGGCAGGCGAATGGAAGGCAACATTAACCACGACGCACACCTTTATGGCGCTGTGTATGGTTTTGTGCTGAGCATTGCACTGGTGCCACAGGCATTGCCTAATTTTTTCTCCGAGATAAGTAACTGGAGCCTGTTCTAAAGAAGGCTCTAAATTGTACTTTTATTGTGTGGGCTTATAAGCATCTTTCTTAGCTATCGTAGTGCCGACTACGTATAATAGCAAAGAGACATGTTTAACACAATGAAGCTTTTGTATCAAAAGGTATATATTTATATCGTTATAATTGTACTGTTGCTGGTTTGCCTCCAGACTGCGCAGGCACAAAGCATGGCACTGGTTCCGAAGGAGCGGATGACCCTGATGCAGTACGTAATGCAGGAAAGGCCGGTATTAGCAGACCTGATAACAAAAGCAGGCTTAACCCCCATTCTATCGGATGAGAAGCCCTATACTTTGCTGGCTCCGCCTGAATCAGAACTGATGGAGTTGCAGCAGTTGGCTCCTGCACGGTTAAGAGCTGTTATTTCCGGACATATCCTGAAAGGCACTTACCTTGAGAAGGATTTAAAAGACGGTTCCTCTGTAGAGACCCTTGCTGATACAAAGCTTAATGTTTTCCGCAAAAAGAATTACACCCTGGTAGATGGAGTGCGCATTGAAAGTGCAAACAACAAGGTAGGAAATGGGGTTTTGCACGGTCTTTCGGGCAGGCTTACCCCATAGCAGATCAATTTCCTGCTAATTTCAGTGCAATATTTTAGATGCGGAAGCAGCATAACTTCTTACTGCTCCCAGTGCCCTGTTAAGGCTGCCCCTCCTGTTAATTCCTTGCTAAAATTTAACACAAACTGTACATTGTTTAATGCAGCAAAGGTGGAAGCACGTAGAATGTATTAGACATTATGTTCAGCACCAACCAACATACCGCCTCAAATGAGTCCAAAATTGTAGTGGCTCAGAACCAATGCTATGAGTTGTTTTACGATAGCATAAAGAATAGAATATACCTAATAATTAAAGGGTTCTGGAAAAATAGAGAAGCCGTTCCTGATTATTTAAGTGATATGCAGAAGGCTGTAAAACTGGCAAGGCCAGGTTTTAGCTTGCTTTCTGACCTGCAGACCATGATAACGCACCCGCAAAGGCTGAGCAGTTTACATGTGGAGGCGCAAACCCTTCTGGTTGAAGCTGGGCTGGAAAAAGCCGCCAGTGTAGAACCTAAAGACCGGATTGCCACTTTACAGGTAAAAGAAATCACAACCAAAAGCCAGATGCCATCAAGGCGCTTTACATCCTATCAAGAGGCCGAAGCGTGGCTTAGCAGTGAATTATAGCCTTTTGTACGCTTAACTATCATATTATCAGTAAAATATATAGCCTTTTTAGGCTTAAATCGTATGCAGGCTTAAAAGATATTCATACAATTGGCTCTGCCTGCTGCTAACCTTGCCAGAAAACTTCGTGGACGCGTTAAAAATGCAAAACCAAGCAGGCGGCTAAAGCTTTGCTACCGCGCCTATGACCTTTGAGATTGGCTTAGTTTTAGGGATAATTGCGCTGGCAGTCGTTCTGTTCATTTCTGAGCGGCTTTCTATGGATACCGTTGCCATTCTGATAATGGCTTTGTTTATGGTGACCGGTATATTAACGCCGGCAGAGGGTTTGGCGGGTTTCAGTAACCCTGCTACTATCACAGTAGCATCTATGTTTGTTATCAGCTCCTCCATTTTCAAATCTGGTGCATTGAACAGCATTGGGCTGGGCCTGACCCGTATCGGGCGTAAAAATTACCTCCTCTGCCTGCTCTCGCTGATGCTTATCTCGGGCAGCCTTTCTGCTTTCATAAATGATACAGCAGTGGTGGCCCTGCTGATGCCTGTCGTGATACAGGTAAGCCGTGATATTGACGTCAGCCCTTCCAAACTGCTTATTCCCCTGTCTTTTGGTGCCTTGATGGGTGGGGTCTGCACACTCATTGGCACATCCACCAACATATTGGTGAGCGGCATTGCGCAGGCACAGGGCCAGGAGCCGCTGCAGATGTTTGAGTTTACGCCTGGCGGGGTTCTGTTTCTGCTGACAGGTATTATTTACATGTTTTTTATTGGCAGGCACCTGTTGCCCACCCGCAAGCAGCCTAAAGACCTGTCGGAGGAGTTTAACCTGGGTGAGTATATGACGGAGGTCGTGTTGCTGCCGGATTCACCTTCGGTTGGGGAGCCGCTCAAAAAGCTGGGCCTGGTGCAGAACCTGGACATGAAAGTAATGCAGGTGACGCGTGACAAAACACGGCTACATGCTACTCCTTCGTTGATTTTGCGGGCAAACGATGTGCTGAAGGTGCGCTGCGGGGTAGAGAAGCTTAAAATGTTGAAAGAAGAGAAAGGCATCAAACTGAAGTCGGAGCGTAAGTTCCTGGACGACGACCTGCGCACCGGCGACAGCAAGTTATATGAGGCCATTGTTACCCCGAACTCCTACATGGAAGGGAAGTCGCTGAAAGAGCTCAACTTCAGGTCGTATAACCACGGTGCTGCCGTACTGGCCATCCGGCACCGCGATGAGATTGTAAATGAGAAGCCCACCCACGTAAAGCTTTCAGCCGGTGATGTGCTCCTGATTTCTGCGAATGCCCACCAGGCACAGAAGCTGCGGCAAAATGAGGATGTACTGATTATTTCCCAGACGGAACGAAGCCCCTTTAACTACAGCAAAATCATTCCGGTCATGATAATCAGTGTGGGGGTGGTAATGGCTGCTGCCACAGGCCTGGTTCCGATTGTGCTGAGTGCTTTAGTGGGGGTGGTGCTGCTCATCCTCTTCCGTTGCATCCGGATGGATGAAGTTTATAAAGCAATTGACTGGAAAGTCATTTTTATGCTGGCAGGGGTGCTTTCGATGGGAGCTGCCCTTGAAAAAACAGGAGCTGCCAAACTCTTAGCCGATTACCTTATTTACGGATTAGGAGATTATGGGCCTCATGCCCTTTTATCAGTGTTCTTCTTTATCACCTTTATGACGACCAACTTCATGTCGAATAACGCGACGGCCGCGCTGCTGGCTCCTATTGCCATTGTAACTGCTCAGGAACTGGGCGTAAGCGTGCGGCCCTTTCTTATGGCTGTCGCTTATGGTGCATCGCTCAGCTTTATGACTCCGGTTGGCTACCAGACCAACACCATGATATATGGCCCCGGCAATTACCGCTTTTCCGACTATCTGAAAGTAGGTACTCCCCTTAACCTACTCCTCTGGCTGGTTGCCTCCCTCATTCTGCCGTACTTCTTTCCGTTTTAGACGGGGTTTACCTGAACAGTGGGTGTTCCACGTGGAGAGAACGTTGCTGCCTGGGCTACAACAGGAAATCAAAGTTTATCTGAAAAATATAAAGCCAGCTCTTTCAACATTATGTAGCAGGAACATATACTTTTGTTCTTTTGTCTGCAGGTGAAGTGCAGCGACACAAGATAATTTATTATATCTCCATGTAAAGTGGAGACACTATATGAATACACGTAGTATATTTCTTGCAATTGTAGGGTTGTTTTCTGCCACATCTCTGTATGCCCAAAGCGCGGGCAAGCAGGTAATACAGCAGCAGTTGGTTTGGTACGCTTACAACAACACGCTGGAGTTTAGCCCAAAATGGTCCTTAGTTACAGAGGTCCATGAAAGGCGGTTCAGAAACCCTGATGCGCAGCACCAGTTCGTGGCTCGTAGCCACCTGCACTATTCACTGGGCAAAGGCTGGAGTGCTTCGGGAGGCTTCACATACTTCCTGCAAAGCCCGCAGCTACCAGATGCAGCAAACAAGCTTGCAGTGCCCGAACTTCGGCCACACATCCAGGTCGATTACAAGCAAACGCTTGATAAACTTACTGTCGGGCACCGTTACAGGATTGAAAAGCGGTTTTTCAGGAATACAGCAGACGGAGAACTGGCGGATGGATACACCTCAAATTATCGTTTCAGGTATCGGCTTGGCTTAGAGTACCAGGTGGCCAGCATTCATCAGATGCCGTTAAAAGTAAAGGTAAACAACGAAGTGCATATAAACGCCGGTGAGAGAATCACTTACAACCGGTTTGACCAGAACAGGCTCTATGCAGGGCTTAATTATACGGTTGTTAAAAATGTAGCCGTTGAGGCGGGCTATCTGAAATGGTATCAGCAGCGGGCATCAGGAAACCAGTACTTCAGCCGGGACATCATCAGCTTTAGTGTTCACCACAAGATAGACCTCAAGAAGAAGGTGCATGCGAATCCGGAGGATATAAAACAGTAATAAGCCTCTCCTCATTCAGTACCATCTGTCACTTTCCATACTTTTTAATCCTCTAACTCCCCAGCTTTTTAACTTACAAATATCCTTTGGCCTGCAACAGGAACAGTTCGGCGTACTTTCCGTTCTGAGCCAGCAGTTCTTCATGCGAGCCCAGCTCTTTTAGCTGGCCCTGCTTCAGGAACAAAATACGGTCGGCCATGCGGACCGTGGAGAAGCGGTGGGAGATAAGCACGGCAGTCCGTCCTTCTATCAGTTCTGAAAAGCGCAGGAACACCTCGTGCTCGGCGCGGGCATCCAGGGCTGAGGTAGGTTCATCCAGTATCAGCAGCTGCGCATCTCGCATATAGGCACGGGCCAGGGCTACTTTCTGCCACTCGCCCCCCGACAGCTCTACTCCCGTGTTAAAGCGCTTACCCAGTACCTGCTCATACTTGTCCGGCAGCCGCTGAATCACAAGGTCAGCCAGGCTTTTCTGGGCAGATCCCTGTATCCGCTCTTTGTCGGCGATGTTGCTGATTAGGCCGATGGCAATGTTGTCGGAGGCTGTCATCTGAAAGCGCACATAATCCTGGAAAATGATGCCCACCTGGTGGCGCAAATCAGCCAGGTCATAGTCGCGGAGGTCTATTCCATCCAAAAGGATACGACCCTCAGAAGGCTCATACAGCCTTGCCAGCAGCTTGACAAGCGTTGTTTTGCCTGCCCCGTTTTCACCAACTAATGCCAGCTTTTCGCCCGCATGCAGGTGAAAAGAAAGGTGGCGCACTGCCCAGCGCTCGCTGTTGTGATACTTGAAGCCCACGTTCTCGAACGTAAAACCATGCTGAATGGGGCGCGGCAAAGGCAGCGGATTGGCGGGAGGCTTTATCTGCGGTTTCAGCTCCAGAAAGTCGAAGAGGTCCTGCAGGTACAAGGCACTCTCCGCAATCTGGGAGAAGCGCGTCATGATGCCTTGCAGAAGGCTGCGCATGCTGCTGAAAGAACCCGCCAGGAATGTAAGGCTACCTACTGTAATCACGCCCATCACTGTTTCGAACAAGATGAAGACATAGGCACCATAATAAGCAAGGGTGCCGATAGCGGAAAGGGCACTTCCCCAGACCGCCCGCTTCACGGTAATGCTTTTGTTCAGGTTGTAATACCTGTCTGAAAGTTCTCTGAAGCGCCCCGCCAGGAAGCCGGAGAGGTTGAATGTCTTGATTTCCTTGGCTGTTTCGTCAGAGGCCCCTATATAGCGCAGGTAGTCCAGTTCGCGGCGCTCAGGGGTCTAGGAGCGGGAAAGGGAGTAGGTGCGTTCGTTGAAGTGGCTTTCTCCTAAAAAGGAAGGCACCACGGCAATCAGCAAAATCAGGAGGAGCCAGGGGTTAAAGGCGATCAGACCAGCCGCCAGAAAAGCAATGGTGACAATGTCCTGCAATTGTGAGAGCACCTGCGACATTAGCACCACCCGCGATACTGTTTGCCGCCGGGCCCGTTCCAGCTTATCGTAAAAGGTGGCATCTTCGAACTGCGCCAGGTCCAGGGTGGCGGCATGCTCTATCAGGGCCACAGAGGTGCGGTTGGAGAACAGGTCGCCCAGGAGACTATCCATTAGCGTAATGCCCCGGTTTATCAAATCAGATACTACGGCAAGGCCCAGCTCCAGCGCCACCAGCAGCCACAGGTAACTCAGGTCGCGTTCGCCTGCTACATCTATCAGCCGGATCACTTCATCAATAATCAGCTTGCCCACATACAGCATTGTAACAGGCAGTGCCGACTTGATGAGTCGCAGTACCAGGTTGGCAATGGTCATGCGCTTGCTGGTGTCCCAGATCAGCCGGAAAAATTTAGGTAAGTTCTTCAGCGCCCCCAGTTGCTCCCGGAAGCTTTTCTTTTCGGTATCGGTTTTGCCGGCAGCAGCTCTTGTCCCTTTTGTCGCCTTGCTCATATATTCTCTCTTGATGCCTTCATAACCTCTGTTATTCCTATACAGGCGTCAGCCGTTTATGTTTGGTAGCCAGAGTCTATGGATCATAAAATCCGTTATGATTTACTTAAGCAATTTCAGCTTCTGGTAGCACAAATCATACTATATTTAGCAGCACAAATACTACTTACATACTAAGTGAAGGATGAGAAATCTTAAAGTGGCTGCGCTTTTGGTATTCCTGTTTTTAGCAGGGGCTTCTGCAGAGGCACAACAGCACGTGGTGAAATACTTTAGCAAAAGCGGGGTGAAACAAGTGCCGGCTCCGGAAGCGCACTACTTTGAAGTTCAGGAAGAGAATGCGTCAGGAGGGGGCACACAGACACGTTTCCTTATGGAGGATAGTTCTAAAGTGCGGCTGTTTACTTACAGCGACATAGACGGAGGGGAGTATGGGCAGGGTATCTTAGATGGCCCTTACTACGAGTGGCATAAAAACGGAAGCTTAAAGTTGCAGGCAGCTTACAGTAACCAGGAGCTTTCAGGAGAATACGTAGCCTGGTACGAGAGTGGAAAGCTCGCTTACAGGAGAAAGTACAGGAACGGCTTACCGCAGGATACGCTTATCGCCTATTATGAAACAGGAGATATTCGCAGAGTGGAAGTGTACGACGGCGGGAAAATGGTTTCCGGGAAGCTGTATGATGAAGCAGGCGGAGAGATTGGTTTTTTCCCAATGGAGCAGATGCCTGAGTTTCCTGGTGGTGAGTACAAGATGTTAAACTGGCTTGCAAGAAACATTAAGTACCCTAAGAGCATGCGCAAGGAAAAGGTAAAAGGGCTGGTTATTATTTCTTTTGTAGTTAAAAAAGACGGAAGCTTTGGTGAGGCAGAAGTTGTTAAAGCGCTTCATCCGGAGGGGGATGCAGAGGCACTGCGTGTCCTCAACAGCATGCCTGCCTGGAAGCCGGGCCTGCAGGAGGGAAAGCCTGTTGATGTGCGCTACTACCTGCCAATAAGGTACTCATTCATGTAAAGGCAATTAACTTACTAATATGAAAAAGCTTTTTTTCGCGCTGATACTTACTTGCAGCACTTCCTTCAGTGTTCAGGCGCAGCAAAAAAGTGTTCCTGCTAAAGAAGACGTGGTAAGTGTAGAAGCCATTACAGCGGCAGGGCTGAAAATCATCTCCGGCCCAAAAGGGCAGCAGCGGGACATGGAGGCATTCAAAGCATTGTTCCTGCCGGGTGCGCAGATGGGGGGCGTGTTCTATAAAGGCGACAGCAGCTTTGTGCGCCTTACCACGGCAGAAAAGTTTGCAGAACGCAACGGACCGGCCTATGTGGAGCTGGGTTTTTACGAGAGCCAGCTGGCACTGCGCGTGGAGCGATTCGGAAACCTGGCCACTGCATTTCAAACGTACGAAACCCGCACTGGCAGCCCAATGGGAAAGGTGCAGGACCGGGGTGTGAATACGTATCAGCTGGTGTACGACCAGGGGCGCTGGTGGATTGCCAGCCTGCTCTTTACACCTGAAACTCAGAAGACTCCCATTCCTAAAAAATATCTGAAATAGCCTTTTTACAGTATGGTATCTTTATGACGAGATACCTGCTGTACTTCCTGACTGGTTTTGCCGTTGCCACGGTCATTCTTTTCTTTAGGGGCTATGCATCCGTGCCTCATTCCACTTACTCTAATGCTGCGTTGGTAGCGGCCATGGCTTTGTTCGGCCTGGCTTCCTGGATAACCTTTTTCAAGGAAAGAGCAGGCGCTTTGCTGGCGCTGCTGGGCCTGCTCGCCATGCTGCCCTGGGTAGTGAACGCCTGGATGAGGATAGCTGACCTGGAAACCAGTATCACGCAAATTGTAACAATAGTGCATGCGGTAATCTCCGGATTCGTGCTGATTAGCCTCATCATTAGCTTGCGCTATACCTTTGGCAGCGGTTCCTGGCAGGCGGGCACCAGAAGCCCGGGCCTCTTTCTGAAGATCCTGTTTACTCTCCTGCCATTAGCTGTGCTTATCACCTGGCTTGTAGTGGAGCCGAAGCTGTAACTAACTTCTGCTTAGGCCAGTCAAGGGTTGGCAGTGCGAAAAGGCACAGCCGTAACATTAAGCTGAGGAGTTTTTCAGTTTCAGAATACTATGGCAGGTTAACCCTCCTGAGGTCGAGAGTTTAAACACAGGATAAATTCGGTTCAGATATCGTAGTCGTTACCGTCTCTGAAAAGTGAAATTCAGCATCAGTCTCAAGCTGGGGAGAAGGCAGTTAGCTATATCAGCTGTTTTATTAGAACTCAGGAGGAGGCGATGTGTGGGAAAGAGATATAAACGAGAAAAGCCCCAGCTATATAACCGGGGCTTTCTCTCACCTTAAAACAAACTAATCTAAACTTTAACTAACCTTATTTTTTGTCTATAAACTTCATTTCTGGAGCAGAAGAGGGATTTCCATGATTTTCAATTATGTAATGTTTTACAGTATCATTGAAAAAAATAAAAATAACACAGGCTACGTTTGTACGTTCCTTAATTCCTGTTTATATTAGCCTTCCGGAATTACGCCTTCCTCTTAAATCGGGTGCAAAATTAGGTTTTTGTTTTCGCATTAGAAAGTAAAACCTAAAATATTTTGTGCTGCATGCCAGTATTTAATCTAACTATTTTACTATTAGCGGATTAGTGCTTCAGGTTATTTTTTGGAGTACTTTAGTTTTGTGCTGCCTGCCAGGTAAGTGGTGCTACACTTCCTACTCCCATAGCTGATTTTCCCTAAGTGGTGTTCACGAATGCCAGTGTTGCTGCTTCATAAAAAAGGCTAAGCCCCAAAAGATTTTCTCCTGTTCAGCTTAGCCTTCTGCCTGAAATTCTGCGATTATGTAATTCTAAATCATCGCTACGGTTTTGTTGTTTATCTGCACACCATAGGTGTTTTTATAATGCACCTTTCGTTCCAGCGCAGCAATCATAGGTTCTGAAAAATCCACGCCCTCCATTTCAGAGGCATCGAACAGGCCTCCCGGGCTGAATACATTTATCTCCATCAGCTTATTGCCCACAATATCGAGCCCTACCAGGAACATGCCGTCCTGTATGAGTTTGGGCCTTACGAGTTCCACCAGGTCCAGCATGGTTTGCGTTACCTTTGCTGCCTGGGTAGAGCCGCCGGCATGCAGGTTACTGCGGATGTCGTCTTTGCTGCCTACCCGGCGTATGGCGCAATACTTTCCTTTGTGCTGCAGTGCTTCACCATTCATTACCAGCAGGCGTACGTCGCCTTCTGTGGCCTCAGGCAGGTATTCCTGCGCAATTACGTAGCCGTCGCGGCTAATGGCCTCTACAATCTGGTTCAGGTTTGTGGCGTCTTCTTTCTTTACCATAAACACGCCGGAACCACCGGAGCCCTGTAGTGGCTTGAGGATGATGTTGTTTTGCTGTTCGTTGAAAAACTCCTTTATCTCGCTTTTGTCGCGCGTAATAAGCGTGCGCGGCCTTACGGCTTCCGGGAAATGCTGGAAGTACATCTTGTTCACTGCATCAGAGAGAGAAGTCGGGTCGTTGAGCACAATAACGCCATGGCGCATGGCCAGCTGACCGAAAATGATGCCTGCGTTCTGGGCCCAGGTGCGGCCTTCCGGCTCTGCTGATGGGTCGTTGCGGAGCATGAGCACGTCCAGGTCCGGGGCTGTCACGCGTACTTTATTTGCTTTTTCGCTTTGTACAGCCTCCAGGTAAGTAGTACAGGATTTGTACTTGTGCTTAGGGTCGGCTTGCGTGGCCGTGGCGCCCATATAGCCGTCGGGGTAATAAGCCAGGTCACCCACGCCCATCAGGTACACGTTGTGCCCTTTGTTGTGCATGCGCTGCGCCAGGAAAATGGTGCTGTAGTTGGCTTTTTCAGTACTTACGTCGTTTACTACGAATCCTATATTCATCTTATTCGGGTGCGAATTATAACGGGTTTAACCTACTGGAAACTGATTTCACAGTAGGTTAAATACTGAAATGCCCGCTTTTAGTTGTTCCAGCTTTGGTTTGATGGCAGGGTCGAGGAGGTAGCGGGGTTTGATAGGCACCGGCCGCAGCACCTGGCGGTAAATCAGCTCCTGCACAATCGGGATGTAGTCCTGCCGGATTTTACCGATGAGGAGCGGCTCCAGCTCGTGCCCCTGCTTCAGGTAGTCGAGCAGGTGCACGAGGCCGCGCAGGTATACGGCATCTTTGGTGAGGCCGCCCCCACGGTGTACCCGCAGGGTGATGTCAAAAGCCGTGTCGTCGTCAAAATGATAGTCGTCTTTCAGGCGCCAGAAGCTTTCAGAAAAAGTGGAGCCTTTGGTGAGGTGGTAAACGGCCACCACACGGGCCGCCAGGATGCGCATCCGGTCCTGGTCGAGGCCACCTACCAGGTACTCGCTCAGCACGGCCAGCCCTTCCTGCAACTCTTCGTAACCCGGGCTGCCCACGTACAGCTGCTTCAGCGGCTGCGCCTTTCCGTTATAGTACGTCAGCACGTGCGTGCCCACCTCATGCTGTATCAGTGCCTCGGCCCGGTGGCGCGGTATGATATAGTCGGAGCCGATGTTCAGCTTTCCTTTAGAGACCAGCAGCCCTGCCACGTCATCCCGTATCAAAACACCGGAGTTTACTCCCGGATGCTGCTTTTTCAGGAAGGCTATCTCCTGCTCCGCCAGCGCGGCGAATTCAGCAACAGGCATGATATCGGTATTTGTCTCGCGGGTTGGTTCCGGTACGGCGGCCAGAATGCCTTCGGCAATTTTCAGCAGCTGCTCGTCTACGCCGCCAAACACCTGCATGCTGCTGTACATAAAATCCGGGGTGTTGCGGTCGGCCAGCATGGTCAGCATCTTGTCCAGTTCATGGCGCTTGTCCCGGAACAGGTAGGCCAGGGTGGGATCGTCTACTTTCTCGATGGAGATGTTGTAGAGCTTGCGCTTCAGCCGATCCACGTCCACAGGCATCAGGCGGTAATGGAGCTGTGGTGCTTTTTTAAATTTGGTTTTTTTAAAATCCTCCCAGGCCTCGATATGGTTGACGGGCGTTACGAGCAGCAGAAACGGGAACTGGTCGCTGATGCTGGTAAGCTGCTTATCAATGCGCCACACCACCGGGTTTACACTCTGCCGCCCCAGTTCCTGGAAATGGACAGGCTTGTGTTTTGTTTGCACCGATACAAAGTCATACACCGTTTTCTTGATGGCGTTGGAGAGCTTCTCACGGATGGTGCGCAACAGCAGGGGGTATGCCTTTCCTGTTGCGCTGTCGCAGTAAACGGGCTTCAGCTGTAGCCCGAGCATCAGGTAACTTTGCTTTTTCAGCTCCTCCTCCGGTATCAGGCGCAGGGGGCCTTCCAGCAGTGGCTTGTTAGAGGCCGTCTCCACGTTTGTGCGGAGGTCGCTGATTTTAATGTTTTGCAGTTCTTTCTTAAGGGTGCTGATGGTGGCAGGCAGCTGTTTCTCCGGCCCCAGCACCCGGAACATAGGGGCTGCCGAATCATCTGAAGGGGCTGCCATCAGTTCCAGTATCATGAAAGCGCCAAACTCGTCGGCCATGGCGCTGGCTATGGCCCGGATCAGTTCCTGCAGCCGGGGTGTCTGCTCCTCATGCGAAATAATGTACGCGGCGGTTGCTTTCACAAAGTCGGCGGTGGCATGGTCGGGCTTTCCGGCCGGGTGGCGGAACAGCACCAGGAAGGGCAGTGGCCTGTCGATGTACACCAGTCCGCCCTGTGGCAGCCTCCGGCGCACCTGTTTGCCGCGCTTCAGGCTACGGCTTATTTTCTTTATAAAGTCGTCGGTTATTTCTTCAATCATGCTGTTGGTTTTCTGTGAAAAGGCCGGGTGCGGCCCGTGGGGTATAGCCTCTTATTTGCCTGCTTCAGGCGGGCATACTTTCGCGAGCGCCTCCAGCACGGGCCTAGTTGTTTGCTCCAGCGCCTTGCGGATCTCCTGCACCTGTTCTCTGTCAGGCTCTCCTGTCCATTCGTCCATAAAGAACTTTTTGAACTCGATGCTCATCACACAGGCCTTGTCGCCGAAGGTATCGTGAATCCAGCGCATAAAGTGGCCCCCTTCAAACTTCACGTTCTCGCGCACATCCAGGTGGCGCCCTCTGTAGTTGTAGTTGCTCAGGGTATGCATAAAGGCATCTACCACCGGAGCCCACTTCTTGCGGTCCATGTTACCGGTGCCAATGTTCACTTCCGGGTTTTTTTCGGGGTCAGCCTCCGGGCCATGGGCTCCCTCGCGCTTGTGGTTGTAGGTATGTAAATCATATACCACAAAGCAGTCGTGCTGTTCCTGAATCCGGGTCAGCACCTGCTTTACGTCTGCATAAAACTGGTCGTAGCGGTCCATCGACTCACTGGCCAGCTCATCCGGGAGCCCGTCTTTCCAGACGTGCAGGCCCCAGGCATCTTCGGGCTCACGGTATATGGCTTTTTCAGGCGGGCGGTTCAGGTCCAGTTCAAAGCGGGAGTTATGGCCGATTATCTGGTTATCCGCCACTACAACCCACTCGTCGGTGAAGGGGTCCTCTTCCCGGTGCCGTTCTGCCGCCGCCAGTGCAAAGAGGTTGCTGATGTTCTGGCGTACGTTGCTTCCGCTGTGGATGGCAGTAGCTACTAAAGGGCTGCTGCCTCGCTTTATCGTGTAGTATGCGTTGTTTTCTGTTGATTCAGTCATAGCCTTTTGTTTGCTAAGAATGTACCCTCTAAGGCAGCTGAAGGTTATGTAGGGTGGCCAGGTTGCAATTGCGATCAAACCTGAAATACGTAAGCCAGTATAGTAAACATAGAAAGCTAGTTTACTTTTACAACATACCCTGCTGCCATGGATGCTCCTAAAGAGAAGAAAATGAAAACTTGCCCCAACTGTGGTGAGATAGTACCCATCAAAACCAAAACCTGCCCTAACTGTGGCCAGATATTGGGGGGCAGGAGGTATAAGCAAAAGTGGATAAAAGAACTTACCCCTACCGAAATCTTCCTGATTATTCTGGGCAGCATCATGCTGGGGGTATTCCTGGTGGCTTTATAACCCATGGTGAGGTCCCTGCTGCACCCCTTGTTCCTGACCTGCTTTTTCCTTTTCTGCCTGAACCGGGCATTGGAACTGGCACAGGTTTACGTGTGGCCGCTGTACGCTTACCTCGACGACCTGCTGTGCATGCCGCTGACCCTCGGCCTGATACTGGCTGTGCAGCGGGGGTATTTCCAGGATCAGCGTTTGGTAATTCCTGTGAGGCATATTGCTTTTGCGGTGGCGGCTTTTAGTATTTGCTTTGAGCTGCTCCTGCCGCTTTACAAGCCCCTCTATACTGCCGACGTGTTGGATATAGCAGCCTATGTTGTAGGAGCCACTGCATTTCATCTGTTGATGAACAAGCCGCTTCAGGCTCCTGCCGCTGTGGAGCGGTAAATTTCCCATCTATAAAGTTTTGGTATCAGAGTGTTAAACAGTTCCTCCTGGTGCTGCAGGTAGTTTATTAGCTGCCAGAGTCAATTCTTAAATTTTTTCGCACTCCAAAGCAACCTTCTCCGGAATTATGCATCTTTTAGTCAGAGAGTTGCTTCAGGGGCTGTACAGGCCACCTTTTGCACCGGAAAAGATTATTCACCATACACATAAAACTATGAACCTCATCAGATTTTACGCCACCTCTTTCATCGTGTTTGTAATGGCACTTATGTTGACAGATGCTCCGCTGATGGCGCAGCAATTGCGTGGCAACGGCAACATTCAGACCCAGGACAGGAATGTGTCTAACTTCAGGGGCATTAATGTGAGCGGCGGTTTTGCTGTAGAGATAACGCAGGGAAACCAGAAGAGCCTGAGGCTGGAGGCGGATGAAAACCTGCTGGACAACATTAAAACAGAAGTCCGCAACGGTGTGCTGCACATCTACAACGAAGATGGTGTAACGACTAAGAAGGGGATGAAAGCTTATATCACCTTGAGAGAATTGAGCAGTATCGACATCAGCGGGGGGGTAAAAGTAGAAGGCAAATCTCCTATCAAAACAGATGCGCTGAAGCTGGACATGAGCGGGGCCTCTAAAGTAATACTGGACATCAACACAAACGAACTGGATGCTGATATGAGTGGTGCCAGCAAAGTAGAGTTAGTAGGAAGAGCCGACAGGCTGAGCATGGACATGTCGGGAGCCTCCAAAGTAGAGGCCGCTGACTTACAGGCCAAGCGTGTGAAAGTGGAAGCCAGTGGCGCCAGCAAAGTAAGAGTACATGCGACAGAGTCGCTGGATATTAATGCCTCAGGTGCCACATCAGTTGCTTATAAAGGTAGCCCAAGCATTACCTCCGAAACATCTGCGGCAGCCAGGATTTCGAAAATATAAGATACCGTACTAATCTAACCTACGAAAAAGCAGCCTTAACATAAGGCTGCTTTTTTTTTGCCCTGAAGTGTGCTTATCCTTTGGTAATGGCTGCCCGTATAGCTAAAGCAGTAAACAGAATAAACTTATAAAACTATGAGCGAAGCTAAGAAAACAACAAACCATAACGAGATAAAGAAGTGGGCGGAACAGCATGGCGGCAAGCCCTCTATCATAAAAGGCACTGAGAACGATGGCAGCGGAGAAGGTTTGCTCCGTATCCACTTCCCCGGCAAAAGCGACAGCAACGACAGCTTTGAAGAAGTGAGTTGGGAGGAGTTCTTCAAAGAGTTCGAGAACAGCAACCTCGCTTTGCTGCACGACCCAAACGGCAACTTCAATAAGCTGGTGAGCAGAGACTAACATTTAACAATAAAAAAGCGAAGCCGGTGCTGTTTAGCACCGGCTTCGCTTTTTTATTATAGGCAGCTAAAAAATTAGCGCACCGGCACTGGCAGCACCGGAAGGCTGGCGTGGCCTTCGTTATCTACTGACTGCACGGCAAAGAAGTAGTTGTCTTTTGAGTAGTTCAACGTGGCTTTCGTATCTTTCACAAAGAACTTCTTCTCCCAGGTGGGGCTGTTGGTCTCACGCATCAGCACGTAATAGCCTGCCGGCTTTTTGCCTTTGCTTGGGGCTTCCCACTGCAGGTCTGTTTTGTTTGTGAGGTCAGAGGTAAGTACGCCCACTTTCTCGGGAGCGGCAGGTGCCCAACCCAGGCTGGCCATGGTAGCCAGGTTCACGCCTGTGTTCTTGCGCAGGTACTCAAAATCCATATACTCTATCAGGTCACCGTACTGCTTTCCGTTCTCTTTGCGTACATTCTGGTGCTGATGGTCGAAGTCTTCATTGGTTTCGCTCATGCGCACAGCAGCAAAGCCACTGCGGTTAAACGGGGTGTGGTCACCACCACGCAGGAAGCGGTCAGTGCGGTTCACGAGTACCACATCAATCTGATCTACATATTTCTCTCCCGTTTTTTCCATGTAGCGGGCCAGGTTGCGGCTTGGGCTGTCGTTTTCAGCACCCAGTGTTCTGCGCAAACGCGCCTGCTCTTCTGTTTCGTTGGCAGGTACGCCTTCGCTGAATACGCGCACGCTGGTGTTGTCATGCAAGCCTGTTTCGGCTGAAAAGGAGTTACCTACGATGTCGTTGTTCAGCATGGCCACCAGGTTCCAGTTTTCCTTTTTGGCACGCTCTGCCAGGTGAGTGGAGCCGTACAAGCCCTGCTCCTCGCCCTGGAAGGCTACGAACACCAGTGTTGCCGGGAACTGCTTGGACGCCATAACCCGGGCCATTTCCATGACAATGGCTACACCAGAAGCATCGTCGTTGGCGCCGGGCGCTTTGCTTTTAGCGTCCATCACATCCGTGGCACGTGAGTCGAGGTGGCCGCCTACAATAATCACGCGGTCGTCGTTCGGGTCAGTGCCTTTCAGAATAGCCATCACGTTGGCCATCTCCACATCCTGCGGAATACGGCGGCCGTCGGCTTTCACGATGTAGCGGTCCATTTCAACCGTCATGCGGCCGTTAGAGGCCTGGGCGTATTTCTCGAATTCAGATTTTACCCACTCGCGGGCAGCACCAATGCCCTCTTTCTTGCTGGTGGTCGTGCTAAGCGAGTGGCGGGTGCCGAAGCTTACCATTTTTTGTACCAGCTGCTCCAGGTTCTGGGCCGATAGCTGGTTCACCATTTGCTTTATTTCGTCGTCCTGGCGTACGGGTTCCTGGGCTATGCTAAGGGTGGGGGAGCTAAGGAAAAAGCCTGCCATCAATACAGGCGCCAGCGCTCGTTTTAGATTAGGTTTAAAGGTCATGTTTGTTTGATTGTAAGAATGATAGACCCTAAAGATACAAAGGAATCAGGAGAAATGGGAGTTTTAACGTCAGGCCTCACACTGTCTCCTAGGCCTGTGTGCGTCCTGGTGACTGCGCAGGCAACAACACAAAATGCAGCATCTCTACGTTTCAGGTGCTTGCAGGGACTATTCGCAAAGTGAGGTCGTGGCTAGAAAGCTATCTGGCAGCGCTCATCCTGCAGCAGGTGCAGTTCATCCTCTACCATCATAATGGTCTTGGTATTGGCGAGTTCTGTCTGGTAGCGGCGGGAGAGTTCGCGGCGTTTGATGGCTTCCAGGAAGCGGCGGGCATCTTCCCGCGTTTCCAGCTTTAGCCCGGGTACCTGGGCCGGTTTGTCATCGTCGCCTTTGGCCACCATGGTAAAGTAAGAGGTGTTGGTGTGCTTCACGAATCCAGATTTCACGTTCTCCGAAATCACTTTTATACCCACCATTAAGGAGGTGTTGCCTACATAGTTCACAGAAGCCAGCAGCGACACCAGCTCACCTACCTCCACAGGCTGCAGGAAGTTCACGCCATCCACGGACACGGTAACGCAGTAGTTGCCGGCATGCTTGGCGGCACAGGCATAAGCTACCTTGTCCATGAGCGAGAGCAGGATGCCCCCGTGGATTTTGCCGCCGAAGTTGGCATAGCTCGGAATCATCAGTTCCGTCAGAACGGTTTGGGAATAGGATACGGGGCGAAAAGCAGGTGCGGTCATAGGTTGTAGTATAGCTGTAATCGGATATACAAAAGCTATACTCTGTTATGCCCGCAGCTGTTGCGCTTACAGGAACACCACGTCTTTTACGGCGTCGCCGCCCACTTCGCGGTTCAGTAATTCGATTACCTTGCTCTTCGACATGTTTAGCTCGTGTTTGAGCGGGGCAGAGGTAAGGCGCACAAACAGTTTCTGGTCTTTGAAGAACAGCTGCTGTGTTTTCATGGCAATGGGCTTACCCATGATTTTCTCCCAGCTCTGTACAATATGCACCTCGTCGAGTTTGCCCTGCAGCCGGTACGCCTGCATCAGCGACTTAATGCTGTCTCCAATAGGCTGTATATCAGCCTTCCGCTTGTCAATCTCCTCTTTCTTCTTAAAGTAGCGCACGTTTTGGGAATAATGAATGTGTGAATAGGGCTAGCTTATCTGCTTAGACTTTATATATTTTTCAACCTCTTCTGGTTCAAGGATGGCATCATACTTACTCTTTACTTTTCCAATATTAACATCTTCAGAAAGATCTCTTAAGAAGTCTTTAAACATTGAGTTCTCCTTAGCAAGCCGGTTTACTGTATCCCAATCAATCTCAGGGTTTACACGTGCAGGAAATAGGATTTCTGATTCATAAACATTCTTAATGTTTAATTGAATTAGTCCTATGCCAAATGCATTATTCAATCTCCTGATTTCATCATATAACGTTGCATCATCATCGATCTTTAATGCAACCAAATACCCCTCGTTAGCCCAGCTTGAATTTGAAACAGCTTGGAAATAATATTCTCTAAGGTTGCTAAAGTTAAGATTGACCTTCAGTTCAAATGAAAAGATCTTAACAGACGTCAAGGAGAGTTGCTTTTGAACATCTATTGTTTCCTTTAGGTACTCGTTAAAAGGGAAATAGACACCTACTAAGTCTGGGTGCAACCATTCATTTAGCCCTTTTACTCCTTTCTTTGAGTTCTCATGAAAGATGGTCTTCAGGTGCGCGCGAAAATGTGTGTCAGCCTGCGCATAAGAAACTAAAATAGGATGTAAATCCCGTTCAGTGTATTTCTTTCTTTCCTTTTGCTCAACTTCGACTTTCTCCTTTTCCTTTCTTTCTCCGGCTTTCTCAACATCAACTTTGTCAGCTAAACTTCTTAATAAGAACTGTGCTGGCCTCTCAGATATTTGAACATATTTAGAATTGTTTCCAGCTCGTGTGATATCTGTATATAAATAGGCTCCAATTGTAGCCCAAGGAGTCTTTCCTGTTGTTTGGAAATCTTTAGATATTCCCAAATCATTTGCTCTTTCCCAAATTTCTTTAGGGGATAGTGGTGCTTTAACCTGTTCAAAAGTTCTGTCAATTAAGTCCCAGAATGTCATTGAGATAATTTATACTCGAAAACAACAATTTAACAATCCAGCAATTAAACAATCAACTTCACCGTCCCCTCCTTCACCTCAAATCTACGGATACTTTCTGAGAGGCCGGAGAGAATTTTGTCAGTGCGATCGAGGTGTGTGTCTGTCAGGAAAATCTGGCCGAAGGTGTGGGCGGCCACCATCTGCATGAGCTGCGTCATACGCTTTTCGTCGAGGCGGTCAAAAATGTCGTCCAGCAGCAGGAGGGGCTTGTGGTGCTGCCGCTCGGCAACTACCTCAAAGTGTGCCAGCTTCAGAGCTATCACAAAACTTTTCTGCTGTCCCTGCGACCCGAAGCTTTTCACCGGGTTGCCGTCCATCAGGAAAACGAAATCATCTTTGTGTGGGCCTACCGTAGTGCGCTGCAGCGCCAGGTCCTTGCGCTCTGCCTGCTGCAGTAGTTGCCCGAATACAGCGTGAGGCAGCTGGCTTTTGTACGTCAGGCCCACTTCTTCGCTGCTGTCGGAAATATGGCGGTAGTGTTTCCGGAAAACCGGAACAAATTCCTCCAGGAACTTCTGCCGCTCCTGTGCCAGCAACTCTCCCGGAGCCACCAGTTGCTCGTTCAAAATCTGCAGGTAGTCGCGGTCGAAGTAGTGGCGCTCAGCAAACTGCTTGAGTAGCGAGTTGCGCTGTTTCAGGATATAGTTGTACTGTATCAGCTGCTCCAGGTAAGGGTGGTGCAGTTGTGAAATGAGGCTGTCGAAGTACTTGCGCCGTTCTTCGCTGCCCTCGCGTATCAGGTCGGTATCGTAGGGGGAGATGAGTACTACCGGGAAGCGCCCGATGTGGTCGCTCATTTTCTCGTAAAGGGCCTTGTTGTGCGTCACCGTCTTTTTCTGCCCCTGCTTCAGGCTTACCTGCACGGTGTGTTTTTCGCCTTCTACCTCAAAGCGGCCCTTCACCATAAAAAAGTCTTCGCCCTGTTTAATGCTCTGCAACTCAGTGCCCGGGAAGGCGCTTTTGGTGATGGAGAGGTAGTGGATAGCGTCCAGCAGGTTGGTTTTGCCGCTGCCGTTATCGCCTATAAAGCAGTTAATATGCTCCGAAAAGCTGAGTGCAGCTTCCTCATAGTTCTTGAAATACAGCAAACTTAGATTTTCGAGGAGCATTCGTTTCTACTTTGATATCTTTTTCCTTAATTTCGCAAGCTAAATTCCGTTAGCGGCTTATATTTGTCGTAGTTTAAATAGTTAAACCTGCTCAAGAGGAGCTAACGGATATTCAAGATAACGCATAGACTAACACTTATGGCTGATACGAAAGAAAAGGCAAAAGGAAAAGCACCGAAAGCAAAGGTACAGGCTGAGCCAAAGTTTTCAAAGGAAACATACATGACGTGGTTTGAGCAAATGAAGCTCATGCGCCGTTTCGAGGAAAAAGCAGGTCAGTTATACGGTCAGCAGAAGATCAAAGGCTTCTGTCACTTGTATATCGGACAGGAGGCCTGTGCTGCCGGCGCTATCAGTGCGCTGACAAAAGACGACAAGTGGATTACAGCTTACCGTGACCACGCGCACCCACTGGGCTTGGGTACAGACCCGGGCGCTGTGATGGCGGAGCTTTTTGCAAAGGCAACAGGCTGTTCTAAAGGCAAAGGTGGCTCCATGCACATATTCGATAAAGAAGTAAACTTTATAGGTGGCCACGGTATTGTAGGAGCGCAGGTTCCCCTTGGTGCAGGTATCGCTTTCGCTGAGAAATACAACAAAACAGGCAACCTGTGCATTACCTATATGGGTGACGGTGCTGTGCGCCAGGGAGCTTTCCACGAGGCCCTGAACATGGCCATGACCTGGAAGCTGCCGGTGATTTTCGTGATTGAGAACAACGGGTATGCCATGGGTACTTCCGTGCAGCGTACGTCTAACGTAACAGAGCTTTACACCTTAGGCGAGGCCTACGATATGCCTTCTGAGCCGGTAAACGCCATGAGCGTGGAGGATGTGCACGAGGCTGTAGCGCGAGCCGCTGAGCGTGCGCGTGCCGGTGAAGGCCCAACGCTGCTGGAGTTCAGAACTTACCGCTACAAAGGCCACTCTATGTCTGACCCTGCTAAGTACAGAACAAAAGAAGAGCTGGAAGACTACAAAGGCAAAGACCCGATTGAGGCTGTAAGAGCCACTATCCTGCTGAATGAGTGGGCAACAGAAGAAGAGCTGGACGCGATTGATGATAAAATCAAAGAGCGTGTGGCGGATGCAGTACAATTTGCCGAGGACTCTCCTTATCCGGATCCTTCTGAACTCTACACCGACATCTATGTAGAGAAAGACTATCCTTATATCATGGACTAAGGCATAAATATTTCGAAATCAGGAATTAAAAATTATTATTTTGATGTTCAGGCATTAGGAATGTTGTCTAAAACAATTTTTAATTCCTAATTTTGAATTTATTATTTCATCATTACTAATGGCAAAAGAAACAGTTAAGAAGCACAACGAGTTTGAGGAGCTGGTTGAGAGTCCGGATGCATTGGCAGATCGTTTATCGCATTCAGAGGATTTCGTAAAGAAAAACAAGTCAAAACTACTCGGTGTCTTCGCCCTTATTGCTGCTATTGTTGTTGGTGGCTTCCTGTACTATAACTACCGAAGCACACAGAACCAGGAGGCACAGCAGGCCATGTTCCAGGCAGTCTATTATTTCGAGGCTGACTCACTGAACAAGGCTCTGAACGGCGACGGCCAGTATGAGGGCTTGCTGCAGATTGCAGACGAGTACAGTGGCACAGATGCAGGTAACTTAGCTAACTTTTATGCTGGTGTTGCACTGCTGAAGCAAGGCCAGTATGCAGAGGCTGCAGAGCGTTTGCGTGAGTTTGAATCAGATGATTACCTGATGCAGGCACGTGCCTATAGCTTAACCGGTGATGCTTTGCTGGAGCAGGGTCAGAATAGCGATGCAGCTGGCATGTATGTGAAAGCAGCAAACTACAACGAGAACCAATACTTTTCGCCACAGTACCTGATGAAAGCCGGTATTGCTTACGAAGCAGACAATAACTTTGCCTCTGCAACAGAGGTGTACGACAGAATCATCAAAGATTTTGCCGCATCTGCCGAAGTAACAGACGCCAAGAAGTATAAAGCCCGTGCCGAAATGCTGGCAGGAGGCAACAAATAGTATATACAGGCTTTAGGCCTATCATTAAAAAGCGCTTTTGAGCTGGTTAGCCAGACAGAAGCGCTTTTTTATTGTACGGCGGCATAGCTGCTGCTTTCCGTATACATTTCAAGGCTCCGTTGATTACTTGTAGAAAGCAGCGAACGGATGCTCCGGTTAAGAATTGAGTAAAGAAAAACGAGTAACGAAAAACATAACCAGCATGGCGACATCACTAAAAAATCTGAGTGAATACAACAAAGAAAACCTGAAGGATATCTCTGACAAGACATTTGGAATTGTGGTTTCAGAGTGGCACGACGATATTACCGGTACCCTTTGCCAGGGCGCTATAGATACACTGCTGGAGCATGGTGCCAAAAAAGAGAACATCTTCGTAAACACAGTACCCGGTAGTTTCGAACTGACGCTGGGAGCACAATTCCTGGCGCAGCAGGAGGAGATGGATGCCGTGATTTGCATCGGGGTAGTCATCAAAGGCGACACCAAGCACGACGACTATATCAATAATGCTGTAGCGCAGGGCATCACGCATGTATCCATGAAGTACAACAAACCCGTTTCCTTCGGGCTGGTTACCACTAACACGCTGGAGCAGGCGCTGGACAGGGCTGGAGGCAAGCACGGCAACAAAGGTGTGGAGGCAGCAGCGGCGGCTATCCGGATGCTGAGCTTTTAGCAGGCACTACTCAGTAAAGACATAATGCTGGCGCGAACTACAAGCTAATACCAGCGGAAGCTAAGTCAGGTGAACCTGTGAATGTGCAGGACAGGAAACATTAAAATAGAAGAGCCCCACCTCTGGTTTGAAGTGGGGCTCTTCTATTGAAGCGCTTCCGGTAACTTAGAAGGCATAGCCAACGGTTATTCCAGGTCTGAACCTGACACCGCTTCCTAAGATGCCTAATTTGTCTATGAGGCCGCGGTCAAAGTCTTCGTTCGTGCCTTTCTTCACATTAAGGCTGCCGCCGTTAACACCTATTCCAAAGAACAGGTCCAAGGAAATGCCGTTGTTAAAGATAAACTGATTACCGGCGGCTACACCGGCCCCTATGGGTTTGTAGGTTGCCTCATAGGTTTCTCCTTTTTCTTTGTCCTCCACTGTCAGTTCGTAGTTCAGCACGCGG
Organism: Pontibacter brevis; assembly: GCF_054779655.1. NCBI lineage: Bacteria > Pseudomonadati > Bacteroidota > Cytophagia > Cytophagales > Hymenobacteraceae > Pontibacter > Pontibacter brevis. Next base: position 259,597 of record NZ_BAAGXV010000090.1, read on the forward strand.
CCATAGCCCGCAAGGTAGAACCCATCCGGAGCCTGTTCTGCAAAGTAGTAACGTATTTCCGGCGTAAAACCATAGCCTTTAAAATCAACATCCTTTACGCTGGCGCCTGTCGCATAAGCACCTAGCTGTGCACTGATTCTGGGGCTAAAAGCATGCTCCACAAAGCCTGAGGCCGTGAGCACAAAAGGGCTGAGCACATTCACTTTTAGCACAGTGCTGCGGTTATTGGCTGGTGCTGTTGTTCTGCGCTGGGCATTTGCAGGAGCCACTGCCACAAAAGCGAGCAGAAGCGACAAAACAGATAAAAGAGTAAATTTTTTCATGTAGGTAAATTTTGTAAAACGGGATATAAGCCTGAAACGGCAATAAGCCCAACAGCAACATTCGATCCAATAACAGCAAAACCGGCACGGTTATTATACAGCAGAATGTGAGGTGCTTATAAAGAATATAAAATTCCTTTATTTGTCACGACTGGTAGCAAAGTATGGATATTACTCTTATTTTTGCACGAAATTTAGGTTTAGTACTACTCAGCGGATCGGCGGTGGCAAAGAATTTGAAGCAATATATATAGCGGATTAAACTTAAATTCCTTTGTGGCTGTTATGCCGTTACACTAGAAAAAGAATCGAATTTTAGTTTACCAATACATAAAAATAGGTTAAAACTATAACCAGTTCTAAAAAAGTAGAATGAATACAAACGAAGAAAAACAGCGTTATTCCAGAGAGGAGTTAGCAGAGTTTGAGACTATTATTCAGGAGAAGCTGGTAAACGCCCGTAAAGAGGTTGCGTTCATCAAAGAAACCCTTAGCCGCCGCAACGACTCCGGTACTGATAACACCGCTTCGCCTACCAAGGTGCTGGAAGATGGTGCTGATACAGCTGAGAAGGAAAGCCTGAACCAGCTGGCCTCCCGCCAGATGAAGTTCATCCAGCAGTTGGAGAATGCCCTGATTCGCATAAAGAACGGCACTTACGGTGTTTGCATTGTAACAGGTAAGCTGATTCCGAAAGAAAGACTGCGTGCTGTACCGCACACACAGCACTCTATTGAGGCCAAGCTTCAGCGTAACGACTAATACCAGTACCTTTACTTTTACCACTTGAATATTCTGCAAAACCATATTCAGGCACTTGTTTTCTGTGCCCAATCGCCCATAAGCATTGAAGAAATCCAGCGCTGCTTACAGGAGTCGCTGGGAATGGAAGAGATATTAGTGAGCGATGTGCTGGAGGCTGTGGAAGGTATAAACGAGCAGCTCATGGAAGCGGGCTTCGCCTTTCAGATATACGCCATCGGCGGGGGCTATCAGTTCCTCACCAAGCCCGAGTACCAGGAGACGGTAAGCACTTATTTAAAGCATAAGTCAAAGAAAAAGCTGTCAGCGTCTTCGCTGGAGACGCTGGCAATTATTGCCTATAAGCAGCCGGTCACCAGATCGGCTGTAGAGCAAATACGTGGCGTGGGTTGCGACTACGCCATTCATAAACTCTTAGAGAAAGAGCTGATAGAAATAAAAGGCAAGGCCGACACCATTGGCAGACCCGTTTTGTACGGCACGTCTCAGAAGTTCATGGATTACTTCGGCATCAACCACATCAAAGATCTTCCGCAACTAAAAGATTTCGCCACCGAAGAGAACGTGATAGGCGAAACAGCCGACCAATAGTTCAGCATCCTTTTTTGAACTATAACGCACCCTTATTCCTTAATACTGCACACAAGAAAGGTACAGTAGCGATACTGCATCCATAATTATATTATAATGGCAAGAGATAACGAAAGACCTGACCGCGACAATGCAGGAGCAGGCAGAAGAGGCGCTGACAGAAATTATTCTGGCAGACCGGTAAACAACGACCGCGAAGGCAAAAAGATATTCAACAGACGAGACAAATCCGACCGTTCAGAAGACAGGGGTGAGCGCCGCTCCTTCGGTTCTGACAGGAGAGATAACGATAGAAGAGACTCCGGCGAACGCCGTTCCTTTAACTCAGACCGCCCGAACAGGGCAGGTAGCGACCGCAGGTCTTTCAATTCAGACCGCCCAGACAGACGCGAAGGCGGTGAAAGAAGATCTTTCGGCGACAGAAGGGAAGGCGGGGAGCGCAGACCGTTCAACGGCGACAGACCTGACAGAAGAGAAGGCGGCGAGAAACGTTCGTTCAATTCGGACCGACCTGAGAGACGCAGCAACGACAGAGGCGGCTTTAACTCCGACAGGAGAGATGACCGCCGTGGCGGTGAAAGAAGCGACCGTCGCTCTTTTGGCTCTGACAGGCGCGAAGGCGGCGAAGGACGATTTTTCGGCGATAGAAGAGAAGGTGGCGAAAAACGTTCCTTTGGCGCTGACAGAAGAGAGGGCGGCGAGAAACGTTCTTTTGGAAGCGACAGACCACGTCGTGATGAAGGAGAAAGAAGAAGCTTTGGCGCCGGAAGCAATGAAGGTGGTGAGCGTCGCTCTTTCGGACCGAAGCGTGAAGGCGGCGACAGAAAGCCGTTTGGTGCAGGCCGCAGAGAAGACAGTGACCGTGGATTCAGCCGCGAAGGCAAACCATCATTCGGCGAAAAGCGCAGCTTTGGAGGCGACAGAGGCGCTAAAGGCAAGAGCTTTGGCGACCGTGACCGCAGCAACAGCCGCTTTGGTGAAAGCAAGAGCGAGGCTCCGCAGACACCTAATTATAACCTGAGCCGCTACAAAGACAACCCACGCATCAAAAAGACCAACCGCAAGGAAGAAGGCGAAGACGATGGAACAATCCGTCTGAACCGCTTTATTGCGAACGCCGGTATTTGCTCCCGCCGTGAGGCTGACCTGCTGATTGAGGCTGGTGAGATAAAAGTGAACGGGGAAGTGGTAACGGAGATGGGCTATAAGGTACAACCGACTGACAATGTGCAGTACGGCAAAAAAATCCTGAACCGGGAGAAACTGGTGTATGTGCTGCTGAACAAGCCAAAGGATTTCTTGACAACCACCGATGATCCGGAAGGAAGAAAGACCGTGATGGACCTGGTTGCAGGTGCCTCTAATGAGCGTATCTTCCCGGTAGGCAGATTGGACCGCAACACAACAGGCCTGCTGCTTTTCACAAACGATGGAGAACTGGCACAAAAGCTGACGCACCCTTCTAACGGCATCAAGAAGATTTACCAGGTAGAGCTTGATAAGCCCCTGACCAAGGAAGACTTCAAGAAAATAGCAGAAGGTGTGGAGTTGGAAGACGGCAAAGCAGAAGTGGATGATGTTGCCATCCTGGGAGAGTCGAACAAATTTGTGGGGATAGAAATACACATTGGCCGCAACCGCATCGTGCGCCGTATTTTCGAGCACTTGGGTTATGAGGTGGTAACGCTGGACCGTGTGCAGTATGCCGGTCTCACAAAGAAAGACCTGCCGCGCAGCAACTGGCGCTACCTGACAGAAAAAGAAGTGGTTCGCCTGAAGTACTTCATGTAATTGTATGCGCAGCGCTGCCATCGATATAGGAAACACGGGTACAAAGTATGGCATCTTTGAAGGAGATGCCCTGGTGGAGCAAGGGTATTTCCAGGGGCTGGAACAGCTGCCGGAAGTGCTGCAAAATCAGACTTTTGACCATGCCATAGTTGCCTCGGTGGCCGCCAACGCACAAATTATACAGCAAAGGCTGTCTGTAACCGGTAAGTTCCTGGAGCTTACGGCGCAGACAGCCTTGCCTGTTTCTAATCTGTACAAAACGCCCCAGACACTGGGTGCTGACAGAATAGCAGGAGCTGCCGGTGCCCACTACTTTTTTCCGGGCCGCAATTGCCTGGTGTTTGATGCCGGCACCTGCATTACGCATGATTTTGTTGACAGCGATGGCAACTACCACGGCGGCGGCATTGCGTCAGGCCTGACTATGAAATTCAAAGCCCTGCATACTTTTACAGAGCGGCTGCCGTTAGTACAGCGGGTCGAAAGTGGCTTTCCGCTAACAGGGCAAAGCACCGAGGAGTCTATCCTGAGCGGGGTACTGACGGGTACTGTCGCAGAACTGAACGGCTTTATCCAGGCTTACACAGAAAAAGCTGCCGATCTGGTGGTTATACTTTGCGGAGGCGATGCAGGATTTTTTGAAAGTAAGTTAAAAGGACGCATCTTTGTGATTCCTGAATTGGTCTTAATCGGACTTCACAGAATATTGACACATAATGTATAAGACATTCCGAGTATTGATAGGCTTTGCGGCGCTATGTTTGGCGCACACCACCCAGGCACAGCTTATCAGCAATACCCCCTACTCCCGTTACGGATTGGGAGAGATAAATGAAAACTATGGCACTGTCCGGAACGCCGGTATGGCGGGTGCCGGTATCAGCGCAGCCAATAGTTATCAGCCAAACACTGCTAACCCGGCGCTGCTTTATTATAACAGCATTACCAACTTCACAATGGGTATTGCGGGGCAGGCAAAGAGGGTGAGCAGCGAGACCAGTTCCCAAATAAATGGCAATGGCAACCTGAATAACCTGTCGCTGTCAGTTCCGGTTACCAAGCGTTGGAGTTCAGCTGTGGGCTTGCGTCCCTTTTCTACTGTTAACTACCAGGTAAATGTTACGGATGGGGTGGAGGGCAACCCGCAGGCAACTATTTTCAGGGAGTATGTGGGCAATGGTGGCTTATCAGAAGCTTATTTTGCCCATGGCTTTAGAGTTGTTGGTGGGCTTACAGTGGGAGCCAGTGCCTCCTACATCTTCGGTAACATCGCGAATGAGTCTTCCAGCACAATATCTGACCCGGAGCAGGCAAACGTAGGCCAGGAGCGTGTAACAATAGTGGACCGCACCAGCTATAACGACTTTATTTTCAGAGCCGGTGCCAATTATCGCCAGAAAGTAACAGATAAACTGTTTTTGGGTGCCGGTGCCGTTTACAGCTTTGAATCTGTACTGGACGCCGAGCGCAAGTTAACGTACGAGCGCGTGACGCAGCCGGTATCTCCGGTGGACAGCGCACAAGGCAGTGTGACAGTACCGGCAAGCCTGAGAGCAGGTATCAGCATCGACAATGGCTCGAACCTGACTGTGGCAGCTGATTTTGCGAGTTACAAGTGGTCTGATTTCAAAAATTTTGAAGGCAACAATGGCGGTCTGGAAGACAGCTACCGTGTGGCAGTAGGTGCGGAGTTTACGCCCGATGCCACCGCTATAGATAGCTACTTCAAACGTATCATGTACCGTGGCGGCCTGTACTACGGCGAAACGCCTTATGTCCTGAATGGGCAGCGCATCACTGATAAAGGTGTGACGGTAGGAGCGACCCTGCCTATTGGCCGATCTACCTTGTACGACCTTTACCAGCTAAACGTTTCCATGGGCTACGGCCAGCGCGGCACCACCGATCATGGCCTGGTGAAGGAGGATTACCTGCAGTTTGGTTTAGAATTCACCGTAAACAGCAGGTGGTTTATCAAACGTAGAATTGAGTAAAAGCATGCTTACAGCTTATCATGCAAAAAAGGCCGTCTATACAGCGGCCTTTTTTGCATGATACACCTGCCAGTTCCGGATGATTATCTGTTTCAGCACAGATTTTGCTAACTTACCACATATCACCAGATTGATTTAAACAATGCGAAAAGCATGGATAGCCGGATTAGTGGTTTTAATGACCACTCTAGGGTTTGGCTGTAAAGATGACTTAAAAGACCCCGATAAGGAGCAAAAGTATACAGGGCCAACTATGGAGAACCATGATGTCATTACCCTCTATAGCGACTCTGCCAAGCTGTTGGTAAAACTACAGGCACCCGTGCAGCAGGAGTTCGAGAGCGGCGACGGTGTTTTTCCGGAAGGCCTTTTTGTTGAGTTTTACGAGCAGGGGGAGCATGTTACCTCTACCCTGAAGGCGAACTATGGGAAACAGGACCGTAACCAGAACCTTTTCGAGGCGCGTGGCAATGTGGTGGTGAACAACCTGAAGAAGCAGGAGAAACTGGAGACAGAAGAACTGTACTGGGACAGGCGAAAGGCCCGCATCTATACAGACAAGATGGTGAAGATAACATCACCGGAAGAAGTGGTGATAGGGCAGGGGCTCGAGGCAAATCAGGATTTCTCGAATTACAGAATCCGGAAAGTAACCGGCCAATTCAATCTGAAAGAATAATGAACCAAAGACTTATAAATATTATTCTATTATCGTTGTCATTCGTGGTGATGGTTATCGGTGCACACCGCAGTATGGTGGAAGATGATGTTATCGGTAACTATTGGCTCTTTATGATTGGTCTGGTGCTGTATATGCTGTATTATTACCGCAAAAAAAGGAACGGCGCCTGATTATTTTGGTTTGAACACTTATAATGATAGACCCCAGTCAGATTATTATATTAATTATCGCACTCCTGTTCTCAGCCTTTTTCTCTGGTATTGAGATGGCCTTTATGGCTGCCAACAAAATCCAGATTGAGCTGAACGAGAAAAACGGGGTGCTATCGGGGCGTATCCTGAGCTTTCTGCTAAGGCGCCCTGCCCGCCTGATGGGCACCACACTCATCGGCAATACCCTGGCATTGGTGCTGTATGGCCTGGCCATTGCCAGTGTGCTGAATCAGCTGTTCTCAATGTACCTGCCCGATACCATGCAGTTCAGCTTTCTGGTGCTCTTGCTGCAGATAGTCGTGGCTTCGGTGGTGGTGTTGCTGACTGCAGAATTCTTACCCCGCAGTCTTTTTGCCGTTAACCCTAACCGCATGCTGCAGGTGCTGGCTGTGCCCATCCTGTTGGTGTATTACCTGCTCTACCCGGTGGTGTTCCTGGTTGTGGGCCTGAGCAAATGGGTGGCAGAAAAATTTTTCAGGATTGAGTTCTCAGAAGAGAAGCCGGTATTTGGCTTCACAGATTTAAATGCGTTTATCAAGAACCACCTTTACCACCCGGAACAGGAAGATGCTCCCGAGGTAGATCCGCTCATCTTCCATAATGTGCTTGATTTTAAAACGGTAAAGGTGCGGGAGTGTATGGTGCCGCGCACCGAGATAAAGGCGGTAGATGTGGAGAGTACTGTAGAGGAACTGGGGCAGGCCTTTGTGAAAACAGGGCACTCTAAAATCCTCATTTACGAAGACTCTATTGATAACATCATCGGCTATTGCCATCAACTGGCGATGTTTAAGCAACCCCGCACTATTTCTGAAATACTGGGGCCGGTGAGCATGGTGCCGGAAAGTATGCTGGCCAGCGAGCTGTTCGTGAAGTTTGTTTCCGAGCACCGCAGTGTGGCTGTGGTAGTAGACGAATTTGGAGGCACATCCGGTATCGTAACGGTAGAGGATGTGATAGAGGAAATATTCGGGGAGATAGAAGACGAGTACGATGTGAGCCAGCGTTTACTGGAGCAGGTGCTGCCGGAGAAAGGCATCTACTTCCTGAGTGGTCGCCACGAGATCGACTATCTGAACGGGAAGTATAATCTGGCTTTGCCAGAGGGTGATTATGAAACGTTAGGCGGATTAATTTTGTCTGTATTCGGAGAGATACCTCTTCCGGGTGACGAGGTGGTTGTGCCACCCTTCACCATCAGGGTCCTCACAATGGATGAGAACCGCATCGATGCCGTGAAGCTTGTTAAAAACACAGATTCTCAGGCAGATGCTGCAAACTAAACTGGAAGATAAAAATTTTGAATTTTAGCACGATTAACCTTATTTTGCACAATCCTTTTATATTTTAAATAAAGAATGGCATTAATTAACAAGATTAGAGAGAAGTCTGGTTGGGCTGTAGGCGCCATTGCAATAGGGCTTGGCGTTTTTGTAGTAGGCGGCGACCTGCTCGGTCCTAACTCAAGGCTTCTGGGTAACGATACAACCACAGTTGGCGAAATAGCCGGTGAAGAAATCGATTATCAGGAATTCGACCAGGTGCTGCAGCAGGTTAAGGCTGATTATGAGGGTCGGACTGGCAGGGCTGCAAACGAAGGTGAGTTAGCAATGCTGCGTGAGCAGGCCTGGAACCAGCTAATCTTTAAAATTGCGCTTCAGAAAGAATATGACCGCCTTGGTTTAGAGGTAACAGAAGAGGAGCTGGCGGATATGGTGCAGGGTAACAACATACACCCGGCTGTGCGCCAGGCGTTCACAAACCCGCAGACAGGTGAGTTCGATCGCAACCAGGTAGTGCAGTACCTGCAGAACCTGGATCAGATGGGCCCGAACGCCCGTCCGATGTGGGTTAACTTCGAGCAGAGCATCTACGCTGATCGCCTGCAGTCGAAGTACATGAACCTGCTGACTAAAACAGTATACATCACAGACGCCGAGGCTAAGAATTACTATCAGGCACAAAATGCTGCTGCCAGTATCAAAGCTTTGTTCGTGCCTTACTTTAGCGTTTCTGACTCAGCAGTGCAGGTAACAGACGCGCAGCTGCAGGATTACTACGACCGCAACAAAGAATTATATAAAGTTGACGAAGGACGCTCCATTGAGTTTGTAACCGTTCCGGTGAATGCCTCTCCTGAAGATACGACTTACCTGAATCAGGAAATCAGCACCATCAAGCAGCAGTTTGCTGCGGCAACGAACGACTCAGCTTTTGTTAACGCAAACTCGGATGCTCCTTTTGATGGTACTTACCGCAACCCGGGTGAACTGCCTGATCAGCTACGCAACCAGTTGCCGTTAGAAGAAGGTAAAGTTTATGGACCATACACTCAGAACGGTACCATCGCGCTTTTCAAAGTAACGGATGCCAGAGAATCAGATGCAAGTGCTGTAAGAGCAAGCCACATTCTGATTAAGCCGGAAAACGATACGCCAGAGGCTAAGGCTGCTGCTCAGGCGAAAGCACAGGACGTGCTGACACAGATCAGGAACGGTGCTGACTTTGCACAGATGGCTGCACAGCATGGTTCAGACGGTACAGCCTCTACAGGTGGTGATTTAGGTTGGTTTGAGCAGGGCCGAATGGTATCAGCGTTCGACCAGGCAGTGTTCAACTACTCAGGCACAGGCTTGTTACCAAACCTGGTAGAGACAGAGTACGGTTACCACATTGTGAAAGTAACTGCTCCTAAAACAAACCAGAAGTATCAGGTTGCTGGTGTGTTCCGCGCTATTGAGCCAAGTGAGTCTACACGTGATGCAGCTTATGCGGTTGCCGATGAGTTATCCGGTACAAGTGATAACGCAGAAGAGTTCAGAGAAAACGCTGCAAAAAACCCGGCGCTCGTGAAAGAAGAAGCAACTGCCATTGGTAAAAACAACGTCGTTGTGAACAACCTGAACAACGCGCGTGAACTGGTGCGTTGGGCGTATGCCAAAGACACTGACGTAGGTGATGTGTCTCCGGTATTCGAAATTGAAGACCAGTTTGTGGTAGCCACTTTAACTAACAAGCGTGAGAAAGGCTATGCAAAAGTGGCAGATGTACGTGAGGAATTGACTGCCGCTGTACGTAACGAACTAAAGGCAAAGCAAATCATTGCAAAACTGCAGGGCCAGCAAGGCACTTTAGACCAGATTGCCGCCAGCTATGGCCCGGATGCAACGGTCAGAACTGCCGATAACGTGACGTTCGCCTCTGCTGCTATACCTGGTTTAGGTGTGGAGCCAGTGGCTGTTGGAAAAGCTTTTGGCTTGCAGCCAGGTGCCCGCACAGCCCCGTTTGAAGGCCAGAGTGGCGTGCTGATGGTAGAGCTGACGCAAATGAATCCTGCACCAGAGATCAACGACCTCTCTAACGTGAAAGAGCAGCTGCGCAACACCCGTACCAACAGTGTGCAGAACAACGCTTTCGAAGCTATCAGAGAAAAAGCTGATATAAAAGACAACCGCGTTAGGTTCTTCTAACCTCAAAAGAACATAGAAAGGAAAAGCCACTCCCCACAGAGTGGCTTTTCCTTTTTACAGCTGCCTTGTTCTGCTATCTGCTTTGAGAGAACAGAACAGATAACGGCTTGCACAAGCACTATATCAGAAAAAGTTTAAACTGATTTAGTATATTCATAGTTAAGAAGAAGTATCAGAGCAAGTTAACCGGTACCACCTGGTTCACTCCTGGTGAGTCAATCATCAAAGTCTTACTTCAGGCACATATTAACAAGCGCTACCTCATCGTTTCAAGAGAACTATGCTAACAAAACTATACCATACCTTCCTGCTCTCGCTGCTAATGTTGGTAGCGGTTCCAGTGGCACAGGCACAGCACCAGGACCTGGAGCTGGCACGCCAGTACTTAAGCCAGGGCGATTATGATAAAGCCGAATCCCTGTACAGCAAGCTGATAGACGAACAGCGGCTGTTTAATGTGGTATATCCGGATTATCTGAAAGTGCTGCTGGCGCAGCGCAACTATAAAGAAGCGGAGAAGTTGGTAAAGAAAACAATCAAGCGCTTCCCCGGGAACCCCGGCTATGAGGTGGACTTAGGTATGGTGCACCAGGCTGCCGGAGACAAAGCTGCTGCTGGTAAACAGTACAATAACTTACTGCAAAACCTGAAGCCAGAGGGGGTAATAGCCCTGGCCAGTGCTTTTATACAGAATGAGCTTTACGACTATGCTGAGAAGGCTTACCTGCGTGGCCGCCAGTTAAACAACGACCCTATGGCCTATAACCGGTCGCTGATTTCGCTGTACATGTACCGCCAGAAAACGGAGCCTTTGATTTCCGAAGCTTTAAGCCTGGTGCAGGCGGATGAAAAAGAGCTGGGTTATGTGCAGAACATGCTTCAGAACAGTATGCGGGAGGAGGAAAACTTTGATGCGCTGGAGAAAGAACTAATCCTGAAGGTGCAGCAGCACCCTGATAAGCTGGCTTTTAATGAGCTGCTTATCTGGCTGTATGTGCAGCGTCGCGATTTTTACGGTGCGCTGTTACAGGCGCGGGCTGTTGACAAACGTACCCGCAGCGGTGGTACCCGTGTAATGGAGCTGGGCGCTATCAGCCTGAAGAACAAAGACTATCAGGGTGCTATAGAGGCCTATGAGTATATTGTGCAGGAGTACCCGGAGGGGCCGTACTACCTGGTAGCACGGCAGCGCCTGATAAATGCCCGCGAAGAGCAGGTGCAGAATACTTTTCCGGTAAGCGAAGAGAAAATTCAGGCCTTGCTGGCAGATTACGAGGCGCTCCTGAATGAAGTAGGCCGCAAGCCTGAAACAGTAGAGGTACTGCAGCATATGGCTGCTTTGTATGCTTTCCACCTGGATGACAAGGAGAAAGCCATTGCCCTGCTGCAGGAGGCCATCAGCATGCCCCGTGCGAACACCAGCCTGGTGGCAGACAGCAAGCTGACTTTAGGGGATATCTACCTGCTTAAGGGGGAGCCCTGGGAAAGTACCCTTCTTTACTCGCAGGTGGAGAAGTCACACAAGGAGACACCAATCGGGCACGAAGCGAAGCTGCGCAACGCCCGCCTGAACTATTACAAAGGCGACTTTGAACTGGCACAGGCCCACCTTGATATCCTAAAGCTGGCCACCAGCCGTGAGATTGCCAACGATGCCATGGACCTGAGCCTGCTGATTACAGATAATACCGGCCTCGACACCTCTACGGTGGCCATGGAGGCCTACGCTGCCATTGAGTTGCTGGTGTTCCAGAACAAACTGGAAGAGGCACAGGCGGCGTTGGATGCCATGCTGCAGCAGTTCCCGGGGCACAGCCTGACGGATGAGATATACTTCCAGAAGGCCAGCATCTATGAGCGCACCGGGGACTTTGGGAAAGCCGTAGAAAATCTTCAGAAGATTGTGAACGACTCCAAAGTGGACATCCTAAGCGATGATGCTTTGTTTAAACTGGCTTTTATTTACGAGGAGAACCTGCAGGAGAAAGAGAAGGCACAGCAGCTGTATAATGACCTGCTGGTAAAGCACCAAGGTAGTATTTATGCGGCAGAAGCCCGTAAGCGTTTCCGTAAATTGCGCGGTGATGCCGTAAATTAAAGGGCTGAGCCCGAGGGACTAGCCAAAAAAGATGATAAGAATCAGGATGAAAAGGATGAAGAACCCATACATAATCAGGTCAAGCGAGTAGTTCTTATACTTTTCAAAAAGCTCCTTAATTCGTTTCACGTCTTATCCTGTAGTACCACAGCAAAAATAAGAATTTTAAGGCGAAGGTGAGCGTTGCATGCCTGTGGCTTCGCTCATAATCCTCGAAAAAAAGCTACCTTTGCAACCAAACGAAAGTAGTGTAGCAGCAGCATATGGAGAAAAGGTGGGTATATAGCGAGGCGCCGCCGGCGGAGGTAGTAGAGGGTTTGTCAGAAAGTCTTAAAATCAGCCCTACCTTAGCCAGCATACTCTGCCAGCGTGGCATCTGCACCTTTGAAGAAGCAAAGGCCTATTTTCGCCCCTCCCTCTCCGCCCTGCACGACCCCTTCCTGATGAAGGGCATGGACAAGGCAGTAGACAGACTGAACGAGGCCCTGCACAAGAGCGAGAAGATACTGGTGTACGGCGACTATGACGTGGATGGCACGACCTCTGTGGCGCTGATGTACAGCTTCCTGCGCAATTATACCCATCAGATAGATTTCTACATTCCGGACAGGTATAAAGAAGGCTATGGCGTATCGCAGCAGGGAATAGACTGGGCAGCAGAAAACGGCGTCAAGCTTATCATCAGCCTCGACTGCGGTATCAAATCTGCTGATAAAGTGGCTGATGCAAAAGAGAAAGGCATTGACTTTATTATCTGCGACCATCACTTGCCAGACGATGACGTGCCGCAGGCAGTGGCTGTGCTCGACCCGAAGCAGGTGGACTGCCCTTACCCATACAAAGAACTATCGGGTTGTGGCGTAGGCTTTAAATTGGCGCAGGCTTTCTGCATGCAGAACGACATTGACCAGGAAGAGGCATTTAAGATGCTGGATCTGCTGGTAGTAAGCATTGCGGCAGACATTGTGCCGATTACGGGCGAGAACCGTATTTTGGCGCATTTCGGGCTGCGCCACCTGAACGGGCCGCAGCCGATGCGCCCGGGGCTGGAGGCGCTGAAGGAATTGGCTGCTATCAATTACGAGATGGACATCACCAGCATTGTGTTTGGCTTTGCGCCGCGCATCAATGCCGCGGGGCGTATGGGAGATGCCAAGAACTCTGTGCGCATGCTGCTGGCTCAGACAAAGGATGAGGCTTTCCGGATGGCATCCATTATCAATGAGTCAAACAAAGAGCGCCGCACCAAAGACACCGACATCACCAAAGAGGCGCTGCAGATGATTGAAGAGGATGATTTTCTGCGTTCAGCCAACTCTACTGTGCTGTTTAAGGAGACGTGGCATAAAGGTGTGATTGGTATTGTTGCCTCCCGCTGTATCGAAAAATATTACCGCCCTACCATTATTCTTACCCAATCCAACGGCATGGCATCAGGCTCTGCGCGTTCGGTGCACGGGTTCAATGTGCACAATGCCATAGAGAGCTGTGCTGATTTGCTGGAGCAGTTTGGAGGGCACATGTATGCGGCAGGCCTTACGCTGCCTGTAGAGAATGTGCAGGCCTTCCGGGAGCGTTTTGAGGAGGTAGTGGCCAGCACCATTACCGCAGAGCAGAAAATCCCGCAGATACAGATAGACGGTAAAATAGAGCTGAAGCAGATAACCCGGAACTTCTACAATATCATCCGGCAGATGGAGCCTTTCGGGCCCGGTAACATGGGGCCAGTGTTCGAGTCTGAATGCGTGTATGATACAGGCAGCGTGCGCGTAGTGGGCGATACACACCTGAAGCTGCGCCTGACACAGGATGGTTTCAATACCATTGATGCCATTGGCTTTGGCCTCAGCGACCACTATAAAGCCATCTCCAAGGGTATCCCGTTCGATGTGTGTTATACAGTTGAGGAAAACGTATACCGTGGCGTTATTTCACTGCAACTCCGCATAAAAGATATTCGGATAAGGTAGAGAGATTACAGCGTTCCTTGCCTTTAGTTTCTGCTGCTGGCTGATCCGGCACGGAGCACGCACATTCCGGAAACGAATAATTAACCACCCATAACGAATAGCAATCCCAGGCCTACGGCAGCGGTTGTATATGCTTCAGCTGCTTCAGGGGGCTTACCTGGTTTTCTGAGGCCATCAGGTCAGGGATGCACAGCCGGCTTAAAGTTTCAATGTCTCCGAGAAAGAAGTTCATGTCCACGGCTGTTTTGATGCCTGTTATCCTGCCCTTGTCCGTGTGTTGCCAGAACATCCAGCTATCGGTGTGGTGTACCTCCGGTTGCACAGGGCTATAGCGGGCAATCCAGAAGTGATAGCCTTGAAAGTGCCCCTGCAAATAACGGCGGTAGTAATTCTGACTGGTGTAAATGATAGGCTTTACGCCGTAATGTGCTGTTACGGCCTCTAACCAGGTATGAATGCTCTCGCGCAGCCGCGCAGGGCTTACTTCCGGGTCTGATACCTCTACGTCCAGCACGGGTGGCAGGTCGCCGGGTTCCAGCACTACGGAGTTCGTAAAGAGCTCGATCTGGCACTGTACGGGAGCCAGTGGCTTAAAAAAATGATAAGCTCCCCGCCGGACGCCGTTGCGTTTCGACTCACTCCAGTTGCGCGAGAAAAAAGGATCTTGCCTGAAGTCACCCTCTGTTGCCTTGATAAAGGAAAAGGCGATCTCCTCCTCTTTTACCAGTTCCCAGTTTATGTCTCTTTGCCACCTCGACACATCAATGCCCTTTAGTGTGGCATTAGCCGGGCTACTGCTGGTGGTGCCAGGCTTGGTAGGGTCGTTGTTCGTGATTTCAGTAGGAGCAGACGCCATACCGGTATATCCTGCTAAAAGTAGCAGGCCTGAAAGAGCCAGATGCCGGCATACCGGTAAGATTGAAAACAGCGACATAATTAATGTTCTGAGATAAGCGAGTTATAAGTTATATATTAATACAGGCTTATACAATATTTAGTAAAAAGTATTATAAAGAATATTAGTTCCATATTAATAGAATATTCTAGATATAAAGCGTTAAGGTAGTGGCTGGTAACGGCACACCAACACGTTGCAGGATGCAGCCTTAATGCGTAATTTAGCCACGATGATACTGAGAGCAGAAAACCTGATAAAAAAGTACAAATCACGCACGGTTGTAAACGATGTGAGCGTGGAGGTAAACCAAGGGGAGATTGTAGGATTGCTGGGCCCGAATGGTGCCGGTAAAACCACCTCCTTTTATATGATTGTAGGGTTGGTGAAGCCCAATACCGGGAAGATATACCTGGACAAGGAAGACATTACAGACCTGCCAATGTACAAGCGCGCAAAGCGCGGCGTGGGGTATCTGGCGCAGGAGGCATCTGTTTTCCGGCAGTTAACGGTAGAGGAGAACATCAAGGCCGTACTGGAAATGACAAAACTGTCCAAAAAAGAGCAGCATGAAAAGGTAGAGGATCTGCTGGAAGAATTCTCTCTGACACACGTGCGGAACAACAAAGGCATTGTGCTATCGGGAGGAGAGCGCCGCCGCACCGAGATTGCCCGCGCCCTCGCCGTAGACCCCAAATTCGTGTTGCTGGATGAGCCCTTTGCCGGCGTAGACCCTATTGCCGTAGAGGAAATACAAAGCATCGTGGCCAAGCTGAAAAGCAAGAACATCGGTATCCTCATCACGGACCACAACGTAAACGAAACCCTGTCCATTACAGATCGTGCCTATCTGCTCTTTGAAGGGAAGATCCTGAAATCAGGAACTGCAGAAGAACTGGCCGCCGATGAGCAGGTGCGTCGCGTATACTTAGGCAAGCACTTTGAGCTGAAGCGGAAGATCTAATTGCTGATTGTTAGTTGTTGATTGTTTTCGTACTGCTTTTGTATGGAGGAGCGGAAGCACATACAGCTAAATGACATTGATGCTTATAAAGTAGCCTTTAACCTGAGCAACTATATATGATCAAGAGCAGAAGGGTGGGAGCATTTTGCGAAACTCAACATTGGTATTCAGTTCACTAAAGCCGTAGACAGCATTTCTGCAAACATTGCGGAAGGTTTTGGCCGTTATGGAAAAAAGGAGAAGATACAATTCTTTAGGTATGCCAGAGGTTCAGTTTATGAATGCCTGGATTGGAATGAAAAGTGTAAAATTAGAAAGCTGCTTCCGCAGGAAGAGTATGAATATATTTTCTCTGTACTGCAGAAGTTGCCAAAGCTGATAAATACTTTAATAAAAGTGACAAACACTAACCTGCAGATGTAGCTTTCCAACAATCAACAACTAACAATCAGCAAAAAAATTGGAAATAATAAACTCAATCGTGACGTGGGTAATGAAGAAGCGGATTCATGACATTGATCTGTTTCGGAAGTATCCGCATGAGGTGCAGGCAGAGCTGTTCCAGAACCTGATTAGCACGGCTAAGAATACGGAGTGGGGGAAGAAATACGGTTACAAAGACAACTTGTCTGTCCGGGAGTTTCAGGAGCGGGTGCCGGTTACGGATTATGAGAATCTTTACCCTTACATTGAACGGGTGATGAAGGGGGAGCAGAACCTGTTGTGGCCAAGCAAAATTGAGTGGTTCGCAAAGTCATCCGGCACGACCAATGCCCGCAGCAAGTATATACCTGTTAGCCCTGAGTCGCTGGAGGATTGCCACTACAAAGGAGGCAAAGACATGCTTTCTATCTACGTGAACCTGTACCCGGAGACAAAGCTTTTCTCAGGCAAGGGCCTTTCCATTGGCGGTAGCCACCGGCCCAGCGAGTTCAATTCCAAGATTTCATGCGGCGATGTATCAGCCGTTATCATGCAGAACCTGCCTATCTGGGCCGAGGCCATGCGCACACCGCCGCTCAAAGTAGCGTTGATGGACAAATGGGAGGAGAAGATAGAGAAGATGGTGGAACTGACGGTAGAGGAGAACGTCACCAGCATGAGCGGTGTACCTACCTGGACATACGTGCTGCTGAAGCGCATCCTTGAAGTGACCGGTAAAAGCAACATCCTGGAGGTGTGGCCTAACCTGGAGCTGTTCACACACGGTGCGGTGGCTTTTGGACCTTACCGCCAGTTGTTCCGCGACATCATCCCATCAGATAAGATGCATTACCTGGAGGTGTACAATGCCTCTGAAGGCTTCTTTGGGATACAGGATCAGGCTGGTACGGAAGACGAAATGCTGCTGATGCTGGACTATGGCGTGTACTATGAGTTTATCCCGATGGACCAGTTCGAGGAAGAGCAGCCTAAAACCCTGACACTGGACCAGGTGGAACTGGATAAGAATTACGCTATTGTAATTTCGACGAATGCAGGGTTGTGGCGGTATAAGATTGGCGACACCATCCGTTTTACCAGCCTTGACCCATACCGCATTAAAATTTCCGGCCGCACCAAGCACTTCATCAATGCTTTCGGCGAGGAGGTAATTGTGGAGAACGCGGAGGTTGCTATTACAAAAGCCGCGCAAGCAACGGGTGCCATTATCTCAAACTTCACAGCAGCACCGGTTTACATGGAGAGCGGCAAGCGTGGCGGGCATGAGTGGCTGATTGAGTTTGAGAAGGAGCCTGATAGCCTGGCGCGTTTCACCCAGGTGCTGGACGAAACGCTGCGGGACGTAAACTCCGACTATGATGCCAAGCGGCAGAACGACATTGCGCTACAGGAGCCTATTGTGCACGCCGCCCCACAAGGCACTTTTATGAACTGGCTGCGCCACAAAGGCAAGCTGGGAGGCCAGAACAAGGTGCCCCGCCTCAGCAACTCCCGTGAGCACCTGGAGGAGATTATGCAGGTAAACGGGATGTTGTAGATGTAGAGTGAGAACCTGTTTCTGTTTGTGTGGCTGCTGCATGTATAACTTTAGCTGCAACGGTAGAAGCTTTAAAAGCAGTGAGAAGGGCTCCCTCTCGAGCCAAAGTTAGATAAGAAGGAGTACGAATATATCCTCATAAAAAGCAACAGTCCCGGCAACTTACGCTTGCCGGGACTGTTGCTTTTGGTATTTACAGGTATTATCCCTTCATGCTTTATAAGTAGAAGCGAAGCGCAACCTATTCCATAAAGCTGCTGAACATGCCACCTTCTTTATTTGCGTTTTCCCCGTGTGGTACCAGTGCCTCTATCAGCTTCTTCACTGGCATAGACTGCAGCCACACGCGGCCAGTGCCACGCAAGGTGGCCAGAAAGATGCCTTCACCGCCAAAAATCATCGATTTCAGTCCGCCTGCCTGCTGTACGCTAAAATCAATACCCTCTTCAAAGGCGACCACACAACCGGTGTCTACACGCAAGGTCTGGTTATTCAGCTGCTTTTCCACCACTGTGCCGCCGGCATGTATAAAGGCCATGCCGTCTCCCTGCATCCGCTGCAGTATAAAACCCTCGCCACCGAAAAAGCCGGAGCCCAGGCGCTGATTAAAATGAATGCTGAGCTTAGTGCCTAAAGCGGCAGCTAGAAAGGCATCTTTCTGCGTAATCAGGCTGTTGTTGCGCATCTGGCGCAGGTCAATGGGTAAGATAGTGCCCGGGTAGGGCGCTGAGAAAGCTACGCGGCTTTTGCCATAGCCCCGGTGCGTAAAGTGGGTCATGAATAAGGATTCGCCCGTAATCATGCGGGAGCCGGCTGAAAGCAGTTTTCCGAAGAAACCCTGACTTGGGTTGGAGCCGTCGCCCATCTTTGCCTGGAAATCGATGCCTTCTTCCATGTATACCATGGCGCCTGCCTCGGCAATCACAGTTTCATTGGAATCCAGCTCCACTTCCAGCACCTGGATGTCGTTTCCGAAAATCCTGTAGTCGATTTCGTGTGAATTTATCATAGTTTTAGGATGGTTTGTTGCGACAGCAATATAACGAAATCAGTCTTCATCGTCCTCATCCTCGTCATCCCTGCCTTTTCTGCGCCGGGCTTTGGGCAGGTCTGTCTCTTCATCTTCATCAGAAGCGGTGTTGGTATTGCGCACAAAATCCTCGTCTGTTTCCTCTACTTCTTCGCCTTCTTCTATGTGGTAGGCTTCCTCTTCCTCCCGTTTGGCCTTTTCGGCGGCATCACGCTTCACCAGCTTCTTATCTTCCACATTGCGGTTCAGGAACTCATTTATTTTGTCGATGCTATAGTTCGAGATAATCTCGCCGTGCTCGTTCACCTTTATTTCAAAGCCCTCCAGGTCTTTATGCACTTTCGACTTTTTCTTGCTGCTCTTATCGTCTTTTTTATTCTTAGCCATGGTTATACAGGTTTGTACTCTTGTTGTATAAGCTAAGCAGCCGTAATTTGTTGCAAAGGGAGCCTAACGGAGTCAATAAAAAAGGCTAGCCATACAGGCTAGCCTTTTTTCTCTATCTATAGCGTGCTGCTTATGCTGCAGTGTAAGGGCTGAGTTTCTCAATGGCGGCTTCAATGCGGGAAGCAGTCTCCTCGCGGCCTATCACTTCAATGATCTGCATCAGGTCAGGGCCAGCTTCTGCGCCTGTTACTGCTAAGCGCAGGGCCTGCATTACCTGTCCAATCTTCATGCCGTGGCGCTCCAGAATGCTTGTCAGAAGCTCCTTCACGGTATCAGCATTGAAGTTTTCCAGCGAAGACAGCTCATTTTTGAAGTCTTCGAAAACGGCAACAGACTGGCTGTTCCATTTTTTAGAGGCTACCTTTTCGCTGTATTCTGTGGGGGCAATAAAGAAATACTTTGCCTCCTCCCAGAAATCCTGCGGAAAGCTTACTCGCTCCTTCATCAGGCCGGCAATTTTTTCTGCCTTCTCATGCGACGTAGTAGTACCATTCTCCTCCAGCGCTTTCAGCAGGTAATCTGCCAGTTCGCTGTCTGGTTTGGCACGCAGATACTGCTCGTTAAACCACCGTGCCTTCTGGATATCGAAGCGGGTGCCTGATTTACCGATGCGCTCTACAGAGAATTCCTCTATAAGCTCCTGCATGGAAAACAGTTCCTGCTGCGTGCCAGGGTTCCAGCCCAGGAAAGCCAGGAAGTTAACAAAGGCATCAGGCAGATAACCGCTCTCACGATAACCTGAAGATACTTCTCCTGTATTTGGGTCCTGCCAGCGTAGCGGGAACACCGGGAAGCCCAGCTTATCGCCGTCGCGCTTGCTTAGCTTTCCGTTTCCGTCCGGCTTCAGGAGCAACGGCAGGTGCGCAAACTCCGGCATGGTGTCTTCCCAACCCAGGTAGCGGTACAGCAGCACATGCAGCGGGGCAGACGGCAGCCATTCCTCCCCGCGGATTACGTGCGTAATCTTCATGAGGTGGTCGTCTACGATGTTGGCCAGGTGGTACGTTGGCATACCATCCGACTTCATCAGTACTTTATCATCAATGGCAGAAGAGTGTACCATCACCCAGCCACGAATCAGGTCCTTCAGGCGCACTTCCTCTTTGCGGGGCACTTTCAGGCGGATTACGTAAGGGTCACCGGACTCCAGGCGGCGCTTCACCTCATCTTCTGGCAATGTGAGGGAGTTTTTCATGGTGGCGCGGGTGATGGCGTTGTACTGTGGCGTGGCCACTTTCGCCGCCTTCAGTCGCTCACGCATTTCCTCCAGCTCCTCCGCTGTGTCGAAGGCATAGTAGGCATGGCCGCTCTCGATTAACTGCAATGCATACTGCATGTACATCGGCTTCCGCTCCGACTGGCGGTACGGCGCATAAGGGCCGCCGTTCCAGGGGCTTTCGTCCAACTCTATGCCACACCACTCCAGCGACTCACGAATATAATCCTCCGCGCCCGGCACAAAGCGGGTCTGGTCGGTGTCTTCGATGCGCAGGATCATCTTGCCGCCTGTTTTGCGGGCCAGCAGGTAATTGTATAGGGCAGTGCGCACACCACCAATATGGAGAGGCCCGGTCGGGCTTGGGGCAAAGCGTACTCTAACTTCTCTTTCCATGTATTTGTGTCTGGTTCAGATCGTTCTAATTCGGCACAAAGGTACAAAATAAAGTTTGTTTAGGTAAGTGCTGCACCAGCAAAGGCAGCGGAACCGGAAACAAGCCAGAGCGCTGAGAATTAATTCTTTATAAACATAATCAGATATTTCCGTATTTGCTTAATAAAGAATTCAAGATAGTGCAATGGTGCGAAGGCGGCTTAAAATAGTATGGTGCCTGTTAAAGGAGACTTCGTCAGAGTTTATAGATAACAACTCCTGGCAAAAAGGGGCTGCCCTGGCTTATTATACCATATTCGCCTTGCCGCCCATGCTCATTATCATCATCAGTGCCGGGGGGTACTTCTTTGGAGAGCAGGCAGTATCAGGTGAAATATACTACCAGATAAAGGAGGTCATTGGTACAGAGGGTGCCTACTCGGTGCAGAAGATGGTGGAAAATGTAAATGAGTTCTCAAACATTACGCTGGCTGCGGTAACCGGTGTTATTGCGCTCTTTATTGCGGCTACAGGTGTTTTCATCTCGCTCCAGGATTCGCTCAACGAAATATGGTACGTGAAACCGAAGCCAAAGCGAGGCTATGTGAAGCTGATCCTTGACAGGTTTCTTTCTTTTGGCATGATCCTGATTATTGCTGTTATTCTGCTGCTTTCGCTGCTGGCAAATGCAGTGCTGGTAGCCATTGGAGACTTCCTGACGGCGCGTTTCTCCAGTTGGGTGATATATGTGCTGCATTTTGGAAACTTCGCCTCTGTGCTGTTGCTTATGTCTTTCCTGTTTGCCTGCATTTATAAGTTTCTGCCTGATGCGAAAATAAAATGGCGCGACGTGTGGGTAGGGGCACTGGTAACAGCTTTGCTGTTCGTAGCTTTTCGGGGGCTGATAGGCTTTTACCTGGGCAAGAACGATGTGGGCTCTGTGTACGGAGCGGCAGGCTCTGTGGTGGTCATACTTACCTGGGTGTTCTTTAACTCTCAGATCATCTTTTTTGGAGCCGTGTTCACGTTTGTGTATTCCCGCAAGTATGGCTTTAATATCTATCCGGCAGAGTACGCGGTGCGTGTTATCCGGAAGCAGGTGGAGGTTGGAAACTCAGCCGTTAACGCAAACCTGGATGTGCATGAGGAGGAAGTTTACGGAGAAGAGCCGGTGGGGAAATCTGCCGAAGATACAGATGAAGGAACAGCTGCACAGGGAGCCAACATCTGAGAGGGAAAGGACACATGACAAAAGAAGAAGGATAAAAGACAAAGGAAAGCTAGGTCCTGGTTTTCCTTTATCTTTTATCCTTTTCAAAGCATTCTATGAGTGCTTATCGAAGCGTTAAGTCTTACTTAACCAGCGAACACTTACCTTATTTGGCTGCGATGCAGGAAATCTCTACGTTAACGTCTTTTGGCAGGCGGCTTACTTCCACGGTCTCACGGGCGGGAGGGTTGCTGGTAAAGTAGCTGCCATAGACTTCATTGATGCGGCCAAAGTTATTCAGGTCTTTCACAAAGATGGTGCATTTTAATACATTTCCGAAGCTCATGCCTGCTTGCTGTAAAATGGCGCTCAGGTTTTTCATAACCTGGTGCGTTTCGCTTTCAATACTGTCGTTCACCAGGTTTCCGCTTGCCTGGTCAAGCGCAATCTGGCCCGACACGTAGAGGGTGCCATTTGCCATGGTTGCCTGGCTGTAAGGGCCAATAGGAGCAGGAGCCTGAGAAGAGGTGATGATGCTGTGTGCCATAGACGGATTCGTTTTATATTGTATCTTTACTATCAAAAGTACTGAATTTTTATGCACATAGTTGTTTTATCAGAGCCGGAAATGGCGGAGGAGTTTAAGCAGAAGTTCCCGGAAGGGAATGAAGGAATAAGCTTTTCCTTTTTGCACCACCTCAACCTGCAGGGAGAGCAGCTGCGGCCAACAGACATCATATTTGACTTTTCGCTGCACAAACGGCCGGAGCGCCTGAGCTTTTATGCGCCGGAGCAGGTGGTGTTCTGCAATGCGGCTACGGTGCAGCTGGCGGCACTGGTAAGTGAGGTGGAGCTGGAGGAGCCCTGTACGCTGATTGGTTTTAACGGCCTTCCGACTTTATTCAACCGACCTGTGCTGGAGGTCAGCCTGCTCAATCCGGAGCATGAAGAGAGGTTGAAAGAGGTGTGTGCTGCATTAGGTACGGAGTACCTGCTAGTGGATGACAGAGTGGGCATGGTGACACCCCGTATGATTTGCATGATCATCAATGAAGCCTGCTTTACACTGCAGGAGCAAACGGCCAGCATCGTGGATATTGACCAGGGCATGAAGCTGGGTACAAATTACCCAATGGGCCCCTTTGAATGGGCAAACCGCATGGGAGTAGAAAACGTGTACGAGGTGCTGAAAACTGTATATGACGACACGAAAGATGAGCGCTATAAAATTTGCCCCTTGCTCAAGACAAAATACCTGAAAGGGGAGCAGTTTTAAGTGTAGTAGCTTCTGCGTTGCCTCTCCTCAGTTACCCGTAGTTTTGGGAAGGAACAAATGCACTACTGATTTTGGCAGCTATACCTATTCAAAATGAGTTTCAGGAATAGTGAGGGAAAACAAAAAAGGGAGCCAGCAGTGGCTCCCTTTTTTGTTTATGGGTGTATGGCTTATTCTACTGTTACGGACTTCGCCAGGTTTCTTGGCTGGTCTACGTTGCATCCGCGCATTACCGCAATGTGGTAAGAGAGCAGCTGCAATGGAATAACAGATAACAAAGGCATCAGGTGCTCGCTTGTCTCCGGAATTTCAATCACGTAATCTGCCATAGACGGAATAGTCGTGTCTCCTTCTGTTACAACAGCGATTACCCTGCCTTTACGGGCACGGACTTCCTGCACGTTTGAAACCACTTTCTCGTATGAGCTGTCCTTTGTGGCAATTACCACCACTGGCATGTGCTCGTCTATGAGGGCGATTGGGCCGTGCTTCATCTCTGCCGCCGGATAACCTTCTGCATGAATGTAAGAGATTTCCTTCAGCTTCAGGGCACCTTCTAAGGCTACCGGGTAGTTGTACCCGCGGCCCAGGTAAATGAAGTTAGTGGCATCTTTGTACTTCGCCGATATTGCTTTGATTTGGTCATCCAGCTGCAGGCATTGCTCTACTTTAGCCGGAATGGTCTCTAACTCTGCCATCAGCTGGCGAAGCTTGGTTTCTTCCAGTGTTCCGCGTCTGCTGCCGATAATCATCGCAATTAGTGTCAGCACCGTTACCTGAGCAGTGAAGGCCTTTGTACTGGCAACACCAATTTCAGGGCCGGCGTGTGTGTAAGCGCCGGCATCTGTGGCGCGGGCAATCGATGAGCCTACCACGTTACAGATACCGAAGATAGTGGCACCCTTCGATTTCGCTAATTCCAGTGCAGCCAGCGTATCTGCTGTCTCTCCTGATTGCGAAATGGCGATAACAATATCCTTCTCTGTAATAATCGGGTTCCTGTAACGGAATTCTGATGCATACTCTACCTCCACAGGAATGCGGGCAAAGTCTTCAATCAGGTATTCAGCTACCAGGCCGGCGTGCCAGGATGTACCGCAGGCTACAATGATGATGCGTTTCGCTTTAACAAACTTGTTTTCGTACTCCCGTATGCCACTCATCATGAGGTGATCACTCTCGGCAATCATACGGCCACGCATGCTGTCCAGGATAGAGCGCGGCTGCTCAAAAATCTCCTTCAGCATGAAGTGCTCATAGCCGCCTTTCTCGATAGACTCCAAAGCCATCTCAAGCGTCTGTACGTAAGGCGTTTGCTGCACGTCCTCCTTTGTGCGGATTTCCAACTCGCCGTCTTTTATCACAGCCAGTTCGTAATCGTTCAGGTAAACCACCTCATTGGTGTACTCAATGATAGGCGTGGCATCAGAAGCAAGGAAATATTCTCCCTTGCCAACACCTACTACCAGCGGGCTACCCTTGCGGGCAGCTATTAGTTGGTTGGGGCTTTCTTTGGAAAGAACTACAATGGCATAAGCGCCCACTACTTCGTGCATGGCCAGTCGGACTGCCTCCGGTAGGGAGCAATTGTTGTTCTGGAAAATATCCTCAATCAGGTTAATAAATACCTCTGAGTCTGTTTCGGAGTGGAAAGTATGGCCTTTCTGGATAAGCAGTTGCTTCAAAGAGGCATAATTCTCGATAATACCATTGTGGATAATGGCAATACCCTTGGATGTGGAATAGTGAGGGTGAGCATTTTCATCATTTGGCTCCCCGTGCGTAGCCCAGCGGGTATGGCCCATGCCAATGTTCCCGTGTGTGTCTTCCTCTGAGATAGCAGCCTCCAGGTCTGCTACCTTTCCTTTTTTCTTGTATATGTTCAGAGCGCCATCCATCAACGCGATACCTGCGCTGTCATAGCCCCTGTACTCCAGTCGCTTCAGACCCTTTATAATGATAGGGCAAGCTTCTCTATGCCCAACGTATGCTACAATTCCACACATAATTTGTTTTCGGTATAAAAATATAATAGGTACCACAAAGGTACCTATTTATTCAGAATATTTATGAGCTTTAAAAATCTATATATAAATATTTAGCTAAATGCTTTTGTTAAACTTAAAGCAGGTTTGGAGAATACTACTGGCCAAGCTGGTTGTAAAGTTCATAATATGAGTCCAGAAGCGTATCATCGGCGCTAACGGTGCTGATGCTCTTTGTTTTCTTAAACTCATTGAATATTGCATTTATGCTGTCTCCAAAATCTTCGTTGGTTTTGATAACAGCGTCTGCGTACTTCATGCCGCACTTCACAAAGCCATCGCAGTCAGCAGACTGCAGCTCGGTAAGCATGCTGTCGTCAATGTCCATCATCTTCACCTTGTCCAGCAGGCCTTCGCCAAACTTCTGTGTGTAGTTGTGCTTGTACACTGTAAACATCGACTTGGCATCTTTGAAGATAGGATCTTTCTTGTAAGTCGTCTTCAGGTACATTGGAATTAAGCCTGTCATCCAGTCGTTGCAATGTACAATGTCTGGTGCCCAACCCAGTTTCTTTACGGTTTCTAATACACCTTTGCAGAAGAAGATAGCGCGTTCATCGTTGTCAGCATGAAACTTGTTGTTTTTATCAACAAACACGGACTTTCTGTGGAAATAATCTTCGTTGTCGATAAAATAAACCTGTAGCTTTGCATTCGGGATGGAGGCTACCTTAATTACCAATGGTTTCTCGTCATCGCCGACAGCGATGTTGATGCCAGAAAGGCGTACCACTTCATGCAACCGATTCTTGCGCTCATTGATTAGGCCAAACCGTGGCACAAAAATGCGGATCTCCATTCCCCGTTCTTGCATCCCCTGCGGTAGCGTCTGAAGAAACTCAGCTACTTTGGTGGTCTGTAAGAAGGGATTCATCTCGGTGGCGGCGTATAAGATTCGCAATTTAGACATGGATATGTGGTTAAAATTTAAAAAGCAACAGTAATGGGACGTGCAAAATTAGTAATTTTTATTCTAATTTTCAATTTTAAGCGCTATAACTTACTTTTGCCGGCTTTTACCAATCCCAAACATGAATAGGACCGACATGGAAGTTATAAAGCAGGTTAATAGCATCCGAAAGCGGGTGCAGGCATTACGCTGTAGCGGCAAAAGCATTGGCTTTGTACCTACCATGGGTGCCCTGCACGAAGGGCACTTGCAGCTGCTTCATGCCTCCGCCAAAGAAAACGATGTAACAATTTGTAGCATTTTTGTAAATCCCACGCAGTTCAATAATCCGGACGACTATAAACTATACCCCCGCACCTTAGATAAAGACACCGAGCTGCTGAAATCAGCTGGCTGCGATATTTTGTTTGCACCAAGCCCGGAGGAGGTATATCCACCACAACAGCTGCTGCTTCAGTTTAGTTTCGGACCGCTCCAGGATGTGATGGAGGGCGAGCACCGGCCGGGGCATTTTAACGGAGTGGCCACCATCGTGAGCAAGTTGTTTCACCTGGTGCAGCCGCATCGCGCTTACTTCGGCCAGAAGGACCTGCAGCAGGTGGCTATTGTGCGGCAGTTGGTGCATACACTTAGTTTCGACCTTGAATTAGTGTGCTACCCTACCGTGCGCGAGGAGGACGGCCTGGCCATGTCGTCCAGAAATACACGCCTGAATGCAGAACAGCGGCAAATTGCCCCCAGCTTATACAGAGCCCTTAAAATGGCCGAAACGCAACTGCGCCAGCAGCCGGTGGCTGCTATAAAAGCGGAGGTAAGTGCTTACCTGAAAGGCGTGGGTGGCGTGACACTGGAGTATTTTGAAATCGCTGACCCGAATACGCTGCAGCCTGTGGAAGATATAACACAGGTGCAGGAAGTTGCGCTCTGTATTGCAGCTGTAGTGGGTCCTGTGCGCCTCATCGATAACATTCTGGTGAATTTAAACGAAGTATAGGTTGTTTAGCCACTGAGGGGCAAACTGGCGCTTAAGGCTTTGGTAGTTAATATGAGGCCAATTATCTAACTTTGCGCCTCATTACAGAAACATACCATGTATATTGAGGTTTTAAAATCCAAGATTCACCGCTGCAAGGTAACACAGGCCGAACTGCATTATGTGGGGAGCATCACCATTGATGAGGACCTGATGGATGCAGCTAATGTGGTGGAGAATGAGAAAGTACAGATTGTAAACATCAACAACGGTGAGCGTTTTGAGACTTATGTGATCAAGGGCGAGCGTGGTACCGGCACTGTTTGCCTTAACGGACCTGCGGCACGTAAAGTGCAGGTAGGTGACATCGTGATCATCATCTCTTACTGCAGCATCAAGTTTGAAGATGCGAAAAGCCATACGCCAACCCTTGTATTCCCCGACCAGCACAACCGCCTGGTATAACCTGCCTTTATGAAAAAGCTGCTCTCCATTCTGAAGCCAGTGCTGTTGCTGAGTGTATCTGCCTTTTTGATGTGGTATGCACTTAAAGAGCTGGACTTTGAGAAAATGTGGGCAGAGTTTCTGAATGCGGACTATGGCTGGGTGCTGGTGTCGCTGGTGATGGGGGTGCTGGCTTATATGAGCCGCGCTATCCGGTGGCAGATGCAGATAAAACCTACCGGCTATCAGCCCTTGCTTCGTAATACCTACAGTGCCATGATGATTGGCTATGTGGCCAACCTTGTGCTGCCTCGTATGGGCGAGGTGGTGCGCTGCAGTGTGCTTAAGCGGACGGACGGAGTGCCTGTAAATGCAGGGTTCGGCACTGTTATCGCAGAGCGTATTATAGACCTGGTGATGCTGTTGGTGGCTGTGGGGCTAACTTTTCTGATTGAGTTTGGCCGCATCCAGGCTTTTTTCCTTAGCCTCGTTTCTGATAAGTATAGCAACCTGGAGCAAAGCATGAGTTCGCTGTACTGGCTGTTCTGGGTGCTGCTGGGCTTAACCGTGATGCTGCTCGTTATAGGGTTGCGTTACCTGAGCCGCCTGCGCAAAAACACCTACTTCCGCAAAGCTGTTGATTTCGTAAAGGGGATGCTGAAAGGCGTTTTCAGCATTACGAAGCTGGACAACCAGGTGGCCTTCTGGGGGCATACGGTTTTTGTGTGGGTGCTGTATTACGGTATGAGCCTGGTTGTTTTTTACGCTTTGCCCGCTACCTCCAATCTTTCCTGGGGTGCTGGCTTGTCGGTGCTGGTGGTAGGCAGCTTGGGCATGGCGGCACCGGTGCAGGGAGGCATTGGGGTGTACCACCTGCTGGTGCAGGCAACACTGCTGCTGTACGGAGTGCCAAAAGAAGCGGGTATGGCCTACGCCCTGCTGGCGCATACCTCTCAAACACTTTTGGTGGTTTTAATGGGAGTGCTTAGTTTTATGGGGAGCATGTTGCGTCAGCGCAGAAGCGCACGCGTGCACCTTACCGAAACAAAAGCAGAAACCCATGAACTCAAAAGATAAAATCTATACCCTTCCGCAACTGCAGGAGCAGGTAAATACCTGGCGCAACCAGGGCCAGAAAATCGTATTTACGAACGGCTGCTTTGACCTGCTCCACCTCGGGCATGTGGACTACCTTGAGAAAGCCAGACAACTTGGCGACAAGTTGGTGCTGGGTTTGAACACAGACGCCTCCATCAGCCGTATAAAGGGCCCAAGCCGGCCCTTGCAGGACGAAATGTCACGCGCCAGAATTATGGCATCCCTTTTGTTTATAGATGCAGTAGTGCTGTTCGACGAAAATACGCCTTTACAGCTAATAGAGGCGGTTCAGCCGGACATATTAGTGAAAGGAGATGATTATACCGTAGAAAGCATTGTAGGCCATGAGGTAGTGCTGGCAAGGGGGGGCGAAGTGAAAACAGTGCCCCTCGTAAAAGGCTACTCTACCACCAACATTGTAAAGAAAATAGAGAAGCAGTTAAATTAATAAAGGTTAAAATAAACTATGTTAGGTATATATTTTATAGGTATCGTCTTCATGCTGGTTAGCATGTGGGTGAGCCACAGATTAAAAAGTAAGTTCAAGGAATATTCCCAGACACCCCTTAGCTCCGGCCTGAGTGGCCGCGAGGTGGCAGAAATGATGCTGGCGGATAATGGCATCACGGATGTGCGTGTTATGTCTGTAGCGGGTCGCCTGACAGACCATTACAACCCGGCAGACAAGACGGTAAACCTGAGCGAGTATGTGTACGAAGCGCGAAGTGCCGCGGCGGCAGCGGTAGCGGCGCACGAGTGTGGTCACGCTGTGCAGCATGCAAGGGCATACAGCTTCCTGAAGTTCCGTTCGGCTATGGTGCCAGCGCTTAGCATCGCCTCCCGTTACATGCAGTGGATTATCCTTATCGGTATCCTGATGCTGCAGACAACGCCTGTGCCGCTGGCTATTGGTGTGGCTCTGTTCGGCTTAACAACTCTGTTCAGTTTCATAACATTGCCGGTAGAGTTTGACGCCAGTAAGCGCGCCCTTGCCTGGATTGACAGGAGAGGCATTGTAACCACGCAGGAGCATGGTATGGCAAAAGACGCTTTAAAGTGGGCTGCCCTTACTTATGTGGTAGCAGCTTTGGGTTCTTTGGCTACCTTGCTGTACTACGTGTCGTTGCTGATGGGCCGCCGCGACTAAATAATTTTCAATCTGCCTGATTGTGAAGCGCTACTTGTACTTTTTGTATAGGTGGCGCTTCTTTTTTTAAGAAAAACAGAACCAGATTAACGCAAATAAGTAACAGACACGGAGCATTACATAATAATAAGCGGAAATCGGAGTTTACTTAATGCCACTGAATTCTTAGTTTTGTACCAGATAAGTTTTATTAGAATATTTCTATAGATAGATCAAGGAATGGATTTTCAATTTACGGAAGAACAATTGGCAGTACAGGCTGCCGCCCGGGAGTTCGCCCAGACAGAACTGTTGCCTGGCGTGATTGAACGCGATGAGCACCAGAAGTTTCCTGCGGAGCAGGTAAAGAAAATGGGCGAATTAGGCTTTTTAGGTATGATGGTTGACCCAAAGTACGGTGGAGGCGGCATGGATGCCGTGTCTTATGTACTGGCCATGGAAGAAATCTCTAAAGTGGATGCCTCTGCCTCTGTTGTGATGTCGGTGAACAATTCGCTCGTTTGCTGGGGCCTTGAAACATTTGGTACAGAAGAGCAAAAGCAGAAATACCTGACAAGGCTTGCCACAGGTGAAATCATCGGAGCTTTCTGCTTGTCAGAGCCGGAAGCCGGTTCTGATGCCACCTCGCAGCGTACCACTGCCGAAGATAAAGGGAACTATTACCTGCTGAACGGCACCAAGAACTGGATTACAAACGGCAGTACCGCTTCTGTTTACCTGGTAATGGCCCAGACAAACCCGGAAAAAAAACACCGTGGTATTAACGCCCTGATTGTAGAGCGCGATATGGAAGGCTTCGTGGTTGGCCCGAAAGAGAACAAATTAGGTATTCGGGGTTCTGATACACACTCGTTGATGTTCACGGATGTGAAGGTGCCGAAAGAAAACCGCATCGGCGAAGACGGCTTCGGTTTCAAATTTGCGATGGCCACACTGGCTGGTGGTCGTATTGGTATAGCCGCACAGGCGCTTGGTATTGCCTCAGGAGCCTACGAGTTGGCTGTGAAGTACGCCCAGGAGCGCAAAGCTTTTGGAGTGGAGATTGCAAAGCACCAGGCAATTCAGTTTAAACTGGCCGAGATGGCGACGAATATAGAAGCTGCCCGCCTGCTATGCCTGCAGGCAGCATACGATAAAGACACACATCAGGACTACACCAAGTCTGGTGCTATGGCGAAGCTGTTTGCATCAAAAGTAGCCATGGAGACTACCGTAGAGGCAGTACAGGTGCATGGAGGTTATGGTTTCGTGAAAGAGTACCATGTGGAGCGTTTAATGCGCGACGCCAAAATCACACAAATCTATGAGGGTACTTCAGAGATACAAAAAATAGTAATTTCAAGAGAATTGCTTAGATAAATAAAGTCTTAAAAAGCTGTTTATCTGCGATTTAGGCTCTAGATATGTTTTTTCTAATTAAAATTTAATTTTTAAAAATTTTTGAATTTTATAAAGATTAATCTTAGCTTTAGGCCAAAATAAAGGGTAAACAGTATAAAAGTTAGTTGGTAAACATACATGGAAGATTATAATAAGATTATTGAGTCGCTTGGGGTGCGATTCATTAAAGCTAAAAATCTGGTGTTGCAGCAGCCTTTTACGGTGCGCAACTACTACGATGTTGGTAACAATCTGATTCTGCTCCATAAGGGCAGCATCTTTTTTGGCAACGAGGAGCAATTAGTAGAAGAGGGGGAACTTCTATTCATTCCGGGTGGCCGAAGCACAAAAGTTACCTATGGGCCATCGGGAGAAGGAAAGTCCATCACAAACGATGACCTGATCACAAACAGGGAGAAGTTCTTTAAAAGCAACAACGATCTGGATCTGATCGGTGACGCGGAAGAGAGCCATAGCTACGTGAGCTTCGAAGCGAAAGTATTCGACTCCGTGAACTTCTTTGCTTCGCTGGACCTGCCTGCGTTCCTCATCTCTAACAACAGCAAGCTGGCCAACCTGGTTATCAAAGTGGTGGAGGAGAACATGCAGGATCTGCCAGGTAAAGAGCGCCTGATCAACCTGTACACAGAGCAGATTGTGGTGGAGATTGTACGTCATATCCTGCGCAACAGAATGTTCGTGGAGCAACTGGCAACAAACAGCACCTACTTCAAGGATCCGCGCCTCATCGACCTGTTCAACTACATCAAGGAGAACATTGGTGGCGACCTGTCAAACAAAGTGCTTTCTAATGTAGCCAATGTATCAGAAGATTATGTAGGCCAGTACTTCAAAATGCTTACAGGAATCAACCCACAGGACTACATTGAGTACCAGCGTATGGAGCGTGCCGTATTCTTACTGCGCACCACCAAGAAGAGCATCCGTGAGATCGGTAAAGAAGTGGGCTACAAAGACACCGCTTACTTCTGCCGTCGCTTTAAGATGATGTTTGGTATACCTGCCGGTAAGATGCGTCGCCGTGAATCAGCGGTGAACATTTAAGGCAACGTTGTACGAAGAGACAAGATTAGAAACCTCGGCCATAAAGCCGGGGTTTTTTTCTATGTGGTTTCCTATCACAATCACGTCGGCGCCTGCATCCAGCGCAGCTTTCGCTTTATCTGCTGTATTGATGCCGCCGCCCACTATCACCGGAATGTCTACGGCCTCACGCACCGCTGTTATCATATCAGGGGAGACAGGCCTTTGGGCCCCGCTGCCGCCGTCCAGGTAAATGTAGCGCAAGCCCAGTAGTTCACCGGCCATGGCAGTGCAGGCAGCAATAGCCGGTTTGTTATAGGGGATAGGGGTAGTGCCGCTCATGTAAGAAGCGGTGGTCTGCTGGCCGGAGTCCACTAAAATATAACCCGTAGGGTATACCTGCAGCCTGCTTGCCTTCAATGTAGGGGCTGAAAGCACATGTTGGCCAATGAGGAAGTCGGGGTTGCGACCGGAAATGAGAGAGAGCAGCAGAATGCCATCTGCTTGTTTGTCAATATGCTGGCTATTGCTCGGGAAAAGTATAACGGGAATGGCTGTGTTCTTTTTCAGGAGCCGGACGATGCCCGCCTGGTTGTCCGTCGTGATCAGGCTGCCGCCAACAAAAAAGAAATCAATAGGATGAGCCGCGCTCAGGTCAATAAGATTCAGGCAGGAAGCCTCCGTCAGGTTGTCGGGGTCGAGCAGAACCGCAAAATGCTTCCTGCCTGAGTTGATTTGTTTTTTTTGTTGAAGGTCGTTAAATGGCATCCTCTTTTGGAACGATATACTCGGTTGTCTCTATCTCAGTAACCTCTACTACAGGCGCTGCTGCAATATCGTTATTTTTATCTTCAGAGACACTATGTAAGTATTCTTCCAGTTTCTTGCCGGCATAAATCAGCAGGAATGCCACTGCCTGTTGTGTCAGCACTTTGCCAACACCAGACTTTGTCAGGCCCTTTTTCCGTTTAGTCTTTTCTTTTTCCTCTGTGTACGTGTTATGGCCGTGGTCGGCGTGGTGCATACGCTCTGAGGAGAGGGTGTAATCATCCTCACGCTCATGCATAATAGAATCATAATCTATAACAGGGGTAGAGGATGGCACATCAATAACATGTCTTTCTCTTGGGACAACAATTCTGTTGGCTCTCTTCTTTTCTGCCTTTTTCTTCTTTTTCTCAGCTTTGATCGACTTTACTTTTTTTGTGCCGCCGCTGATCATGCGTTTCAGCAGGTAGGCTGCCAGCAAGGCCCCGCCTGCCATGGCTGCTTTCTTGCCATATTCCTGCCCCTGAGATTTTATTTGATCCACGTCACCCATCAGGGCGTTTTTGTACTCTTCTTTCTGCCGCTCTAAAAACTCCCGCTCATTGTCAAATAAAGGATTGGATAACTCGCTCATACGTGTGGTTCTCTTTTGTCCGGTTTATATAATGTGTTGTCAAAGGATTTATCTGCTACGCTCTGGAAAGCTTTCTTATCCAGGCCTATCAATAGTATCACCAGAATGATGATGTAAAGAAGGGCAACAATGCCAAATCCCCAGAATCTGCTGTTTAGCAGGGAGTTCAGTAGCAGGCCCAGAAAAATATTAACGAAGATGAAGCACATAAAAGCGACAAATCCAAGCAGTGCAAAATGCAGTGTGCTCACAAAAGTGGCTTTTAGCTTTTCCTGTATCTCCAGCTTAATGATATCAATCCGGGTATCAATGTACCCCATCAGGTTCTCCATGAGGTTGGGATTTCGGTCCCTTGTTCCGTTGTCTTGTATTGCCATAGTTTTCTTTTAGCTTTTTTTACGCTTTACCTGTATACGAGGGTATAAATAAAAATTTACGTAAAGTATAATTAAGTTAAAATACGTAATGTAGATAAGAAGTTAGAAGTGTAGTACGAATTTTGCGATTTCTTGTCCGCATTGAGTTAAATTTAACATCGACTTTCTTAGCTTAGCATCTGCTTGGAATACAATTTATATAACGTATTAGGTATAAGCCCGGGAGCCTCTGCCAAAGAGGTGAAAGGGGCTTATAAGCGGCTGGCGCTCAAGTATCACCCGGATAAGAATCCGGGGAACGCGCGGGCTGAAGAGCTGTTTAAACTGGTGAACAGTGCCTACCAGACGCTCTCTAACCCCAGCAAGCGTGCCCGTTATGATATGCGCCTGCAGTTCCAGCGTCAGCAGCAGCGTACGGTAGTGCAGCACCAGCAGCAGTACTACGACCCGCGCTATACCCAGACGCGGCAACCGGCAGGTGTGTCTGAACGCCACTACCGTAACATCAGGCGCGATGACAAACGCTTCTCGCGCAAAGACTGGTACATTACCTTCGGCTTTGTGGCCGGCTTGCTGTTCTTTAGCCTGCTGCTGAAGGTAACGATGGACCATATCACAGGCGAAGACAAGTACAAGACAGCCTTGACTTACATGGAAGACGGCAAATACAGCAGTGCGCACCGCCTGCTGTCGGATGCTATTCGGTTTATGCCTGAGAACGCGGCTGCCTATGAGGCCAGGGCTAAAATAGAGCTGAACGTGTTCGACAACTACTCCTCCGCGCTGCACGACTTAAACAGGGCGATTGCACTGCGGGAGAAGCCTTCGGCGCAGGTGTATTATATGCGCGGACGGAGTCATCAGCAACTGAAGCAGTATGAGCAGGCAGAAAAGGACTTAACGATGGCACTGGAGCTGAACGATAAGCTTTGGGGGGCATACCTGGCACGGGGAGAAGTAAGGCTTTTCTACCTGAAAGAGTATGAGCCTGCCGTAGCCGATTTTTCTCTTTACCTAAACAATAGCAGCGAGGGGGCAGATGTTGTGTCGGCGCTGACTTATCGGGGCTTTGGGTATTACAAACTAGGCAATTATAAATTGTCGGAGCAGGATTACAGGGCAGCACTGGCCCTGGACAAGGGGAATGGCCGGGCATATTACCTGCTGGGGCGCACAGAGCTGGAGCAACAGTCTGATTCAGCTTGCATGCACCTGTACCAGGCCTATCAGTTAGGGTATACGGGAGCGCTGCTGGAGCTGCGGGCCAACTGCCAGAATTACATCTACTAGTCCTGCTGCTGTAGCTTTTCCTGTAGTTTAGGGCTTGCCCAGTCTAAAGCTCCCAGAAAAACAGCTTCTACTTCGCCATTGGAGGAAACCAGGTAGGTCATAGGATAAACCGTCAGCGATTGATCAGCCAGTGGCGTATTGGCTCTCAAAAAGCCGAAGCTGTAATTGTGGCGGCTCCTGAACTTCTTTAGCTTCTCTACGGCTTCATCTGAAACAGTCAATATGGCCAGCTTATCTGCGTACTGCTGCTGCAGTTTATCCATGGAGGGCATCTCCTGCAGGCAGGGTGTGCACCACGTAGCCCACACATTCACCAGCAGCACCTTGTCCTGGTAGTCTTCCAGCGAAACAGTGTTCCCTTGCAAATCCGTTAGTTGCAAAGCTTCCCAGTTTACACTTTGGGGCACCAGCTTATGCAGCATGGTGAGCGAAAAAACAGCGATAATGCCTGCCACCGCAAAGCCTGTTCCATAGGCCATCCAAAATATTCTTCTTCTGCTCATGCTGTGGTTAGTTTAAAGTCAAAGCTGGATTTTCATAAAAAAGAAAAAATAAAACAGCGTAAGGAGGAGTACGGTACCGATGCCCGCAGCCATGCCAGCGAACAAGGCGCTCCATCTGAGTTTATTCATATCATTTAGTTGTGTTTTGCTATAACGTTTTACCTGGTTAATTAAATTCCGCTGTCTTATCAAAGGAGATAGGAGGCTTTGTAAATTTATTTATTACTTTTTATATAATTATTTATACTATAATCATTCGTAATCGTAAGTCTTTATAGATAGCTGGTAATCAGTTATCAACCAGTAGAAGCCACAGGGTTGTTGCTTCCGAGGCATGAAGCCAGTTAAAGTTAAAATCCTTTGCCAGTTAAAACAAGGCATCAGGTTAAAAGTAGCAGTAGCTGCCGGCAGGTTCGATTAGATCATAAACACTTAAAAGTTAATAGTATGGAAGCTAACAACACAATGGGTACAGCCAATGCAACCGAAATCCGCAGCGAGATAGAGCGGGCAAATCAGAAGTTTATGGAAGCCTTCCGCCGGCAGGATGCTGCGGGTTTGGCAGCGCTCTATACAGAAAACGGAACGGTGATGCCTCCCAACCACGAGACTGTGGAGGGCCAGGAGCAGGTAAAGGATTTCTGGCAAACCGTGATGAACATGGGAATTAAATCGGTAAAGCTTCGGACAGGGGAGGTGGAGCAGCATGGAGACACCGCTATTGAGGTGAGCCAGGCCACCCTTTTCGTAGAGGGAGATCAGGAAGTTGACCAGTCGAAATACATCGTTATCTGGAAGCGCGAAAACGGGGATTGGAAACTGCACCGGGATATCTTTAACAGTAATCTGCAGCCGCAGCAGGGGTAGCCGGAAAATTATTTTTATGCGCCTTGACTGAGGCATATTGTAGCAGGCCCCACTACAGCGTAGTCATTGTGACTCCGCTGCAGTGGGGCTTCTGCTGAAGAAGGTGCCTGTGTTGCCTTTTTTACAGTTCTGCAAGAATCAAAATCTAAGCGCTCACCGGGAGCGTTAGCTTCAGCTTATCCCAAGTTATAACAACATCACCCGTGCTGCCGTTGGCAGGCACTATCTCATAACGTAGCCTTTCCTGGTGCTGCTCTGTAATTTCCGGCTTCACGGTAAATCGCGCTACGTCCTCCGCTTCCGAGTAGTCGTCGGCCAGGTGTTGGTTCCAGTTCCTGTTGATGATAACAGTCCATTCCTGTTCTCCGGGAATGGTAAACAAGGCATACTTCCCGGCAGGGAGTTCTTTTCCACCGATGGTGATGGGGTGATCTGTCTCCAGGCTTGTTGCCGAGTGCGCTCCCGTAACCCACACCTGATTGTAGGCTACCAACCCACCCCATATAACTCTGCCACGTGCGGCAGGAGAATGATAAGCAATGGTTATATGCGCGGGGTCAATTTTACCGTGCGCTTCTGCTTTCAGGCTGCCTTTCAGTGTGTCAGGCTCCGACTGGGCCCTGATCGCCAGCACGCCCTCCGATTCCTTTGCTGCGTGTGCAGCAGGATGATGGTTTTCCTGTTCTGGCGTTTCCTGCTCCGCCGGTTCCTGGCTACAGCCAGACAAAAAAGCACAAAGGGTTAGAATGAAGAGGCAGTTATTCATTTTTGTCATGATATAGGGTGATGTATCAGGGCTATCCTGTGTTTTTAGAGGTAGCAAAAATAGCATCCAAACCATCAGTATTGAAAGCATTTCAGGCAAGATTTCCGAAACCAAAAGGAACACTGCTTCAGTGTTATAACTTCGGGCAGACATATCTGACCTTTGCTCCTATGTCTCCACCTATTGACCTTATGCAATGGAGTAAATATGTAACGAATTACCGTAAAAATGTAACACAGGCAAGGTGCGCGACAATTACTTTTACCAGTACAAAAGCAAGAACAAAAATGCTGAAGCCATGAAGCACGACCACCATCACGATCACCAGCATCATCAGCATGCAAAGGCACAAGCTGAAAATAAAGCAGGCAAGGTAGAAGAGCGGCTGGAGGAGAAGACGCTCCACGGGCATACCGCTGCCATGCATAATGACACGCACCATCATCCGCCGCAGGATGACCATGGCGGCCACGGAGGCCATGGTAGCGGAGGGCACGACCACCACCGCATGATGATTGAGGATTTCAAAAAGCGCTTCTGGGTGTCACTGGTGCTTTCGGTGCCGGTTATTGTGCTAAGCCCGATGGTGCAGCACATCCTGGGCTATACACTGGATGTGCCGTACAGCATGTACATCGCCTTCGTGCTTTCCAGCATCATTTTCTTCTATGGCGGCTGGCCATTCCTGACAGGGCTGGCGGAGGAAATGAAGAAAGGGGCTCCGGGTATGATGACACTCATTGGTGTGGCCATCACCGTAGCTTACGGCTACAGTACAGCCGTCACCTTTGGGTTGGAGGGCATGGATTTTTTCTGGGAACTGGCTACGCTGATAGTGGTGATGCTGCTGGGGCATTGGATAGAGATGCGCTCGGTGCTGGGAGCCTCTAAAGCGCTGGAACTGCTGGTGAGTATGATGCCAGCCGAAGCACAGGTAATAAAGGATGGTCAGACGCTCACGGTGAAGGTGGATGCGCTCCAGCCGGGAGACATCATCCTAGTAAAACCAGGGGAGAAAGTACCTGCAGACGGAGTGGTGGTGCAGGGAGAGAGCTACCTGAATGAGAGCATGCTGACCGGCGAAAGCAAGCCGGTGCAGAAAGGGAAGGAGGACAAGGTGATAGGCGGCTCCATCAACGGCAATGGCTCGCTGCAAGTGCGGGTGGAGAGTACCGGTAAAGACAGCTACTTGAATAAGGTGATCAACCTGGTGCAGGAGGCGCAGAAAACAAAATCTGAAACGCAGCGACTGGCTGACAAAGCCGCTAAATGGCTGACCTACCTGGCCCTGACAGCCGGCTTCGTAACCTTGGCTGCCTGGTTGATTGCCGGTGCGGAACTGGACTTTGCTCTGGAGCGGATGGTAACAGTGATGGTTATCTCCTGCCCGCATGCTCTGGGTCTGGCTATTCCGCTGGTGGTGGCAATCTCCACGGCCGTGTCCGCCAACAATGGCCTGCTCATCCGCAACCGCACGGCTTTTGAGAACTCCCGCAACATCACCACCATTATCTTCGACAAGACCGGTACCCTGACGCAGGGGGCTCATGAGGTGGCCCGGGTAGAAACTTTCCAGCAGGCTTACAGCGAGCGGGAACTGCTCCGGTTAGCGGCAGGCGTGGAGCAGCACTCGGAGCATTACATTTCGCAGGGCATCCTGAAGAAGGCAAAGGCAGAAGGCATTACAGTACCTGCCTCCGAAAGCTTCAACTACCTGCCCGGCAAAGGGCTGGAAGGCACCGTGGAGGGGCAAGGCGTAAAGGTGGTCGGGCCGAATTATATCAGGGAGTTTAACGTGCAGGTGCCCCGGAGCCAGGCGGAGGAAGGTGTGGAGACAGTGGTGTATGTACTGGTAAACGGACAGGTAGCAGGTTACATTTCGCTCCGGGACCAGATTCGCCCTGAGTCTGAAGCAGCAATCCGGGTGCTGAAGGAGAACGGCATCAAGAACCTGCTGCTGACCGGAGACAACGAGCGGGTGGCTAAAAGCGTGAGCGACAAACTGGGCATGGACGGCTACCTGGCTAACGTGCTGCCGCACCAGAAGCAGGAAAAGGTAAAGGAACTGCAGGCACAGGGAGAGTTTGTGGCCATGACGGGCGACGGCGTGAACGATGCTCCGGCCCTGGCGCAGGCAGATGTAGGCATTGCCGTTGGCTCCGGAACAGACGTGGCCGCCGAGACTGCCGATATCATTCTGGTGAACAGCAATCCGCAGGATATTGCCTCTCTCATTCTCTTCGGTAAAGCAACTTACCGGAAGATGATTCAGAACCTGATTTGGGCCACAGGCTACAACATCATTGCCCTGCCGCTTGCTGCCGGGGTGCTCTACCAGCAGGGTATCATGATATCTCCTGCCGTTGGTGCCGCCCTTATGAGCCTGAGCACTGTGATTGTGGCCGTCAATGCGCAGCTGCTAAGAGGGCAGCTGAAGTAAGCCAGCCGTTGAACCCGTACCTACGTACAGTACCGTAACTGATGGCAAACCTTTATTTAAGAGCAGAAACTATGAAAGGAACGATGTTAACAATGCTTTTGGCAGCCGGTATCTGGCTCACAGGCTGCCAGTCCTCTGCAAATGTAGAGGAGGTGCTGGAAGACGAGTCGCAACGCAGGGAGCTGTACTCCACCATCCTGAACAACGAGTCATACCGTACGGAAATGACGGCCATGATGCGTGATGCTCCGGCTGGCGGCATGATGGGAAACGGGCAACACATGGAAGGAATGATGGGCTCTGACGGCATGATGATGAACCAGAACCCGGAGGGCATGATGCAGCAGATGATGGCCCGGTGCGAAACAGATACGGCTGCCTGCAACATGATGTCGCGCATGATGATGCGCAACAGCGGCATGATGCAGAACATGATGCAGCGGATGCATGAGAATGGCATGATGGACGAAGCTTGTATGCAGCAGATGATGCGCAACATGAACACAAACAGGAGGTAGTTTCCTGCTTACCCTCCTAAACTATAGAACAGACATCCTCACACGTACAGCCACCGTTTTAAATACGCTATGAAAAAATTAAAAGGTCTACTATACTGCCTGGTCATCACCGCTTTGGCTCTGCCAGCCACAGCACAGCACCAGGGCCACCAGCAACAGGCCCAGGATACAACGCATCAAATGGGGCATCAGGAGCACATGCAGCATATGGGCATGCAGCACGGAGACATGCAGATGCCAATGTCCCATGCCTTCTCCCGTAACCTGCCCATGAACCGTAATGCCTCCGGCACAGGTTGGCTTCCGGATGAGTCACCGATGTACGGCAACATGTACCACCGTGGCGACTGGATGTTTATGCTGCACTACAACCTGTTTCTGCGCTACAACAACCAGGACGTGTTTGAGGCCGGCAACCGGGGCGACAGCCAGTTCGATGCTCCCAATTGGCTCATGCTGATGGGGCAGCGGTTTGTCGGCGATAGGGGGCTTTTCCGCGTCAGTGGTATGATATCTCTGGACCCGCTGACGGTAGGCGGCAACGGCTACCCGTTGCTCTTTCAGACCGGCGAAACCTTCGAGGGGTCTCCGTTGATAGACCGCCAGCACCCGCACGACCTCTTCAGCGAATTATCCATAGGGTACACGCACATGATTTCCGAAGAGGCGGATGTGTTTGTTTACCTAGGCTATCCCGGCGAGCCAGCCTTAAGCAACGTGGCGTTCATGCACCGCCCCTCAGCGCTCAACAATCCTGATTCACCGCTGGGCCACCATTGGCAGGATGCTACGCATATTACCTTTGGGGTGGCCACGCTGGGAGTCCGTTACCGCAATTTTAAGCTGGAAGGTTCTTCCTTTACAGGTCGTGAGCCGGACGAGGAGCGCTATGACTTCGATAAGCCCCGCTTCGACTCTCGCGCAGTACGCCTGACGTATAACCCAGGTCCAAGCTGGAGTTTGCAGGCGTCAACTGCCTACGTTAAGAGCCCGGAGGTGGGCGAGCCGGAGGAGGATGTGTACCGTTCCACTGCCTCTGTCCTCTACGGAAAGCAGTTAGGAGGGAGTAACCGCTTCCTGACCACAACCCTGAACTGGGGCTACAATTATGTTGATGCACACCATAAAGAGCATTCGGTGTTGCTGGAGTCGAACCTGCAGCAAGATAAGTTTGCCATTTACGGGCGCTATGAGTGGCTGCAAAAGTCAGCAGCGGAACTGGGTTTCGAGGAAGACATGTTCGGGCACGATGCTCTCTTTGGCATACAGGCACTGACGGTTGGGGCAAACAGGCAGTTGGCGCAACTGGGCACTGTAAACCTGCACCTGGGTGCGCAGGCAAGCGTGTTCAGGGGCGGCAGCGAACTACATCCTTATTATGGTGAGTTGCCTGTTAGTGCGCAGGTTTACCTGCGTGTGTTCCCTACTATCATGGTGCCGTAGAACCGAAAAAAAGCACGGAGGAGCTTAAACAAGAGAGGCCTGTGACTTTCAAAGCCCTCTCTTGTTCTACAGAATACATAATAAAGTTACGCGTTCATCTGCTGCTCACAAGCCTCTGCGCATTTAAAGCAAGCCTCCGCGCACATTTTGCAATGTTCTGTTTCGTGCTTGTCACACTCTTGTCCGCAGTCTCTGCAGATCTTGGCGCATTGCTGCAGAATTTCCCCTGCATAACGGGAGTCACGGGAAACATAATCCAGTGCGGTTTTGCAAATGGCGGCGCAGTCCAGGTCCAACCGGATACAATCTACCATCATCTTGATGTTGTCTTCCTTTAAGCAGGAAATGGCGCAGTGGTTACAGGCAGCTGCACATTCCGCCAGTGTTCTTATCAAGTCCTTGTTCATAGTTTTTGGATTTAGAATTTTACATGTTACTGTTATACCTGAACAGCACGCCGGTGTTTTATATAATCCTTGGTAATCGTTACATAATTTACTGAATACGTTCGGCCAAGCAGTATCAGCCGCTGCTTTGTTAGAGTCGTAATTAGCCCGCTTAACCCATCAGTCGCGAATTCGTTTAGCAGACAGATCCTATGTCCATACATCAATCTTATGAAAGTATTTTATTTATGCTTGGGTATTTTTCTTTTTGCGGTTATCGCTCTGGATATTATCAAAACCACATTCTCCTCTAATGGTGGCGGGAAAATAACGAATGCGGTATCCAGGTTTGTATGGGGTGCCTTCTTCTCAGCTTCAGGGAAAAACGGGAGGTCCAGGCTGCTGGAGTATGCCGGGCCATCTATCCTTGTCTCTATCCTCCTTGTTTGGATTGTTGGGCTTTGGTCAGGCCTGTTCCTGATGCTGTTAAGTGACGCTGACTCTGTTGTGAACAGTAAAACCATGCGCAGTGCAAGTGCTTTGGAGAAACTCTACTATGCCGGGTTTACGCTTTCCACCTTAGGCGTGGGTGACTACATTGCCTCGAACACAATCTGGCGCATTGTCACGAGTGTGGCTGCATTCTCGGGCTTGGTCTTCATTACCGCCTCCATCACGTATTTTGTACCGGTGCTGTCAGCCGTTAACCTGCAAAGCAAGCTTGCCCTCTACATCAGCAGCATGGGCAGAACCCCGCAGCAGATCCTGGCGCATAGCTGGAACGGGAAAGGATTTCCCTCCTTTTTCGACAATGCCTCTGATTTATGTCAGATGCTGATGCAGCATACTCTCAACCACCATTCCTACCCTGTAATCCACTTTTTTCATAACAACAATTCTATGCTCTCCATTGCCCCGGCCATCGTGATGCTGGATGAGACACATCAGCTTTTCAAGCAAGCCATGTCGGAGGGCGCAGGTGTAGATGCACTCAAGGTGAATATGCTCCAGACCACGTTAGATGCTTTTCTGGAAATGGTAAAGGGTAGCTATTTGAAAACCGCTTCACCCGAAGGAAGCGCGCCAGAGCCTGAACTCCTGGAACTGCACCAACAAGGAATACCACTGCAGGAGCACAAGGCAGCACACGTGTTTGACCAGAAATTGCAAGAGCGGCGGAAGCTACTAACGGCTTTGCTCGAAATGGATGGCTGGTCATGGCAGGAGGTTTACAGTTCATAAGCAGCGCACCTACCCGCAGGAATCATCTCTGTCAGGAACCATCTTCTGCCTCCCGCTGCCTGTTGATCATGTCCACGACCAATCCGGACCAGGTAAACTCCCTGGCTCCGTGGCCCTCGCCTGTGAAGGGGTTATAGTACTCCCTGAAGCCGCTCTTGGTAATCAGCCGCTTCACACTGAGCAGCAGTTCCTGTGCTTCCTGTTGGTAACCTTTTTCCAGCAGGTACCCCTGCATAAACCAGTTAAACACGACCCAGGTAGGACCGCGCCAGATATAAAGCGACTCGTCCGGGTTGAAGGCTGGTTCGTCCACGGCGAGGGAGGGAACAGGATAAGGCACGTGGAAGCCGTCCTTGTGCAACAGGTGCCTTTCCAGCACTTGCCTGCACACCTCGTTTGGCACACTCCTGAGTACCACAGGAAAGAAGATGGTGCCTGTGCGGACCTTCAGCTTGTTGAAGTGGTGCCCGTACAGGTCATAGAAAGCAGCATCCTGTTCATCATACATATAACGGAATATGCTGTCCGCCGTCTGCCTTGCCTGGTCCTGGAAATACTGCTCGTCTGCATCTCCTGCCAGTTGGCACAAGTCTGCCATTGCCTCCAGGTTCTGCGCATAAATGGTATTGAAGGCAGCATCCTTCACCACAAACTTGTTGCTTTTGTAGATGCGGGGCAGGTTATAATTCTTCAGGAAATTATGCGCGTCTACCTGCAGCACTTTCCAGAACAGCAGCGGACCGGCCTTGCCACGGTCGTATCTGAGCAAAGGGTCGTAGCTGGCCTTCCAGTCCATGCCGGACTCGAAGGGGGTGATGATGGAAAGGAGGCCCTCCCCCTCAAAGTCTCTGTTCTCGGCCAGCCACCGGTAGTACTTCTTGAGCTTTGGAAGCAGCTCCCCCACAAAGGAAAGGTCCTGGCCGTGCTGGTAAATCCGAAGCACGGCCTGCGCCGCAATCGGAGGCTGCACCAGGGCAGACATGTGAGGCTTGT
This sequence comes from Pontibacter brevis, assembly GCF_054779655.1. Taxonomy (NCBI): domain Bacteria; kingdom Pseudomonadati; phylum Bacteroidota; class Cytophagia; order Cytophagales; family Hymenobacteraceae; genus Pontibacter; species Pontibacter brevis. Next base: position 304,152 of record NZ_BAAGXV010000090.1, read on the forward strand.
CGAGCCGCAGCACGTCGCGGGGCCTGAGCTGCAGCAGGTCGGTGACACGGGCTGGCCACAGGCGTTTCCAGTAGTTCATGTGGCCCACGAAGCCGTCAGGGCGCTGCATCTCGAAGAGGCTGCACATGTGCTTCTTCGCCATTTCTACCTCTCCCATGGCGGTGAGGGTGAAGATGTGGAAGCAGGTGTCCCAGAAGTACTGGAAGGGGTAAGTACCTGGGGAAGGCTTCGTGAAATGGTAGTCAAATCCTGCCTTACGGCCGCTAACCATGTTCCTGTAGAGCACATCCCGCGCCTGCGCTTTTATCTCCCCATCAGAGAGCACTACCTCCTCATCGCGCCGCACTTCTTTACTTGATGTACTCATCCCATCCTGCATAACGCTGCGTTTTAGGGCCCCGTGGTAAAGCCAGCCCTGCCACTGCCAGGCCCAGCACCACACCCGTTATACTCAAACCAATCGGGCTGTTACCGAGAAACCAGGGTGCCACCGCCACTGCCAGCCCCAGCAGTATGTTCAGGTAACGGCAGATACGCAGCGGCTCTCCCATGCTTATCACAGCCACCACCACGATAAGCGAACCGCTCAGGTGGAAAATATCGGCTACTGTTTCCTGCATGCCCACACCGAATACGCTAGGCGCTGCCACCAGGGCCACGCCCAGCAGTGTCGCCACAGTTAAGGTCCACGGGAAGCTCATTCCCCAGATGGAGGCTCTGTACACCGGCCCCGGCTTCTGCGGGAACTTCATCATGTCAGGGGCTTCGTCTTTTTCATCACTCTCAACGTTGCCGCCTTTCCAGAATATTTTCCAGAAGCTCTTGCCCTGGTTCATTTTCTTTTTCATAAACTGCCCCATCGCAATCACCTCATCCACCTCCAGCGGAATCATGGGCAGCATGATAATAGCGGCCAGCAAACAGAAGGTGCACCAGGCGCCTACTATCACCGGCTGGCTGATGACCAGGAAGATGTGCACCAGCCCCAGCGGGATGACCAGGATGCCAAATACCGCTACCATCCAGGGCATCGTGCGCCAGCGGGTAGGGGCGCCCATCCAGCCCATCAAAAATTCAAAGGTGTAGGCAATGGCACCCAGCCCCGCATCCGAAATGGGCATGGAGTGCGACATGGCCGAGTTAAGCACCTGCTCGCTCTGCTGCCCAAAGAAAGGGTCCCAGACAGAGTCGATGTACCCTAGCTGGAAAGCAGTCAGGTAACGCGACACGAGCCACCCTATGAAACCCAGCACCATCATAATCCAGCGCTGGGACCAGCTGGAGGGGTTGTAGCTCCAGCCCGGCGGCGTGTCCGGTCCCATCTTCATGTACATGATCATGTTGGGCATGCCCGGTATCAGGATGGTGAGGCCGATAAGGAGCGCCCCCACCATGGTGTCGTTGAGGTAGGCTACTGCCGTAGGAGACCAGAAGAGGATGGGGGCCATGGTGAGCCAGATACCAATAAAGCAGCAAATCCACAGGCTGACGGGGCGGTTAGGCGTAAGGCCGCGCCACCCGAAGAAGATAAGCAGAGCTCCGCTGATGATGTCGCTCCACTTCATGAAAGCAATGCGCTGATCCAGCGAAAGCCACACGCTTCTGCCGCCCGATGGTTCCACTACACCAATGCCGTAGTCGAAAGTGAGCGGCGAGAGCAGCACCCAGGCACCCAAGATAATAATCATCCAGTACACCCACAGCGTCTGCATGTGGTGCATGTGCAGCATCTTCTGTCGCATGTCCTCCGACATGCCCATGTCATGGCCGCCGTGCTTTCCATGCTGAGGCTCTTCGTGCTGGTAATCACCTCTTTTATGCTGTTCCTGCCCGTCTTCGTGCATCTTCTTGTTATGCTCCCTTATCTGCTTCTCGGCCATGGGCCGGGTCACACCGCGCATGCCCATAGAGCCGCCGTGTTTGCCATTCTCGCTTGTATGCTGATGCTCATTCTTTTCCATTGCCATCGAATTTCAATGTATGAACTCTAAATCAGCTATACGAGGTAGTAAGGCACAAGGTACAGCAGCAGCAGTGTTCGCTGGCTTGAAGGGCATTTCCTGAAGGGAGCAGCTGTGCAAAGCGGGCTATAGAGTAAAAAGGATGAAGCGCCAAGCCCTACCCTGCATAATTCTAAGGGGCTTCGCTTTCCTTGAGGGGGGCAGTGCTAAGTAGTTGAACAGTGAGACAACAGGTGAGACAATGGTGGATGTAAGGGGAGTGGCAAGAGGTCTGCCGGGGCGGTTGCGCTCTCATTGTTCACAGTAGCCTTGCATCTGTTCCTTTGCTGGCTGGTACTGCCAAAACCTAATTTCAGCAGGCCGGAAACAAAAAAACCTCTCCGTTGAAGGAGAGGTTTTCGTGGTGATGAGTGGAATCGAACCACCGACACAAGGATTTTCAGTCCTTTGCTCTACCAACTGAGCTACATCACCAGCTCTTGTTGTGTCCCCTTGTTCCGTAAGTGAGACAGCAGATGAGACAGCAACACGCTGTTTCACATGTTTACTGAACCACAAATTTACAATCCGGACCGACTCGACGCAAGAGTGTTCGTGTCCGTGTACCTGGAGGGAAAACGACTCCGTTTCTACAACGGGGCTATGCTAGGCATCAACTGCAATCCCAACCGCTGCAAGTCACTTCCTGCAAGGGAGAGGGAACTGAGGAGACTAGCGCGTGAACTCTATGCCGCACTGAAGCGGGGATGGACGCCGGATCAGGAGGAGGCGAAGCCTGACAAGCCTGTTGAGCTGGGAGTCCTTCAACTGCTGGGGGAGGTGGCAGCTACCATCCCCTCGTCCTTCAGCAACACCTACCGCAGGGACATCAAAAAAGTGTGTGAGGAGTTCTCCGCCTTCCTTCAGGAGCAGGGGCTAATGACACTTACTGCCAAACAGGTCGAATCGAGTCATATTGAGACTTTCCTACAGCGTTTCAGCAGCTCGGGCACTTACTACATGAATAAGCGACGAACGCTCTCTGCGGCCTTCCTACGACTTCAGAACACAGGTTTCTTGGAACGTAACCCGGTTGCAAAGACATCCCGTCGGAAGAGTAAGGCGGTCCTGCACAAGGCTTACACAGGAGGGCAACTGACGGAGGTGCTCAGCTTCCTGCAAGAACACTACCCCAACCTGTACCTCTGCGCCCTGCTCATGTACGGGACGATGATGCGGCCTCACCAGGAGATACGGCTTCTTAAGCGGCAACACTTCAATGAAGACTTTACGCGATACACCCTCGACGGGTACGAGAACAAAAGTGGCCGGTTGAGAAGTCTACCGGTGCCGGAGTACGTGCGGGAGGAGCTCCTGAGGAGGGGGATTGGGGCACTGGAGGGGGAGCGGAATATTTTCACAGGTTACCGTCAGCCTTACAACGAGTGCTACTTCAACACCATGTGGTCCAGGGCGAGAAAGAAGATGCTGGAGCTCGCCCTTATCCAGCAGAACCAAACCCTTTACAGCTTCCGCCACGCTGCCTCAGTGAATGTATTCGAGCGGACACAGAATCTCAAGCTTTTGCAGCAGTTGTTAGGACACTCCAGCTTGAACACGAGTTTGACATACCTCCGCAGCATTGGCACCGTGCAGGTGGAAAGCAATGTAATGCCTGAGTTATGATATGTCTCTTACGGGACCCACAGTGCTGATAGTAGTGTTCTCTTGATGTAACCCTTCTTGTTCAGATGGGGGTAATACACTTGCCACCAGTCACCGTCTGATGAAATGACTAGTACCTTCTCGCTCTTCTGTAGTTGGGCCACGATCGGGAAGTCTGTTCCGCCTCCTCCACGCAGGTTTAGATTGCTCTTGCAGTAGTATGTGGGGGCGGTAGCGTATTTCATGTAGTTATCAAATGCATCATAATCAGCAGATCTGCTTAAAAGGTCATCTAATCCGCTGGGAGGGTAGTACTTTGGTCGGTCCAGCTCTATATTCCAAAGCATTTGCTGTGTTTTGGGATCCTTGAGATGGTCGTATTCAGGCGTGTATACAGGCAGGGTGCTTGGTGATGGATTAACGATGATGTTGTTCTGGATTATAATTCCATTGTTTGTGGTTTGAGCATATCCGAAACTGCAGGATGCTACAGAAAGAGCGATGAATACTATGGTTTTCTTCATTAATCCCAGTGAATTAGTATTCAACAAATATAGCATTATATATATATTTACAATATAAATAATCAATTGCCGGCTTTAAATGGTGTTGGGAGTGGTGGTATTAGGGTAGAGCCTTAAGACATCGACAGTCACCGTGCCTTAATCACATCCTCCAGCCGTGTCGTGTAGCAGGGGGAGATGTTCTCCTGCCGCAGCTTCCACCGCTGCTCTGTACCTTGCGCAGCATACTTGATGGAACTATGGCCATAGCGCTCCCTTAAGGAGTCGAGCGTCTGCATAAGGTGTGCGTGCTTCTCCCGGTCCACTGTGTCCAGTAGGCTCAGTTGCACACTCGAGTTGGGCACGATGTCCAGGAGCAATAGACCTGTTTTGCGGTAGCGGAAGCCAGGGCGGTAAATCTGCCGCAGCGCCTTCAGGGCGTGACGGATGAGCTCTGGTTCAGAGTCGGTGGGCGTGTCAAAGCAGACGGTGCGGCAGTTGGAGTAGGTCTCTCCCTCCGCGCCGAAGCGGCTGGTCATGGCAAACACCGTCATAGCTCCCGCCTTGCTCCGCTGCTTCCGCAGTTTTGTAGCGCAACGGACGACGTGGGTGGTGAGTGCCTCGGAGATCTCATCCAGTTCTGTAATGGCAATTCCGAAAGAGCGGGAGGTGCAGATGTTCTTTTTTGCAGGTGGCATGAGCTCCAGTTCTACACACGCCTCCCCACGCAGTTCCCGCACCGTACGTAGCCCTACCACCGTCAGGTGCTTCTTGGCAAAGGAGTCCGTGCAGTTCCGCAGGTCCCAGGCCGTGTGCACGCCGAAGCCGGCGAGCTTTCTGGAATAGCGGTGGCCGATGCCCCACACGTCTCCTGCCTCCGTCCGCCGGAGCGCCTCCTCTATGTGCCGCTCGTCGGTGAGCACCAGCACGCCGTCGGCTTTCGTTGATTTCTTCGAGATTCTGTTGGCCACCTTGGCCAGCGTTTTGGTAGGGGCGACACCGACGGCCACAGGCATTCCCAGCCACTGCCTCACCGTGTCCTTTATCTGGCGGGCATAGTTGTTCAGGTCTATGTTGTAGAAATCGCCCAGATCCAGGAAGCTCTCGTCGATGGAGTAGACCTCAAGGTGCGGTGTGAACTGGGAAAGTGTCTCCACCACCCGGGCTGACATGTCACCATAGAGTTCGTAGTTGGATGAGAAAACCTGTACCTGGTGCCGCTCCACAAGCTCCTTCACCTCAAACACCGGCTGGCCCATCTGCAGACCCAGCGCCTTCGCCTCATTGCTTCTGGCTATGATGCAGCCGTCATTGTTGGAGAGCACCACCACGGGCTTTCCCTCAAGGGAAGGGTTGAATACGCGCTCGCAGGAGGCGTAGAAGTTGTTGCAGTCAACGATGGCGAAGAGCGAGGTCATGTACCGAAAGACCTTACCGTTCCCACCACAACGCCCCACACGCGCCCAGCGTCGGCCTCTGTGATATGGATGGACGTGTAGTTAGGATTCTCCGCCTTCAGGTAAGCTCCGTCCGCTTTTAGCTCCAGCCGCTTGATGGTGAACTCCCCGTTGACATAGGCCAGCACAATGTCACCGCTCTTTGCCTTGCGGGATTTGTCTATCACGGCCATATCTCCCGGAGCGATATGGGCGCCAATCATGCTGTCTCCCTCCACCTTCACCAGGAACGTGGAGGTGGGGTTGGAAGTGATGTAGGCGTTCAGGTCGATGCGCCCGGCCACATAGTCGTCAGCGGGACTGGGAAAGCCTGCTCTGACACTAGACACAAACAGTGGGATGGAAATAATGCTCTCCAGCTCCAGGCGAAACGCGCGGGGCCAGGGCATAGGGTGCAGGGGGATGATGCTCGTCTCTTTCATAGTGCCTTCTTTTACGGCACCAAATTAAGAAACGGCTATATTATATGCTAAAATAATTAGTAATACTATTGGTGTTAGTTGAACAAATCCCCCTGCTCAGGTGCCGGCTCCAGTACCTTAGGTGTGTCATTGGCTGGGGAGTTCACCAGTTTGGACACTGGGTAAGACTTCATTTCCTCGCTTGGGTAAGGGTTCAGCAGGGAGAGTAGGTGCTCGTCTGCGCGTGCGTCCGACAGCCACAGTTCCTCTTCCTCCGGGTGCAGCAGCACTGGCATACGGTCGTGGATGGGGCGCATCAGCTCGTTCGGCTCGGTGGTAATAAGGGTGTAGGAGAGATTCACCTCCCCCGTCTCCCGGTCTGCCCACTCGTCCCAGAGCCCGGCAAAGCAGAAGAGCCCCTCGTCCTTCAGCAGGAAGCGGTACGGCATCTTGCCTGCGGAGGAGGTGCGCCATTCATAGAAGCTATCGGCGGGCACCAGACAGCGCCTCCGGTTGACCAGCTGCTTGAACATGGGCTTCTCCGTCAGAGTCTCTGCCCGCGCATTGATTGTCTTGTGCTTGAAGTTCTTCTCTTTCGCCCAGTGCGGCAATAGGCCCCAGGAAAAAAACTGCAGCCGCTCCGGGTCCTCATTCGTTATGACTGGCAGCTGCTGCGAGGGAGCGACGTTGAAACGGTCCTCCGCCTCTGCCTGTTTCAGGAGCCGGGTGGCACGCACTGAACCCTTCGATTCTTTGTTTTTCGTGACAATGGAGTAGCGTCCGCACATAATTGTCGTTTTAGTTACAATACGAGCGTGCGCTTTGAGTGGATGCACGCCCAAATGAGAGGGTGTATCACCAGTGATACATGCACCGCTTGGGGGTACACTTCGTGGAATGTATGCTCAACAGCACCCTGTATCACCAGCGATACAGGGTGCTGTTTTAACAGTTTATGAATCAGTAGAATGTGATGGATTGTGTTGAGCAACCTCGTTAGGTTTAACTCTGAGCGGTTTAAACTTTTCACATTCCTGTGACATCGGTGTCGTTTACGACGGTTACGTTCCTTTTCCTGCAGGAGCATTCACGAACCCTGATGCCAAAGTACCGGGGGTAGGACGGAGTAGAGCTGACCAGGGGGGAGGTCTTGCAGGGTACCCCCTACGCGAGAATGTACGCCTGTATTATACAGCACATGTATTTGGCGAGGAGTAACTGATGGAGAGTGGTGCCTGGCGCCCGCACATAAATGTGGTTGTAGGTTGATCTAAGACTTATGGCTGCGGGTGCATGGCTAGTAACAGAGTATATCACCAATGAGAGACACTCTGTTACTGTTGCCAACAAACAAGGAAGCCTATGACACACCGCTTGTTAGAGAGATACAATTCTCGTGATGTGCCATGGGGAGCGCGTCTAAGGCAGTCAGCCGATTTTTCTGTAGTAGGCTGAAAGAATATCCCCCAGCATGTGTTCCTCACCACGTTGTCTGATCTTGTCTGCAAGAACCGTAGGGAGGCTAATGGTCATGTCAGTTGTGTCACGTTCTGCGAGACGCGCCATGATCTCTTTGGCCAATTTCCTATAATCCTTGGCCCCGTAGGAGTTGGGGGCATGGTCTAACACGGTTTTTCTGTACTGCACAGCTTCGGCAATGGCGACACACGAGCGGATATCAACATCGAAGGTATTGAAGGCATCAAGATTTTGGCAGTGGTTGTAAACTTCTTTATAAATGTTGCCAATCTGATTCACGTTGTACTGGGTGAATAGCGTGCCAAGGCATCTCAGCCCTGTTTCCTTACCAATGTTATCAGCAATACAGAATAAGGTGCTTGTAGAGTACAATGTGTAGACATCCGGTTGCATACTTATGATATAATAGGCTGATGCGAACAAGGCGTTCTCTATCAGGATATCATATGACGAGCAGGTATTAATGAGGATGTAATCATACGCTAGCGGCTCTACGCAGAGGGCATCACCGAGCGCTCGTTTTGGATCCCGGCTAGAGGCCAGAGTCTCTCTGAGTGAGAGAAGATCCTTGCCCCCTGAAGGAATCAAGTCCAGCCCCTCCACCAGGGGAATAACGGCATCACGGACCCTGATCTTACCCGTGAGCAGATCGCTGAGGTGCGAATTAGGCCCGATGCCGAAGTGCCATGACATGTTTGCAAGGTGGTCTGAATCGATGAGCAGGACTTTGTAGTCTAGCTCAACTAATGCGGCCCCAAGGTTGACGGTAGTGGTGGTTCTCCCCACGCCCCCTTTGCCGCTTGTGCTGCTAATGATAATACTCATATATGTGGATTGGTTAATGTTCTACAAAATGATCAAGTGATTTCTACAACAATTCGATGCTGGCCGGTATGGCTGGCTCAGAGTTCTACACGTGTTTTTTTGCTCTACAAAATGTTGGTAATCAATCGTTTGAATATAATATGTAATCGTTTTTAATGCAAGGATTGAACGTTCTAGGCTCAGATTATGGACCACCATCGAAGCACGCAGCGTATGCCGAAGGCGCCCCTGATTCGTCGTTGGACGGGTGTTGGAGCGATTTTATCAAGGGAGATTGTGGTAACTGTCCAGGTTAATCTGGAGAAGAGAGGGGAAAACCGGCTAGCCCGGGGAAGGTACTTAAGGTCCCCTGCAGAGGAATGCATACACTGGATCCTGAGTCGGCGAGTGAGGAGTAAGTTCGGTATGTACACCGGGCAGGATACTTTCCTGTAGGAGGGTGGGGCCATCGCTGGCATGAGCAATGCGTAACGGGTACATTTGATAGCATGTTGGATGTTCGAGTTGCTGCTGACGAGCTGTTCAGGCGGGTGTTTGCTAGGTCGATTGGTTAGGGGGCGTGTCAGAGGAGCACACCCATAAGGGTGAATAGACATGAGCTGCTGGGCCAGAATCTTGATTCCGGTTGGTGATAGCCATCTATATTAAACAGCTGGTTCAATTGGCTCTGGGCGGGGATTGCTTAGAATTAGCCTTGGTAGAAACACTCGTCTCTCGTGAACATGCTCTTCTCTCTTTTGCACAGTGCTGTGTCAGCTCTAGGAGAAGAATTGCTGATGCTCCGGATCTTCATTCGTGATCACCTGCAGTAGTTGGATGGGAGCCGCGTTGAAGTGATTGTCGGCCTGCGCCTGCTCTAGCATCCTGGCAGCCCGTACGGAGCCCTTACACTCCTTCTGCTTAGTAATGATCGTATAGCGTCCGCACATGATATCTTTTCTGTGAGCTACGAATATATGATTTCAACGTATGTGCTGATGGATGGAGTGTCTCACCAGTGAGACATGCACCGGTAAGTGGTACATTGCTAAGGCACAGGCGTGGCAGGTGGCGTCTCACTGATGTGATAAGATGACTGCGTAGGGCATTGTGAAACAGCGGTATGCGATGTTGCTGTCGTGTAACACTGTGAGATTTAACCTTGCGAAGTTTAAACTTGTACGACGGTAACTGCCGGTGAAGATCATTCGATTCCTGCAGGCGCGTTCTCTGCTCCTATGGTAGGGGCCCGGGGGGAGGGTAAAGCAAACTGAACCGGGGGAGGGTTTGTAGGGTATCCTCCGCGTGCGCGAACGTATGCATTTTACAAGGTGCAAATTATTGAACACCGCGATCGCCGTTGTTGTAAGACATAACATAGAAGTTAGGTTGATTGATTGGTACCTGTGTTTCTAGAGTTCCTCCCATAGATGATGTGCACCTCTGTACATGAACAAGCGCCGGATTCTCTCTGCGGTCTTCCTACGGCTCAGAAGATGGGCTCTTTGGAGTGAAATCCAGTTGCTAGGGCACTCAAGCGTGAATACAAGTATGCTATATCTACGTAACATCGGTGCAGGTGGAGGCTGAGATGATGCCAACCCTTAAATTGAGTGGCAAGTCCTAAGAGCTACTTCTACATGGAATAGCTGTGCAGGCAATACGGTAGAAACAAAAGAGGTGAGACCATATGATCTCACCTCTTGGAATATTTAATACAAGCGCTTAGGCAAGAGCCGTGGCCGGTTTGTTACCTTATCACCACGATACGTTTAGTATATACCTTGCCTTGTGAGTAGATCACGGCCACGTACACGCCCGGCGCAAGCGGAGCAATGTCTAGCTGCACCTGTATCAAGCGCCCCTCCTTCATCAGTACGGTGGCTCCGCGGCTATCCACCAGCCTTACGGCATCTATCACCTTGTTAAAGCTGACCATCAGGTAGCGGCTGGTCGGGTTCGGGAAGATCTGGAGCATCTGGTTCTCCTCCTCTGCGATGCCGGTCACAGAGTCCTGCAGGTCGTTTACCGTGATGACCTTGGTCGCCTCAAAGGAAGCCCCGCCGCTGTCGGTGGTGCGGATGCGGACGCTCAGGCTCTGCTGCGCCTCAAAGTCAAACGCCCTTGCCGCCTTTAGCTGGTCTCCCTCGATCGAGAAGGAGGCGTTGTCAGTAGCGCCCTCACCGGGAACCAACGTGTAGGTGTGGGTGTCGCCCTGGTCCGGATCTGTGCTGGAGAGCGTGCCGATTACGGCGCCCACCGCATTGTTCTCGTCCACCTCACTTCGGCTCAGGGAGATGGCCGTGGCCGCCCTGCTGGCCTCCACTACCACCGTGGCAGTGGCCGTGATGTTCTGGAGGTTGGTGGTGCCCTCGGCAGGGGTTAGGGTTCCGCTGAGCTCGTAGCTTCCGGCCACCGCGCTGTTGTAGGCTCCTTGCTGCCAGGTTACCTGCACTGTGCCCCTGGTGTCGTCCGAGTAGGCTACCTCCACGGTGGAGGGGAGCACCAGCTGGCTGAAGGCCGTGCGGAAGGGCACCCTCACGCTTACCGGTCTGGTATAGGAGTTGATGTTACGGCTGTGCTTCATCACCTGGGCCGTGGCTGCGGCGCCTGCGTTGGCCGCAGGATCCGTCAGCCTCAGTGTCAGGGTCAGCTGCCCGTTGCCCAGGCCGGAGAGATTGAGGCCGGTGATGTCAAAGGAAGAGGCAGCTACGGTTCCGCTTCCCGTCACCGCCGTGCCGCCCCCTGAGCTAGTGACGGTGTAGCTGTAGGAGGCGCCCACCTCGGCGCCTGTCACCCTTGCAGACACATCACGTTCGTTGCCGTAGTTGACCACCGTCTGAACGAAGGCCACCCCGTAGCCCACAGGAGCAGCGCTGTCGTAGGTTCTAATGAGCTCGGAGGAGGCGGTGTTGCCGTTGCCGGCTGCGTCCTGCGCCACGTTCGTCGATACGCTCACGCGCACCTGCCCCTGGGCGGCTGGCGTGATCTTGGCCCTGTAGGAGGTGGCGCTCACGGCCGTGAATTCGGAGGCCGCGCCGTTCACCACCGTAATATCGCCCATGATAAAGTCTGTCACTGCCTCACTAAATGCGAAGGTCACTATAAAGGGTGCGTTCACGTGAGGGGAAGCCGGAGTGGACAGGGTGATAGCAGGTTTCACCTCATCTAGGTCGACGACATGAATGACAAAGGCTTTCTCTAGGTGTCCATTGGCCTTTCCGTCGCTCGTTCTGACGCGAACGCTGTAGGAACTCTTGTCCTCGTAGTTTGGCGAAACTTTTATCCTTAGCTGGTCGCCGTCAATGGTGAAAGTGGCGTTATCAGCAGCTCCTTCCCCGTCGACCAGCGTGTAGGTGTGCGTATCTGTTGCATCAGAGTCTGCAGTGGTCAAAATGCCCACCACAGTATTTGCCGGGACGTTCTCATTCAAAACAGAACTGGACAAACTGATGGAGCTTGGAACCGCATTGGACGCAAATTTCATTACCACGGCTTGGCCGCCCTCGCGGTAAGCTACATAAGGAACACCAGTGGGATCCAAGGCCACTGAAGTGGAGTTTGCCGGCCATGTTGAAAAGCCTTCGACTCCAACGGGCGTCCAGGCTATACCGTTAAACCGGACCACTGTGATTCTGGTGCCGTGAGTCCAGTCCATGAAGGACAGATACGGGGTTCCACTTGCATCCAGCGCCAAGGACATGGATCTGACCTGCTCTGCTGTGAAAGCCTCTGTGCCCACTGGCTCCCAACGGTCACCATTGAAGCGCATAACCGTGGCTTTGGCACCATTGCCTCGGTCGGAATAAGCTAAATAAGGCGTGCCGTTCGCATCAACGGCTAGGGAAAGGTCAGTGGCCTCACCGGCTGAGAAGCCGGGCGGACCTACAGGCACCCATCTTTCTCCGGTGAATCGCATCACGGTCGCCTTGAAGCTATTCGCAAAGTCCCTGAAGGCCACGTAGGGGGTACCCTCGGCATCCAGCGCTATGCGCGTATAATCCGCCCCTTCAGAGGACAAGCCTGCTGTACCTACTAATTCCCAAAGGGTGCCGCTGTACCGCATTACCGTGACCTTGTCTCCGGTATGTGCAACATAAGGCAGGTTGTTCGCATCAAGTGCTACAGAAACTTGACCTGATGGGCCAGAGAAACCTTCCGTGCCAACTGCTTCCCAATCAGCACCGTTTGACTTCATCACTGTCGCCCTGTAGTTCCGCTCACGATGCTCGTAAGCTACATGAGGCGTGCCATTGGCTCCAATGGCCAACGATACATACCCTGTTTTGCCGGCCTCTCCAACAGATACCCAGTTGCGCCCGTTGTACTTCATAAGGGTGGCTCTAGACTCTCTGTCCGGGTTTCCGTAGGCAAGGTAAGGAGTGCCTGCCGCATCCAAAGCCAGAGAAGTACTGTCAGTTCTGCCCACAAGGCCAATTGACTGCCATACGCGTGTGTTATCGAAAGCGGGCGCTTCAACGGATAGCATAGCGGTTTGGGAGGTGGAAACGCCTCCATTGCTTATTTGTACCCGATACCGCAAGCCGTTCATAGAGACAGGAGCCTTAGTGATGGCTAAGGTTGCCGTTGTAGCTCCACCGTAGCTTAGGCCGTTCGTAATATTGTTGAAGGTGATACCGCCGTCCCTACTTACCTGCCATTGGTAGGTTAAGCCTGTGCCGTCAGCTGCCACAGTGAAGTTCGTGCTTTGCCCACCGATAATCGTTTGCGCTACTGGCTGTCTCATGATGAGAGGTGGCGTCGCGTTCGTACTTAATCGCACCACCCAATAATCAGATTCCCCTCTAGAAGCCTCTGTTTTGTCACCCCCAGCGCCAGAACTGGATGAACCCCCTACTATGTACTCGCCATCTCTAATTACAGCCAAGGCGTGCGGTTGGTCATAACCACTTCCGCCAAGTGCTTTATCCCAATTTATGTTACCGTTAGCATCAAGCATGACAATCCAGTAGTCACTTTCTCCTCTGGAGGCCTCTGTTTTATCGCCTCCAATACCGGATTGAGATCCTCCCGAAAGGATGATTCCACCGCTAGGAGCTACGGCAAGAGAAGTTAAGTAGTCGTTACTGCTTCCTCCGACAGTTTTCTCCCATACCTTCTGTCCGTTGGCGTTGAGTTTTACCACCCAATAGTCAAAACCACCTACAGGATCTTCTGTCTTATCTCCGCTAGCGCCAGAGGTGGAACTTCCGGCTAGTAGAAATCCTCCGTCTGCCGTTATGGCCAGGGAAGACAAGTAGTCGTCTCCGTTTCCGCCAATCACCTTATCCCACGCTTTGCTACCATCATGGTTCAGCTTCACCACCCAGTAATCTATTCCTCCCTTAGCCCCTTCAGCAGGTTCGTTACCAAGCACTGATGTCGTCCATCCACCTACCAGATAGCCCCCATCCTGCGTTGCTACCATGGATGCAAAATAGTTGTATTCTGCTCTTCCAAAGGTCTTGTCCCAAGCCTTACTGCCATCAGCGTTGAGTTTTACGATCCAATAGTTGTCGAACCCAGTATTACCCGCAGTTTTATCACCGCTTATATCTGAGGTTGATCCACCTCCAAGAAGATATCCGCCGTCAGATGTTTGTATGATTGAACGCAGGTAATCATAGTTGTTTCCCCCGAGAGCCTTGTCCCAAGCCTTGCTGCCGTCAGGATTAAGCTTAATGAGCCAGTAATCTGTATGCCCTTCTGAAGCCTCTGTCTTGTCTCCATCGTTGTTGGACCACGACCATCCGCCTAAAAGAAAGCCACCGTCTGCCAGAGTCAACATGCATGTTAGCTGGTCTATCTCTCCTCCGCCAAGGGTCTTGTCCCAAGCCGTCCTGCCATTTGCACTCAGCCTCAATACCCAATAGTCATAATAGGCATGGCTGCCCCTCGTGGCGTCTGTTTTATCACCGCTAACTCCTGAGCTTGAGGTACCTCCAAGAAGATATCCTCCGCTTGATGGGACAGCTATTGCGCTTAATGCATCAGAGTGACTCCCCCCGAACGTTTTGTCCCACACCTTTCTAACCGGCACTTGCGCCAGTAGTGGGTGTACAAGTAGACCGACTAATAGTACCAGCAGAAGCCCTCGACCTAGTATGTTTGTTTTCATTGTGTTTGTAGAGCGTTTGATCATACACTCGAAGTAAGTTGTTTGGTTGAATTGTGCGCCGACTCCGGGTCCGACAGATTAACTAGTGCATAAGTACTTGCGAACCAGTAGAAATCCTTATGCACATGTCGGGTTTGGAAGTCCGGTGTTTGCACGGTAAATATAATGTAAATATTATATATGACACGCCTGATATTCAATTTACACAACCCGGATTCAGGCCTCTTGTTCAGTACTATTCTTGATAGAATATGGCTTCTAAGACGAGCCAAAGGCACGCGACAAGACATGAACCGCTCCCGGATGCACCACATCTTGAAAGGGGGACACAAGGTCGTGCTCTCAACCAAACTACTCCTGCTGCCTATGGTAATGGTGAAACGCGTTAAGCCGGCCCCCTCTGGCGGCGGATCTTAACCTCAAGGTGCTCTGCTTGGACAAGATGTGGGCCGGCGCCTCCTACAGGAAGCACGACTGCGTAATACTGCTCGGAGGGTTGAACATTAACAACCTATGGCAGTTGGGCTACGCCTATGATATCTCGGGGTCCGAGTTCGGGAGAGCGACACAGGGGAGCCATGAGGTGGTGCTAGGCATCCTGCTCAACAACTGAGGTAAGGTGATCAGTCCTTCCGATTTCTGATAGATGCTGTTCCGGCTGATCTACTAGCAAAAAGGGGATTGATATGTACCTTCTCGTGTTGTCCAATCTTTGCACGCATACATATTGTGGCTAGGTGGTTCACCAGTGAGGCATGCACCGGTAAATGGTACACTTCTAAAGCGAGGCGTGGCAGGTGGCAGCTCACTGATGAGACAAGGTGGCTGCGTAGGGTATTGTGAAGCAGCGGCATGCGATGTTGCTGTCGTGTAACATTGCGAGGTTTAACCTTGCGAAGTTTAAACTTATGCGACAGTAACTGACGGTGAAGAACACCTAATTCCTGCATGCGCGTTCCCTGCTCCTGTGGTAGAGACCCGGGGTAGAGGGCAAAGCAACCGAACCGGGGGAGGGTTTTAGGGTACCCTCTGCATGTGCGAATACGGGCGTCGCATCCGGCCGTGCTCTCTCTAAAGGGTGGGACTACTCACCGTATAAATCGTTCGTTCCTTTGTAAGTTTTGACGTTAGCCATCTAATGTATTTGACGGCGGAGCAGATTCATGCAACCAAACAAGTGTTAAAAATATATGCTGTAGGAGAGCCTCGTCTCGCTCTCGCGCACATCGCTGTTTCCTCCACGAAGTCTCGAAGTGTAAACAGCGACAGGGTTTAAGTGCAGACTTGTGAACTCCTGCTGAGTACAACAATTACTTGCGTAATTTTCGTTTTGGCTCACCGAAAGGGTTGTCAACGCTGCCAACATCAACCGATACATCCTGGAGAAGAGGGAACTCCTGTGGGACTGATGGTTGGGTGGGTTTGCCATTGGGCATGCGAAACTTCATGCCAGCGAGAATGAATTCGGCCTGTGGCTCAGGCATGCTGAATTCCTCACGGAGCTTTCCGAGCGAGTAGTCCCATAGTTCATTGTAGGCGATCGAAGGTTGTAGCTCCTTGTGTTCCAATTGTGGAGCGGCACCAAGCAGATTTTGGTACGTGGCAAGCAGGATTCCCTTAACCGTTTCCGCATGATCTGTTGTAGTAATGATGGAGTCATGCACCGTGAATAGTGGAATGTTCCGATCCAGCTCATATATCTCTTTGCACACTTCGTGTAGGAGAATCTGTGCCTCCAATTTCTGGAGTAGCACTGGTAGATCACGGTAATCACGGCTCTTTAACAACTGAAGGACCTGCGCCTCCAGAGGGAACCGCTGCCGGAACTCCCTGAAGGTGTCGTGTGACGGAGAATGAAACTTCAGTGGGTTAAAATACATGAGACGAAGCACCTGTTTCTTGGCCTTCGTACGGGTGTCGAAGCGGTCGACTCCTTCAGCGCTTGTGTATTTCCCTCGGAAGTGCTCGGAAATAAACTCGTAGAGTTTACCGGTGAGAACTAAGCGTGCAAAGTGGGATTCTACAACTGATTCATTATCAGTGAGTGGTGTTGTCTTCTGCAAGATAATGGGGGAGAGGGAGGACGTCGGAGACATGTGTCCCTGCTGTTGTAGGTGTTTCCAGAGTTCTCCGTTGAGTTTCTTCAGGGTCCACTTGTCTCTACTGTTTGATGACCAGAACTCTGGCCTCATCAGGAGTACCAGGTGGAGCGGTTGACTGTTCTTGAGGTCGAAGCTCACCAGCGATTTGCCGTCGTAGGTAAGAAAGTGCCGAAGCGGACTCAATATAGAAGTGAGCGGGGAATACAAGCGTCCTCCCTTATCGTCTACCGACAAGTGGGTATCCGACTCCCATTGTTCAATCGAGCAGGCTGCCCAATTGAACCGATGCTTAGCGTCAATGCGAGCATTCTCGAGCGACTCCCCTTGAAGATGGAGCTTCTTCATCCGGAAGTCCCAGAATACCTTATAATCCTCAATATACTCCAGAGCCTTCTCCTTGTCGAGGCGCAGTTTACCATCAGTGAGCCAACGTACCACATGAGCCAACTCGCGCAATCGCGGTTTCATAATCTCCAGTTGCTGCTTCCGGTGCTGAACAATGGTCTTGCGGACTTCTGCATCAGGAATGGTTCTGTATTTGAACCTTTGCGACCAATACTGGCGGCACAGTCTGTACCCCATGTTTTCGTGCCTCACCTTGCTGAATACACCATCCCGCTCGATAACACCAATTTCGATAAGATGGTCCACCGCCACCTTGTATTTTGCCCCGCCCAACCCCTTAAGGATGGTGGAAGATAAGGGGACATAGCCTCGCAATGAACGATTATGGCTCTTAAAACGCTTATCGCGGCTCATCAGCAGAATCGTTTGGACAATATAGTACGCCATGCTCAACCATCGGGCTTCATCGATTCCTGGAGGAGTGTGCTCGATGAGGAATGATCGTGCGAGGTTCTTCGGTAGAACGACCTGCACATTATTATTAAGCGTAGAGTCAAGAAACTTATCGAGTCGGTCCCTTATAGAACGCAAGGCAATGCTGCTGGGCTTGTTGGCCATTGTTTAGCAAATGTTCGGTTGTGGCAAAACGGGCAAAAGCTACCACGTATTCGTGTCATCTGCAAGAGGGGCTGCAAAATTCCCTTATAGATGGGATGACACTGGCTAACCCACCTCCGCGTACTGGTTCACCTGCTCCAGCAGCGAGACCACCTCGTTGGCCTCGTCCGGCGAGAATACACCCAGCAGCCCCTTGGAGGATACTTCTGTGAAGGGGGCCTCAAACAGTTTGCCGATCTCGATGCATCCGTTGGTGCACAGGTACTGGATGATCATGTCCATGAAGCGGATCTGCTGCGGGTTCATGGAGGGGTTGTTGATGAACTTGCTGAATACCTCGCGGGCGGAGGTAATATCCAATCCTACAATAGAGCGGATGAACCGGCCTAGTGGCTGTTTGCCGTAGGCCTTCTCGAATTGTTCCCTGGTGCCCACCTCGCCTTGGTCGAAAAGCATATTCTCCAGCTCCTGCAGCTCTTCAGGCGTTACCGGCTGGTTCGTGCGCAGCTTATGGATTACCAGGTGGTGCTTGCGCTCTATCAGGTACTGGGCCACGCGCTTGCGGTAAGCCTCCAGGTTAAGGCCGGTCACCACCACCGGTTTGGGTTCGGTCACAACCAGCACCTCATCATCCAGGTCTGTGTAGACAATAGGAGCGGCCTGCCCCTGAATGTATCGCATCAGGTTGCGGAGGTCCTTGCGCAGGCTCTCCAGCTTGTAGAGTGTCACGTCGGCCCAGTAGGCCTGACCCTGCACCTGACGGATAAACTCCAGCTTAACTGCCACCTGTGGCACGTTGCCTCGCTTGGTGAGGGCGTCGGCCTGGCCCTGCGTCTCCTGCACCAGGTGTGTGGCGATGGAGCCGTTCAGCAGAAGCTCCAGCTCCATGGTGTAGCAGAGCTGGTCAAAGCGCTTGGCCTTCTCGTCCTCCTCCACTTCAAACACCAGAGGACCAATGTGGTCCGCCAGCTCCTTCACCTCCAGTTCGTTGAGGGCGTTGAACTGGTGCAGGTCGCGGTATTTCTCCACCTCTCGCCACTGCTGCCGCACCAGGAAACTCTCGTCGTTGAGCTGCGTTACCTGCCTGTGCAGGTACTGGCGCAGCTCGTCGGCATAGGCCGCGTGCTCGGGATACTTCTGCAGGTGGAAGATGAGCTTGAGGCGCTGGTTGAACAGGCGCTGGGTCAGCGATTTGCCCTGGCGGCTGTCGAGGCCCTCGGGCTTCTGCCCGAAGAACTCGAAGTTCTCGCAGAAGTCGAAGATCAGGAAGTGCTCCTTGTGCTGCTCATGTGCAAACAAGTTTTCACATAGGCGCGTGCCCCTGCCGATCATCTGCCAGAACTTGGCGCTGGAGCGCACGGGCTTGTAGAAGATCAGGTTCACCACCTCCGGCACGTCAATGCCGGTGTCGAGCATGTCCACCGACACGGCGATGTGCGGTGCGCCCTCCTTCTCCTTGAACTTCTTGAGGCGGTCATAGGCGTAGGTCTCGTAGTTGTCGATCACTTGGCAGTAGTCACCCTTGTACTGCGGGTATTGGTTGTTGAAGCGCTCCTCAATGAACTTGGCATGACGGTGACTGCGGGCGAAGACGATGGTCTTGCCAATGCGGTCTCCTCCGGCCACTTTCACGCCGTGCTCCATGAGATAGGCAATTACCCGATCCACGGTGTTCTCGTTGAAGAGCCAGGTGTTTAGGGCGCCGCTGCCGACCTCGTCGGGGAACTCCCCCGTCAGCGGGTCTGCGAACTTCTCCTCGTACTGGAGTTTCTCCTGTGGGGAGAGGTCGGCATATTTGATTCCCTCGCGGTGGAACTTCAGCGGCACCGACACGCTCAGCGGCGGCACCAGGAACCCATCCTCTACGGCCTGCTCCAACTCATAGGCAAAGGTGGGCACGTTGGGCTCCAGCTTGAAGAGGTGGTAGGTGTCACGGTCACCTTCGCTCTTAGGGGTGGCGGTAAGGCCGATGCGGTAGCCGTCGAAGTACTCGAAGATGGCCTTATACTTATTGTAGACTGAGCGGTGTATCTCGTCAAAGATAATCACGTCGAAGTGGCCCACCCCGAAGGTGCGCTGCTTCTGCTCATAGCTCTGGTCGATGAGGTTGATCATGGTTTGGTAGGTGCAGAACACCACCCTGGCCTGAGCGTGCTCCTTGGTCTTGGTCAGGTCCACGGCTGGCTGGTTGGGCAGGAGCTTGGTGAAGGCGCCATGCGCCTGGTAGATGAGCGAGTTGCGGTCTGCCAGGAACAGCACGCGCTTCGCCCAGCCGCACTTGCTCAGCAGGTCCACCAAGGCCGCTGCGGTGCGCGTCTTGCCGGTGCCGGTAGCCATCACCAGCAGGGCCTCACGGCCTCGGTTCTCGAGCACCTTGCCCACGCTGCGGATGGCCTCGATCTGGTAATACCTCCCAGCGATGTCAGCGTCTACGGGGGCCTCCAGCAGGGGAGAGCGTGTGCTCCGGCGCTGGATAAGCCGCTCCAGCTCGTCTTTCTTGTAGAACCCGTGCACCCTGCGAGGAGGGTACTCCTGGTCGTCCCATAGCCAGGTCTCAAAGCCGTTGGTATAAAACAGCACGGGGCGCTGGCCATGCATTTGCTCCAAGCAGTCGGCGTATAGTTTCGCCTGGTTCTGCCCCACCTTGGCATCCTTGCTGGTACGTTTGGCCTCCACCACGGCGAGGGGCCTCCCGTCGTCGCCCCACAGTACATAGTCTACCTTGCCGGAGCCGTTGTTGAGCCCGTTCCCCGTGGGCATTCCCTTTACCGGGTACTCTGCCACATTCGGGCCGTGGGGGTCCCAACCGGCCTCGTGCAGGAGCAGGTTAATGTATAGCTCCCGTGTCACCGCCTCGTTCGGGTCATACGGTGGCGGGAGTTTCACGTGTGACTCTTTGATCGCCTTGATGCGGTCCAGCTCCGACTGCTGGGTGCGGGTCAGGTCCTGGGCCTCCTTCAGGGCGGCCTCTATCTGCTGGATGCGCTCTTTGTACTTGAGTGCCGCTGGAGCCTCCGTAGGCACGAGGCTGATGTCGAATGCGGGAATGCTCACCCGCTCAGGACTGTAGCCCCGCACCACCCAGCCCGTGAACCCGTGCATGATCTGGAGCACATGCAGGGCTTCCTCTTGCTTTACCGTCAGGGCGCCGTGCGCTGCGTCATTGCCCAGCTTGCGCACCAGGTTTACCTGGCGGAACAATTCTGGAGCCAGCAGCTCCCGCATTGCTGGCTGGTGCAGCATGGAGTTGAGCGTGGTTTCGTAGGGCAGCTCCAGGTCCAGGTCGTTCTCGTACAGCCATCTCATCCACTCCTCAAGGGACTTGCGACACAGCACTGCCGCATAGGGCGCCGCCGTGTAGACTTGTTGTTCCGCCTGCTGGAGGGTAGGGGCTAGGTGCGCCCAGGAGTCGGTCAGATACGAGAAGTTTGTGGTCATCAGTTATGGAAGTAGCGTTGCAATTGCGAGTTGAATAAAGAGTGCGAATAGGAGACGTTGGTAACCGCCAGTTGTTTTATCGCCTTCAAGGAGAGAATGCGTTGCGCAAATTCATCCTGCAATTCTTTTGGAGGGGTGATGAGCCGGATATTTTGAAGTTCTTGGGCGTTGATATTAGCCATGCCCACGATGCTCTTGCACATATTGCGCAGGATACCCTTGCCCTCTTTGCAGTTTAAGAAAGCGGATATAAAGTGTGGGTTTGCAAGGTTGTTGCAACGTACCCGAATCAGGTACCCAGCAGCAATCATGTTTTGGTCCGTATCGACAACGGTAGTCTTTCCGACAAGCTCCTTGCTGTTGGTTCGGTTGAAAAGTATGTCGTCCCTTTGAACACCATATTTGACATATTCAGCAGGATTTGCATCAATACGTTTGAGGTCATTCAAGTCAAGTTCACCACTATAAGTAATGTTGTTCATCCGGAGGTATGGATACTCGCCAACTGTCGAAGCAGGAGAGCTGGTGCCGTACTTAACCTCTCGAACCAATTCTCTTATAGTTAGTACATCCCACTCCTTCTCATTCCGCACAGGGTCACCGAACATGTCGTAGAAGATGCTCTGGGTGAGATTGTCATACTTCAGCAGCAACTCTTGGTCCTTGCGACGGAGAGCATCCGCCTTGTCAAGAGTGTCGGCGATGTGATTCTGGATCTCTATTGGGGGAGTCGATATTTGGGTTTCCTCAAGATATCTCTTCAATTGCAGGTTAATGATACCCGTAGTCTTATTCTGAAACCGGAGAGTCTGGCCAGATTGGTGCGCATAGAACAGGTGCCAGAACAAGTATCTTGGGTTCATAGCAGATTTAGCACGTAGCACACTTGTAAAGTTGTTGCATAAGTAGGTGTCATCTGTCGCATCGAAAAATACTACTCGGCCTACGGGTTGCGTAGGGCTTCCTCCAGATTTCTCGATTATCATGTCCCCATATAGGAGCCGCTTCTGCTGGATCTTTTTGGTGTCGATGTTGCGCTGCACAACATTTGAAAGATCAAGACGGCCACTATTTGTGAAGTTGGTGGTGCGAATGACTTTCGTGGTACCTTCCCCGTTTCCCCACTCACCCGAAATAGGTGGTTCAACTAGAGTGCCAAGTCGTGATTTGTCCCACATCATGCTGTAAATATGTCAAGTGAAACCATTTCCTTAAGCTCCCCTAATAGTTGACGGCGTTCTTCGTCAAGCGCTTCGATTTGTGCAATGATGATCTCCGGGGTATCATAGTCCTTCTGTTCGTGTACCACCTCTTTGTAGCGGTTGATACTCAGATCATACTTGTTCGCGCGGATCTCGTCCACCGGTACATAGAAGCTCTTGTCGGTACGGGCACGTGCTGCCTCGGCCTCCGAGTTGCTCCAGCGGGTAAGTATGTCCGGGATGTCGTTCTCAGCCACAGGGATTCGTTTGTCATCCAAGCTAAGTCCGTCAGCCTGCATGTCGTAGAACCACACTTTGTCAGTGCCGCCACTGTCGGTCTTGGTAAACAGAAGGATGGATGTGCTTACTCCGGCATAGGGTCTGAACACCCCTGAAGGCATAGATACCACACCTGTGAGCTTGTGCTGGTCAACTAATGCCTTGCGGACAGTTAGGAATGCATTATTAGTGTTTGTCACCACGCCGTCCGGTACGATCACGGCAGCACGGCCACCCAGTTGCAGTCCCTTCAGGATGAGGCCCAAAAATAGAAGCTCCGTCTTCTTGCTGTCCACGATGTTGAGGAGCAGCGGGTCCACCGATTCCCGGTCGAGTGATCCCTTGAAGGGAGGGTTGGCGAGTACCATCGAGGCGCGGTCCTTAAATCCGGTGTTGGCTTCACTTAGGGCATCCACCTGCACCAGGTTTGGGTTCTCCATACCGTGCAGCATCAGGTTCATGGCCCCGATGCGGAGCATGGTCGGATCAAACTCGGTGCCCATCAGCGCCTGTGACTGGAAATGCTGCTGCACCTCCGGCTTCAGGAGCTCTGTGGCGTACTCCTCGCGCAGGTACTCCCCGGCAGCCACCAAGAAACCGCACGTGCCGGCACTCGGATCACAGATAATGTCCTCCGGGGTGGGCTTCACCAGCTGCACCATCATCTTAATAATATGGCGCGGGGTACGGAACTGCCCGTTACGGCCCGCGCTGGAGATCTTGCTCAGCAGATACTCATACACATCGCCCTTAGTGTCGCGGTCGTCCATGTCGATCTCGCTCAGCATGTCCACCACCTGGGCTAGCAGGCGAGGGGTTGGGATCATAAAGGTGGCGCCCTTCATATAGTTGGAGAAGGTGCCGTCCTGTGCGCCCATGTTCTTGAGGAAATCGAACACGCCCTGCTCCTTAGTGAAGAGGCGGAACATCACCTCCGGGTCAGCATTCTTAAAGTAACTCCAGCGCAGCTCCTGCTCCTCCGGGCGATAGATCGGGTTCTCGATCTCCTGCTTCATGAACGCGGCCTTCTGCTCGCGCTGAGTATGTATCTCGTCCAGCCTGCGGATAAACAGCAGGTAGGTCATTTGCTCTATTACGGTGATGGGGTTGGACAGGCCACCTGTTGCAAAGGCGTCCCAGACCCGGTCAATCTTGCTCTTCAGTTCTCCGGTAATCATGTTAGGTAAATTGTTTCCACGAAGGTAGTCAAGTGACAACTGAATGTTTACACATTGTCGAGTATATAATTACGTAAATATTTCCAATGTTCAAAACCCAATGGTCAAAGTGCTACCCCAGTGTCTGTAATGCTGCACCGTTTCCAGTAGTGTTGCTTGCAGGTAGGGCTATGGCGATGGTTGTAGACCCTGTTCTGTAGAGGTTTATAATATATATAGTGTCGGTAATGAAAATGTGTCCACTTGTAGAGGTGATGCAGAGGTTTGACGCCAAATCTATTGACGACAAAACGCCAGAATTTGGGATGAATTTGAGAGGCGATCTGCGTTTGTAGCGTGTATGGGCGGTTGGGCTTCCACAATTTTGGCAATCTTTCGTCGATAGAGGTAATCTACAACACCGGAGGGCATCAAAATACCCTGTCGTCGTTAGTCGCCATATTTTGGTCCTTTGAAGCCAGTGAGGGCATATGGATTCCCGCTACGGCGTTTTGTCGTCGATAGAAACAAACTCTACATAATGCGGGCGAGGCGGCTCGGTGGTGCTGTCAAACGATTGAAGAGGGGCTACGCTTGTGAGTGTCACCACGTCCATAATTCCTGCCTTAGAGGTGGGGATGCTATGATGTTGCCACCGCGTCAGGAGTGGGCGTTACATTGTCCGTGATCAGGCACAGGAGCCAACAAATGGAAATGCAGACAGGTTGTTATTTGAGAAGGATGCGGGTGTGTATTGCGACTCCTAACGCACCCAGCTGAGGTCCAATGTTTCCACTAGAGGTCCGTCTTGGGTAAATATCTCAGCGTGCACATCCCTATAAGGTTGATGCACCCAAAGTGAGACAGCAGATGAGACAACGGACGGAACAGATGCTGCGTTATGGCATTGGCAGAAGGTCTGCCGGCCGCTTTCGGATGGAGGGCGGAAGTGATTATAAAAACCCGTCTCTGACGCTGTTAAAGCCCTCACCCAGGACCCATAAACAAAAAACCTCTGCCATTTCTGACAGAGGTTTTTGTGGTGATGAGTGGAATCGAACCACCGACACAAGGATTTTCAGTCCTTTGCTCTACCAACTGAGCTACATCACCAGCTCTTGTTGTGTCCCCTTGTTCCGTAAGGGTATGCAAAAGTAGTAAGGAACTTTTAAGTAGCAAATATTCTGGCGAAAAATATTTTAAAAAATGTATCCCCCGTACATTATTCTCAGTATTCTGCTATCTTTAGCTATAGATTAGTATGTATAACGAATAGTCTGCCGTGATAGGAATAGAAAATATTATCTTCTTGATTGTGGCTGCCATAGGCATTGGCCTGTTTGTATGGCAGATCCGCAAAATCCGGAAAAATGTGTTGATGGGCCGGGACACAACGCTAGACGATAACCCGTCAGAGCGAATTAACAAGACCCTGCTGGTAGCCTTTGGGCAACAGAAAATGTTTAAGCGCGTGCTGCCTGCCGTGCTGCACCTGTTTGTGTATGTTGGCTTCATTGTCATCAACGTGGAGGTACTGGAGATTCTCATTGATGGTATCTTCGGTACGCACCGTGTGCTGGGTTTTGTGGGCCCGCTGTACAGTGGTCTGATGGCCCTGAACGAGATACTGGCGGCGCTCGTGATCATTGCCTGCGTCATGTTCCTGTGGCGGCGTAATGTAACTAAAGTGCCACGGCTGTGGAATGGGGTAGAGTTGCGTGCCTGGCCAAAATTAGACGCTAACATCATCCTGATTACTGAGATTGTGCTGATGCTGGCCTTGTTCGTCTTCAATATTGCGGACATGAAGCGCGTGCTGCTGGCGGGTGGCGAGGTAGTGGGCTATTACCCCATCAGCCAGTTTTTCGTGAACCTTTTCGGGGATAACCCGGATCAGTTATATGTGATTGCAAAAGTAGGCTGGTGGTTCCATATTGTGGGTATCCTGGCTTTTATGAACTACCTGCCTAGCTCCAAGCACTTCCACATCATCATGGCTTTCCCGAATGTATACTACTCAAACCTGAAGCCGAAAGGGAAGTTTACCACAAACCCTGCTATTACGCATGAGATCAAAGCCATGCTGGACCCAAGCTACCAACCGCCGGCCCCTGAGATGGATGCAGAAGGCAACCCAATCATACAGCGCTTCGGTGCCAAGGATGTAGAAGACCTGACCTGGAAGCAATTGATGGACTCTTATACCTGTACCGAGTGCGGCCGTTGCACCTCTGTTTGCCCTGCCAACATTACGGGTAAGTTGCTGTCTCCGCGAAAGATTGTCATGGATACCCGCGACCGGATGGAGGAAAAAGGAGAGCACCCGGCTATTTTTGCACCAAACCACTACAAGGAACTAGGCGAAGAGCGGGTGGAGGTAACAGAGGAGAAGACGCTGTTGCGCGGTTATATTACCCCTGAAGAGCTGTGGGCCTGCACTACCTGCAACGCCTGCGTGGAGTCCTGCCCTGTTAACATCGACCAGTTGTCCGTTATCATGGATCTGCGCCGTTACCTGGTGCTGGAAGAGTCTGCCGCGCCGGCTTCGCTTAACACCATGTTCACCAATATCGAGAACAACGGTGCGCCATGGGCTTTCTCTCCAGCCGACCGCTTTAACTGGGCTGAAGATCTTTACGTGCCTAGCAAGAATTAATTGCTTGATAAATGGAGGTCAGGTGTGCACATACATCCATTGAATAGTCAAACAGTCCGCAACAAATAATAAACAAAGCAGCTGTAGCTGCCAACCAGTAGATAGATTATCCTTCAGATGGAAGAAAATAAAAGATTAGTGAAAGTGCCTACCATGGCCGAGATGGCTGCCAATGGCGAAGAGCCGGAAATCCTGTTTTGGGTAGGCTGTGCGGGTTCTTTCGATGACCGTTACAAAAGAGTGACACGTGCCTTTGTACAGATTCTGGAGCATATTGGTGTAAAATACGCTGTGCTGGGCACTGAAGAAAGCTGCACCGGCGAGCCCGCCAAGCGTGCCGGCAATGAATTCCTGTTCCAGATGCAGGCCCTGACAAACATCGAGGTGATGAATGCCTATAATGTAAAGAAGATCGTGACCGCCTGTCCACACTGCTTCAACACCATGAAGAATGAATATCCGGATTTGGGAGGTAACTATGAGGTCATTCACCACTCCACGTTTCTGCAGCAACTGATTAACGAGGGCAAAGTGCGCGTAAAAGAGGGCGGAAGCTTTAAAGGCCGCCGTATTACGTACCACGACTCCTGCTACCTTGGCCGTGCTAACGATATTTATGAGGCCCCGCGCGAAGTGCTGGCCGTGCTCGATGCCGACCTTGTAGAGATGAAGCGTGTACGGGCAAATGGGCTTTGCTGCGGTGCCGGTGGTGCCCAGATGTTTAAAGAACCGGAGCCGGGCAGAAAAGACGTGAACATCGAAAGAACAGAAGAAGCTCTGGCTACCTTAGGCACAGCCGGGAACAGTGTGATTGCCACGGCCTGTCCTTTTTGTATGGTGATGATGAACGATGGCGTAAAGAACAAGGATCAGGAAGAAAACGTACAAGTTTTCGACATCGCTGAACTGATAGCACAGGCAGAGGGGCTTAGTAAATAATGTTGATTGCTGGATTGTTTAATTGTTAAATCTTTGTTCCTTTTTTACTGTTGACAATTAAACAACACAGGCATTCAAAACAATCAACAAACAACAATCATTAATAAACATGTACATTCCGTTTAACGAACTGCCGCCCCATGCGCGCCTCTGGATTTACCAGGCAAACAGGCCCTTAACGGAGGCAGAGCAGGATAAAATAAATCCGATGCTGCAGCGTTTTGCAGAAGAGTGGAGCAGCCATGGCACAGGCTTACAGGCCTCGGCGGAGCTGCTGCACAACCAGTTTCTAGTGCTGGCCAATAACGAAACAGCCGCTGCTGCCAGCGGTTGCTCCATCGACAAGTCTGTAAATTTTGTGCGGAATCTGGAGCAGCAATTCCAGGTATCTTTTTTCGACCGAACGCAACTGGCGTTTCTGAAAGAGGGAGAGGTAGAAATGGTAGGGATGCAGGAGCTGAAAAAGAAGGTGTCGGCCGGCGAGATTAGCAAGAATACACTGTACTTTGATACTTTAGTAAATAATTACGGAGAGCTGCAGGAGGCATGGCCACGGCCGGCCGGTAACAGCTGGCTTTCCCGGTATTTCTGATCCGGCTAAACCCTAACCATACTTGTTCATGCATCAAACGCTGAATTTTAAATCCATCGCGCATCAACTTAAACTTACCAGTATACTCGTTTTGCTCCTGCTGGTGCTAGGCGGCTGCGGCGCTAGCCAGTACCTTAGCAGAGGCGACAATCGTTTTGAGCGGGAGCAGTATGAGCGTGCTATTGAGTTTTACAAACAGGCACTGGCAAATGCCAACAACCCTGGAGAGGTAAATTATAAAATAGCGGAGGCCTACCGCCTGTCCAACCGCATTGCGCAGGCCATGCCTTATTACAAAGCGGCTTTGGATGCTAATTTCCGGCGGGAGGATGCCTATTACTATTATGGCCTGGCCCTGAAAGCGAACGGGCAGTATGAGGAGGCGCTGCGGCAGCTGCAGGATTATGTGCGCGTAGGCACCAGCCCGCAGCTTAAGGCCCTGGCAGCCCGCGAAGTTGAAACCCTGAGCTCTCTGAGCAACATCCTTCGCCTAGCAACACCTTATAAAGTAAACAACCTGGAGGCGCTGAATACAGAGGCCTCAGAATTTGCTCCTTACTTATTGGGTAATGAGCTGGTTTTCTCCTCCACACGTGGACCGGGGAAAGAATATATGGGGAACGGCGAAGGCTTCCTGAACTTGTATGCTACCACGCTAACGGATTCTGCTGCCGAGATGGGCGGTGCTGTGCGCCCTTACGAGAACATCAACGCAGAGGGAATTCATGATGCCCTGGCTACCTTTACCAACGAAGGGCGCACCATGATATTTGCCCGGGGCAATGAGGGTACGAAGAAAGGCCGCCAGAACGTAGACCTGTTTATCTCGAACTACCGCTCCGGCGCCTGGACGGACCCGCAACTGCTTAGCATAAACGATCCACAAGCCTGGGATTCTTCTCCTGCTTTTTCCCCGGATGGCAGAACACTTTACTTCTCCTCGAGCCGCAGAGGGGGATTTGGCGGAAACGATATCTATAAAACCACTATCGACGACAACGGTCGCTTCTCTAAACCAGAGAACCTGGGCCCGGAAATAAACACGGCAGGTAATGAAAGCTTTGTGTCTGTAGGGCCTGACGGGACTATATACATCGCCTCAGACGGACTGCCTGGTTTAGGTAACCTGGACCTGTTCCGCATCGAAAACGGAAAACCGGTAAACATGGGGCAGCCTATCAACTCACCAGGCGATGATTTCGGCATTTACATAGGCAAGGGCAACACAGGCTTTTTCTCCTCTAACCGCGAAGGCGGCAAAGGAGGCGATGACCTGTATCGCTTTGTGAAAAGTGGCCGAAAGCAGGTTAACTTCTTTGTGGATGGTACGCTGTACCAGCGGCGCGAAGGCACCAATCAGCGTACGGCAGTGCCCAATAATACTGTAGTGCTGCAGGATGCAGGCGGCCAAAGGCTAAGTACCACCACGACAGATGCGAACGGACAGTTCACGTTCCCGCTCGACTCTGCTTCCACTTATTACCTGGTGGCGGAGAAGCCCGGCTTCTTTACTGCCCGTGAGCAGATAACGACAGTGGGTAAAACACCGCCGCAGGAGGAGCTGTCAGAGGAAGGCAACGAGGTGCGGCTGACAGCTACCCTGGTGCTGAACGAAATCGTGCGGGAGAAGGCCATTGTGCTGGAGAACATCTTCTATGATTTTGACAAGGCGAACATCCGGCCGGATGCAGCCCGGGAGCTGGACAAGCTGGTGCAGATACTGAAAGACAATCCGGGTATTTCTATTGAACTAAGCTCCCACACCGATGAGCGCGGTAGCGAAGCCTATAACCAGGACCTGTCGCAGCGGCGTGCTGAGTCTGCCGTGGAGTACATCATTTCACAGGGGATAGACCGCTCACGCATCACAGCCAGGGGCTACGGCGAAAGCCGTCCTGTGGTAAGAAACGCCACAACAGAGGAAGAACACCAGCGCAACCGCCGTACAGAATTTAAAGTGGTACGTATACAGGAATAATCAGTGTAGCGCTACAAAACGAGCAGCAGGGGTACTTTGCCTCTGCTGCTCGTTTTATTTAAGCCGCTGCCGCTATCTTCTGAATTTATACTTTCCGCTGCCGCTAATACCAAAGCCTTTCTTAAATTTGTAAAAATTACCCTGAGCTATGGAAAATAGATACCTACGCCGTGGCGTTTCTGCCTCTAAAGAAGACGTGCACAACGCCATCAAGAACATCGACAAAGGACTTTTCCCGAAGGCATTCTGCAAAATCATCCCTGATATACTCACCGGCGACCCAGAGTATTGCGCCATCATGCATGCCGACGGCGCGGGCACCAAGTCTTCGCTGGCTTACATGTACTGGAAAGAAACCGCCGACCTGAGCGTGTGGAAAGGCATTGCCCAGGATGCCGTGGTCATGAACACAGACGACCTGCTTTGCGTGGGCGCCACCGATAACATCCTGCTGTCCTCCACCATCGGGAGAAACAAGAACCTGATCCCAGGGGAGGTGATTGCAGCCATCATCAACGGTACAGAAGAGGTACTGCAAATGCTGCGCGACAATGGCGTGGGCATCTACAGCACCGGCGGCGAAACAGCCGACGTAGGCGACCTGGTGCGCACCATCATCGTAGACAGCACCGTGACGGCCCGCATGCGCCGCGATGAGGTCATCTCAAACGACAACATCCAGGCCGGAGACGTCATCGTGGGCTTTGCCTCCTACGGGCAGGCTACTTACGAAGACGAGTACAACGGCGGCATGGGCAGCAACGGCCTCACCTCTGCCCGGCACGACGTGTTCCATAAATACCTTTCAGCCTCCTACCCTGAAAGCTACGATCCGGAGCTTCCGGTAGACCTGGTATACTCAGGCAACTATAGGCTGACGGATGTGAACAAAGAAACAGGCCTGGAAATGGGTAAGCTGGTGCTGTCGCCCACACGCACCTATGCGCCCATTGTGATGGAGATACTGAAGGAGCACCGGCAGCACATACACGGCATGGTGCACTGCAGTGGCGGGGCGCAAACCAAGGTGCTGCACTTCACCGACAAGGTACACATTGTGAAGGATAACCTGTTCCCGGTACCGCCGCTGTTCCGCATAATACAGGAGCAGAGCCACACCGACTGGAAAGAGATGTACAAGGTCTTTAACATGGGCCACCGCCTGGAGATTTACCTGCCGGAGGCCCATGCGAAGGATCTGATAGATATTTCCAAAGCGTTTGGCGTGGAGGCGAAAATCATTGGCCGCGTAAAGAAAAGCGACAGCAACGAACTAACTATCAAAAGCAAGTACGGCGAGTTCTACTATGAAGGGTAGTTGTTCGGGTGATAAAGACTACATGAGAGCCACAGGTGTTTTGCCTGTGGCTCTTTATTTTTTGTATGGTGATGTTACAGAATTCCTGTATTTGCTGATGAAAGGCATGTAATAGTTTATACATTAGGCTTATTAGGCATTACCTTATGTTGCAAAGGGACATGAAAATACCTTTTATGTAGTGTTTCTTATATCAATCTTAAGCTATGACAAAAACTAAAATCATATACGAGTGAAAAAGCAAAATTTTACCCCCCCCGTTTAGGTAGCATACTGGTAATGAAAATATTCAAAATGAGAACGTCTATAATATTTCTCCTTTTGTTTTTCTCATCCTTAGTTGCTGTGGCCCAGCAACCTGGCGAAGCCAATCCAGACGCAGGTAAGCTTTATGTGGGGGTTGGGCTAACAACTATTCAGTACCACATTTATTATGAAGATAAAAAAGGCACAGGAGCAATAAGGTCAGGCTACTTTCAGCCAATCTCACTGGCCCTTGGCTATAATTTAACTGAGAGGTTGAGGGTACAGGTAGGTATTGGCTATGGAGGCGACAGGCATGAAAATGAAGGGAATAGAGGAACATTTGATAATCCGATCCCCTGGAGCGCCCGATCACGCACAAACGCTGTGGCATTTCCAGTGTCAGGGCA
This sequence comes from Pontibacter brevis, assembly GCF_054779655.1. Taxonomy (NCBI): domain Bacteria; kingdom Pseudomonadati; phylum Bacteroidota; class Cytophagia; order Cytophagales; family Hymenobacteraceae; genus Pontibacter; species Pontibacter brevis. The sequence goes on from NZ_BAAGXV010000090.1 coordinate 335,796, forward strand.
ATTAGTTCTGTTTAATGCCTTTAAACGCTTCCCTGTTTACGGAACAGCATCTCTAATGCCAGCCTTCGGAAAAACCAAGTCAGTTGTTACGGAACATGGTATCATAATTTCAGAGACGAAAGACTCTGGTATGGATGTATTTGCCACTGCCGGTGTTGGGTTTAACTACAAGATAAGCAGGCGTTTCGCAGGATACCTGGAATACCACTTCTTTAAAACGAATATGACGGGAGAAAACTCCTTTTATGACTGGAATCAGGGTGCCCCTTTGTCTCACCAAATCATAAAGTCCTTAGCGCTTGGCGTAAACTACAAGCTGAAGTAGTTTTTTCTGGCACAAAACTTGGTTTATCAAAAGTATGAGCTAAAACCTATACTTCTGATGAAAAAGCTTCTACTTCCGTTCCTGCTTGTGCTGCTGGTATTGCCGGTGCTGGCACAAGCTTCTGTTCTTACCTTCACCGCCGAAAGAGGGGAGGTATTCTATATCAAACTAAACGGCAAAACGATTAACCACACGCCCACAAACTTTGTGCGCATCAACCACCTGCAGCCGGGCAGGCATTATGTGGAAGTCAGGGTCAGGAGCCGGCAGGGCGTGTACCAGGCGGGGCAGCGCGTGCTGGTGCCAAATGGGGTAGAGGCCAACTACGGTGTGCGTACAAAAGGCAGGAAGGCTTACCTGCGCCTGCTCAGGGAAATCAGGGTAGTGCCACCGCCCGTAGTCGTTACCCCGGCTCCGCCCGTGCCCCGCTTCCCCGACCGCTATGACGACTACGGGCGCGATAACAGGTATGAGCAGGAAACACCGCGTTACGACGATTACGGGCGTAACAGAAGGGAGCCAACTCCGCCACGCTATGATGACTATGACAACAGCTGCCGCAACCTGCTAACGGCACAGGAACTGGACCGGGTGATACAGGCCATGAACAGCCGGCAATTCGACAATACCAAAATGACCATTGCCCGGGAGGCAGTACGCAGCGGCAGCATTATGGCAGAAGACCTGAGGCGCCTGCTACAGCAGTTCGAGTATGAGTCTAACCAGGTAGAATTCGCCAAGTTCGCCTACGACTACCTCTGCGACCGTGAGCACTTTTATTACGTCTATGATGTCTTCCGCTTCGACAGCAATGTGCAGGAGCTGGAGCGCTACAACAACAGCCGTAGGTAAGTTAGAAAGTTGTTCTAAGTTAGAAAGTTCAGATGGATTGATAGAGGGGCTTTCTTTGCCTGTATATAGTCTTGCTATAGCTCACTGAGCTAAAGAGTTGAAAAGTGAGAAGCCGCTCCCAGACGCAATGTCCGGAAGCGGCTTCTCTCTTTTCAACTTTCTAAATCTCTAACTTTTTAACTTAGAATAACTTCCTAATTTACCTGAGTCTGTCTACAGACCTTACCAGGTCTTCATCGCGTTTAATGAAGCGGTTTGCCAAGGCATTGAACAAAAGTGCAACCACGGGCATGTAAAAACCAGCGTGGTAGGTGCCATTGCTGTCGGCCTCTACCATTTCGGCGCCCACATAAGTGGCGTAGTAGAACGTAGTGCCCAGTAAGGCTGCCAGCACAAGCGTGTTCAGCAGGCCCAGTTTCATCTGGTTCAGGCGGCTTCTGTACTGGAATATTTCATAGGCAGCAATCACGGCTGCCGCAATCGCCAGCAGGCCAATGCCGAGGGTGCCTTGCTGCGGCAGCGTTCCGGGCCCGGTTGGGTTGCCTTCTGCATTCAGCATAACTGATTTAAGGCTCCAGGCAGTAAGCACAACAGTTTCTCCTGTTACGGCATCCGTTTTAGACCAGAGCGGCAGAAACAACATTGACACGACTGCTACAATCAGCAGAAACAAAAACACGGTTTGAATTCTTTGTATCATAAAGGGGATATTTTAATCTGTAAAGAGATGCAAAATTAGACAAAGACCCGTAAAACAAAAATTAGATGCACACGGCTAAGTGAGGAGATAGACAACACCATGTAAGTAAGCGATTTAGCACACTTCCTGAATTGTACGGGCTACATGATAGGGGCAGGAGGAGGGAAAAGGAGGTTAGGTGTTCCTGCATTTCACGTGAAACGCAGGAACCATATTGAGCAGAAAATTATTATCAATTGAGTTTTAGGTTAGCAGGGGCTACCTTTATATAAAATAACAGCGCGTGAAGGACAGAAAGATCAACAACACATTTATCGGTATCAACATCATACCAGATAATGAAGAAGAAAGACTACAAAAGCTAAGAGAGTATGAAATATTAGATACGCCAAAGGAGGGAGCCTTCAACCATATAGCAGCCATGGCTGCACACATGTTTAAGGTGCCCATCGCGCTTATTTCGTTAGTGGATGCCGACCGGGTGTGGTTTAAGGCAAATATAGGCATGGAAGGTGTGAAGAGTGTGCCACGGGGAGAGAGCTTATGCTCCTTAGCAGTTCTGAACAGCGAGCCAACCGTTTTTCAGGATGCTATAAATGAACCTTGCCTGCTGGCGAACCCGCTCGTATCAGGCAATTTTGGTCTGCGCTTTTACGCCGGTGCACCGCTAACCACGGCAGACGGCTTTAATATTGGTACCTTTTGCCTGGTTGATAAAGAACCAAGGGAGTTTTCGGAGAGCGACCAGAAAACACTGGTTCATCTGGCCTCCATTGTGATGGAAGAAATCGAGCAGCGCTACCTGAAGCGTAAAGCAAGTCCCGAAGACATAGAAAAGCAGTAATACCAGGCTTACCCGGAATAATGCATAACCCGTTGGCTCATGTGCCTGCGGGTTTTATTTTATACCTTTGCTCCATGCGTTATTTTTTAGAGATAGCCTACGACGGCACCCGGTTCCACGGATGGCAGGTGCAGCCGAATGCGCTTTCAGTGCAGGAGGTGCTGGACGATTGCCTGAGCAAAGTACTGCGACAATCCATTAGCTCTACCGGGAGCGGCCGCACCGATACAGGCGTACATGCCAGCCAGCAGTTTGTGCACTTCGATGTGGAGCAGGAGCTGGATACGCAGCAGGCAGTGTACCGCTTTAACCGTTTGCTGCCAGACGATGTGGTGGCAAAGCAAATGTACCGCGTGCCGGACGACGCCCATGCCCGCTTCGACGCCTTTGCCCGCACCTATCGTTATTACATTACCCTCACCAGGAACCCTTTCAAGCGCTTCTATGCCTACCACCACAGCCGTCAGCTGGATGTGGAGAAGATGAACGAGGCGGCTGCTGTGCTATTGAGGTACGAAGACTTTACCACCTTCAGCAAAGTGAAAGGCGACACCAAACACTACCGCTGTGACATGTATGAAGCTGTATGGCAGCAGCAGGGGGAGGAACTGGTGTTCACCATCCGCGCCAACCGTTTTCTGCGGGGCATGGTGCGTCTTGTTGTCGGCACGCTGGTGGATGTAGGCCGCGGCAAGCTGACAGTGGCGCAATTTGAGCAGGTGGTGGCCAGCCAGGACCGCAGCCAGTCAAGCGGAGCAGCACCGGCAGAAGGCCTTTACCTGGCAAAAGTGGAGTACCCGGAGGTATTTAACCTCACTCCAGCCCTCACCTGAAAGCAGGAGAGGGGGCTGCTCCCGGCGAGCCTGCTCCAAGGACCTCGCAGTGTGCGCAACTCCTGCAAGTGTCTTTGCCAACAGCTCCTGCTGCGTAATACACAAGGCCCTCACAGGTCTGGAAGATGCTGTGAGTCCCGGTGAATATGCCTCAGAAAGAGAGATCCGCCTGCTGCTTTGATTACGTAAATCTTCGGGGGGGCGGTAGTATAGCATAGGCGTACATCATACAAATCCTGAAAATCCTGATTCAAAACCATTAACTTTACAAATGGTTAAAAGAAAGCACGGCCCCGGCTGCGCCTTCTGATTCCTAACCTCTAGCGATTTTTAAATTACCTTGGAAGATAAATCTAAAAACAGTGGTGTAGTATTAGACGCTGACGTGCTGAAGCGGCTGTTCAAGTTTGTGACGCCTTACCTGAGGACTTTTTACTTTATTGTTTTCCTGACTTTTGCCTCCGCTATCCTGGCGGCACTGCGCCCTTTCCTGATTCAGTACACGGTGGACAACGAGATCCTGAACAACGATTGGGAAGGCCTGAACCGCATGTTCGTGATACTGGGCGTGCTGTTGGTGGTGCATGCCATTGTGCAGTACCTGCACACCTATTTTGCCGGCTGGCTGGGGCAAAACGTGGTGCGCGACATACGCATCAAGCTCTACCGCCACATACTGGACCTGCGCCTGAAGTTCTTCGACAGAACCCCTATCGGCACGCTTGTTACCCGCAACGTGTCGGATGTGGAGACCCTCTCAGACGTGTTCAGCGAAGGGCTGGCCGCCATGATCGGCGACATTCTGCAGCTGGTGTTTATCGTGGGCTTTATGTTTTACATTGACTGGGAGCTGACGCTGGTGAGTCTCTCCACATTCCCAATCATGATCATCAGCACCTATATCTTTAAAGAAAAGATAAAAGGCACCTTCCAGGAGGTGCGCACGGCGGTGGCCAAGCTGAACTCTTTTGTGCAGGAGCATATCACCGGCATGAGCATCGTGCAGATCTTCAACAATGAAGAGCGTGAGATGGAGAAATTCAGGGAGATAAACAAGGAGCATACCCGCGCCAACATCCGCTCTGTACTGTACTACTCTATCTACTTTCCGGTGGCGGAGATTATCGGAGCGGCCGGCCTGGGACTGCTGGTGTGGTATGGTGCCCATGGCGTAATAGAGGATGAAACGTCGCTCGGCACCCTGATGGCTTTTATCCTGTACATCCAGATGTTTTTCCGCCCGATCCGGATGATCGCAGACCGCTTCAACACCCTGCAGTTGGGCGTGGTGAGCACAGAGCGCCTCATGCGCCTGCTGGACAGCAAAGAGATGATTCCGGACAACGGAAGCTATGCACCGGAGAAAATACGAGGCAATGTGAAATTTCAGAACGTGTGGTTTGCCTATAAGGACGAAGACTGGGTGCTGCGCGATTTATCCTTCGAAGTGAAAGCCGGACAGACAGTGGCTTTTGTGGGCGCCACCGGTGCCGGCAAAACCTCGGTTATTAACCTGCTGAACCGCTTCTACGACATCAACAAAGGAAACATCATCATAGATGGGCATGACCTGCAGGAGTATGACCTGAGTGTGCTGCGCCACCATATTGGTGTGGTGCTGCAGGATGTGTTCCTTTTCTCCGGATCCATAGCCGATAACATCACCCTGGGGAACAAAGCTATCACCGAAGAGCAAATCTGGGAAGCCGCCGATTTGGTGGGCGCGCGTAAATTCATAGAGCGCCTGCCCGGCGGGCTTGATTACCAGGTCATGGAGCGCGGCGCCACCTTGTCGGTAGGGCAGCGCCAGCTGATCTCGTTTGTGCGGGCCATGGTGTACAGCCCGGAGGTTATTATCCTGGACGAAGCCACCTCCAGCGTAGACTCAGAGACAGAGGAGCTGATACAGTACGCGATTGACCAGTTGATGCATGGGCGTACCTCCATTGTTATCGCGCACCGCCTGTCTACTATTCAGAAAGCAGATAAAATAATTGTGCTGGATAGAGGGGAACTAAAAGAGATGGGCACACACGAAGAGTTGCTGGAGCTGAACGGCTACTATGCGCAGCTCCACAAGATGCAGTACAAGAACATGATTGACCTATGAAAAAATTCTTCTACATAATGGCCGGTTTTGCCATTATCATGCTGGTGCTATACACGTATATCGGTGGTTTTACGGCACCGGAAGTTTCTGTTATCACCTCCGAAACCAAATATGTGGCAGGTCAACCTTATGTTGGGTCTATAGAAGATGAGGCGCTGGGCAAAGCGTTCCAGAGAGCAGCCGAAGTGCTGGAGAAAAAGGAGCTGGAGGGCATGCTGGGTAATATCTACTACAACGACCCGGATAAAAGTGGCGATAGCCTGAGAGCGTTTGTTGGCATCTTTGTGCCAGACACAACTAATATAACCTTGCCCGCAGGCTATGAGCTGCGTACTGTGCCGGGAGGCAGGAAGGTAATCCATGCAGAAGTGAGTGCAAGTGTAGTAGTGGCGCCCAAGAAGCTTTATGCGGCTGTTTTTGACTATGCCCGGGAAGAGAACCTGAAACTGGAGGATTTCTTCGTGGAGTGGTTTCCGGAAGAAGACAGAGGCGTGGTAGAGGTGCCGGTAAGGCCCTAATATTTAAGTTTGCAAGTAGTGGAAAAGGTATATCTTTGAGAGAAAGAGAATAACCGTGCGGCTATTACTCCGGCAACAATAGCAAAATGTACTTTGGGCAAGAAAGCAGAGGCTAAAAAAGAACAGATACTGCAATCAGCAAAAGCAGTGTTTGGCAGGTTGGGCTACAGCAAAGCCACGCTCGACGATATTGCCGAGTCTATCGGCATGAAAAAGCCTTCGCTGTATTACTATTATAAAAGTAAGGAGCTGTTGTTCATAGAGGCTTTTTCGCAGGAGTGGCGGGACAGCCTGTCGCGCATCAAGCGTATTGCCGAGCATGAGCCTAATCCGCGCGAGCGGCTGCTGCTATACATGCGCTCCTCCTTACGCTACTACCAGGAGATAGTGACGCAGCACACCATATCTATCAGGGTGCTGATCGAGACCCGGGTTACTTTCCAGGAACTGTTCCGGGAGTCGAGGGGCAAAGAATCAAACTACTACGCTACCGTGATAAAAGAAGGCATCAGCAACGGGATGTTTCTGCCATGCGAGGCGGAGCGCGTGGGGTACTCCATTATGGTGGTAAAAGACCTCATCCAGTTTGAAGAGTTCCAGCGGGCTGACTACCACAAGCTGCCTTCCATTGACTTTCAGAAAATAGAGCGGGATGTTCTGTTTACCGTAGCCCTCATCCTCAACGGCATCAGCAGGGATAAGGAAATTGCCGGGTGTTAATTGTTGATTGCCGGGGTATGTTTGGTAGCCGTCAAGTACTTCCTCTAACCAAATTTTTAACAATCAACAATTAACAAATAAGCAATTTAAGGCTGTGTCGCCTTGAATTCGTCTAGTTTTGCTTTCAGCGCCTCGACATCGGCGTGGTGCCCTTTGGCTACTTCTGCGGCATCAAGCTCCAGCAGCATATTTTTCATCTGCCCCAGGTAAGCGGCCTTGTCTTTCTTCAGGCAGCCTTTCTGGCCATCCTGACAGGTGCCGTCTTCGCTCATTGGCTTAAACATACTGCCTTCACCATAGATGAGCCACTGGGGGTTCAGGTCTTCGAAATGCTTTACAATGGCTACCAACTCATCTAATGCGTAATTCTTGCCGCATATTATGTTTGAGAGTGTTGTCTCATCACTGCCGGTCATGGATTTTAACTGCTCCATCTCCAGTTCTTTCAGGTTGGTGTAAAACCGGAATCTTTTGCCGATTTGTTGTAAGTCAACAGCCATAAGTAAAGGGTTTTTAGTTTTTTAAAATGCTATACGTGGATATAACAGATTCTGTCCCAAAAAAATCCCTCAAAGTGTTTTCAATAGCCTAAGCTACCCGTGCAAGGGTAAACGGCTGTAAAAAAATGGCTAACCTATTCCGTGTCTTCTGATTGCAGCTGGCGCTCATACAGCACCTTGTAGAGGCCTTCCTCGTTTATCAGCTGCTCATGCGTGCCGTGCTGCACGATTTCCCCATCTTCCATTACCAGGATACTATCGGCCAGCTTTACCGACGAAACCCGGTGTGAGATAATGATGCTCGTGCGGTTGTGCATGATGCGGCGCAGGCTGTTGAGGATCGCGTTCTCTGTTTTAGTGTCTACTGCTGAGAGGGAATCGTCGAGGATGAGGATGCTTGGCTCGCGTACCAGTGCCCGCGCAATAGACACCCGCTGCTTCTGGCCTCCTGATAAGGTAATTCCCCGCTCACCCAGCTTCGTTTCAAACTTTTCCGGGAAGCGCACGATGTTCTCATACACGTCGGCATCTTTTGCAGACTGCACCATCTGCTCTTCCGTGATTTCCGGAAGGCCAAAGCCAATGTTGTTGCTGATGGTGTCGGAGAAAAGGAACACATCCTGCGGCACGTAACCGAACTGGCTGCGGAGGCTCCTGATGTTATAGTCGCGCACATCGATGCCGTCAATCAGGATGCGGCCACCGGTCACATCATACATACGCGGCAGCAGGTTGGCAATGGTGCTCTTGCCGGAGCCGGTGTTGCCGATGATGGCCAGCGTCTCGCCATGGTTGATGCCGAACGACACCCGCTTCAGCGCGTGGATGTTGGTGTCAGGGTAAATAAAGTCCACATTCTCGAACACAATGTCTCCTTTAATGGGCTTGCTGATGTTTTTACGGGAAACAATGTCGTTTTTGGTGTTGAGGAACTCGTTGATGCGCTGCTGCGATGCCGCCGCCCGCTGCACCAGGCTGGCGGTCCAGCCGAGGGAGGTAACCGGCCACGTGAGCATGTTCACATAAATGATGAACTCCGCAATGTTACCGGTGGTGATGCTGCCGTTGATAACCTCCTGCCCTCCGATATACACGGTAATAATAGTGCTGAGGCCCACCAGGAACAGGACGAGCGGGAAGAACAGCGAGTTCACGAAGTTCAGCTCCAGTGATTTGTCCCGGTATTTGTTGCTGGCTGTGGTGAAGTTATTGTGCGAGTCCTCTTCGCGCACAAAAGACTTCAGTACCCGGATGCCGGAGAATGCCTCCTGCACAAAAGTAGTAATGCCCGAAAGGCTCTTCTGAATCTCGTCTGACTTGCGCTGGATAATGTTGTTGACGTAATAAATGCTGATAGCCAGGATAGGCAGTGGGATTAGGGTATACACCGTCAGTTTCACGTTCACAGACAGCATGTACGGAATCACCATCACGAATAATATAATTAGGTTGACACCGTACATAATGGCCGGGCCAAGGTACATTCGCACACGGCTTACGTCTTCAGAGATGCGCGACATCAGGTCTCCTGTGTTGTTTTTGCGGTAAAAGCTGAGCGGCAGGCTCTGGTAGTGTGCGTAGATGTCGTTCTTCAGGTCATTCTCTATCAGGCGGCTCATCACGATGATGGTTTGCCGCACAAAAAACAGGAAAACACCGCGCAGCAGGGCCATGACCAGGATAATCACTCCGTACATGAGAATGCTGTTAGCGAAAATATCATATACCAGTTCCTGCTGGCCCAGGCCCTCGTACATGCCGTACAGGTTAATGCCCTCCCTGATCAGGTTAAAAGCGTGGCGCACCACCTGGGCAGGTAAAATCTGGAAAAAGTTTGAAATGATGGTAAATACAATGCCCAGCAGGAGCCTGTACTTATACCGGAGTAAATATTTATTAAGGTAACGTAAGGATTTCACAGTATATATTTAAAGCCTTTGGGCTTTTACGTAGTCTGACAAAGTACAAATTGAAATACAAAAAAAAAGAATTAATTTCGCAGCGCGAAAGGGGGAGGGGGTACCAGGTGCCTCACTCGCAAAGATAGAACAACCCATAATCAAACTCTATAAATGGTCGAATTAAAAGAAGTTGAGCTGAAGAAAGACAAGTCAGTCTTTGACCTGATTACAGAACACAACCACGAGAAAGTTGTTTTCTGTCACGACAAAGATACTGGCTTGAAGGCCATTATTGGAATCCACAACACGGTGCTTGGCCCTGCCCTGGGCGGCACGCGCATGTGGTCTTACGCTTCTGAGGCAGAGGCGTTGGATGATGTGCTGCGACTTTCGCGGGGGATGACCTACAAAGCCGCCATTTCCGGCCTTAACCTGGGCGGCGGAAAAGCAGTGATTATCGGTGACGCTAAAAAAGACAAAAACGAAGCTTTGCTTCGCAAGTTCGGCCGTTTCGTTAAAAACCTGAACGGCGCTTATATTACTGCCGAGGATGTGGGCATGACCACCAAAGATATGGAATACATCCGGATGGAAACAGAGCATGTGACTGGCCTGCCTGAGGCAATGGGTGGCAGTGGCGATCCGTCTCCGGTAACAGCTTACGGCACTTATATGGGTATGAAAGCTGCTGCAAAGAAAGCTTTTGGCTCAGATGCACTCGAAGGCAAAAAAATAGCGGTGCAGGGCGTTGGCCATGTGGGGGCATACCTGGTAGAGCTGCTGTCGAAAGAGAATGCCGATATCGTTATTACGGATATCTACGAAGACCGCGTGCGGGAGGTGTCGAAGAAGTATGGCACCAAGGTGGTGAGCATGGAGGAGGTATATGACCTTGATATAGACATTTACTCACCCTGTGCGTTAGGTGGTACCATCAACAACACGACCATCGATCGCCTGAAGTGCAGGGTAATTGCCGGCTGCGCCAACAACCAGCTGCGCGATGAGCATGTGCATGGGCCGGCGCTGGCAGAGAAAGGCATCGTATACGCGCCCGATTTCCTGATTAATGCAGGCGGCCTGATTAACGTGTATTCTGAGCTGGCCGGTTATAACCGCGACAGCGCTTACGCGCAGACAGAGCGCATTTACGGCTATACCCTGGATATTTTTGTGCTTGCCGAGAAAGAAGGCATCCATACGCAGCAGGCAGCCATGAGGCTGGCCGAAAAGCGCATCGAGAGCATTGGCAAGGTCCGTGCTACTTTCTAAATGCAAGGTGCACCGCAGCAAGCAAGAAGCAGGCACTATAGGCGCTGCCGCATGCTGCAGCAGGCTTTTATACTAGTGCCGGTATCTGCGGAACTATAGCGGGCTTTCTTCTCTTTAGAAGGGAGCCGTTTTAAAACAGCAGGCCGCGATGGCCTGTTACAACTGAAATTTATTTACCCAACATACGTTCTTTCAAATATGCTTAACCGCAGAACACTACGAATAAAGGCGATGCAGGCTATTTACGCCTATAAACAAGCCGTAGGTTCCGATTATCTACTGGCCTTAGACCAGATAGGCGAGGACTTTGCTCCAGACCTGAACTCCATGGAGGTACAGGACAGAAAGCTGCTGGAAGGCAGAAAGCAGATTGCCACGCTGCTCTTTAAAGAGTGGTACGAGACCCAGCAGTTCGAGACAGAGGAGTCGGACAAGGAGACAATCGATGCGGTAAACAGAGCCATTGCGTATTACCAGAACCTCACTAAAAAGGATTACACCTATTACGGTAACCAGATGCTGAGTGCGGTGGAGCGTATTTACGACCATTACCTGGGCACCCTGCAGATACTGGAGGTAATTGTGGGCCTGATAGAAGAGGAGGAAGAAAAGAAAGAGAAGCGCTTTACGGCTGCAAGCGGCCCTGATGTAAAGCGGTTTCTGCAGAACCACGTGGTGCAACGCCTGCTTCAGAGCAAGTCATACCAGCAGCACATCATCCGGCGCAACATCAGCTGGGGTTCCGATATCAGCGAAATACGGGCAGTTTACAAGAACATTCTGAAGCAGGACGAGGCCTTTCTGAACTACCTGTCGTTGCCGAATCCAAGCCTTGAAGACGACCTGGAGATAGTGAAACATATTTTTAAAAACATTATCTTTAAAGAAAAAAACTTACAATCTTTGTTTGAAGAGCAGGATCTGAACTGGGTTGAAAACAAGGCAATTGTCAAGAGCCTTGTCAACAAAACCATCAAGATTTTCGGCGAAGAGGCAGAAGGAGAGGTGCAATTGCTGGACCTGTCTGCCAACTGGGAAGACGACAAAGCCTTTTTTGAGGAGCTGTATTTCCAGACCGTGCAGGAGGAAGATAAGTATGAAGCCATGATCTCTGAGAGCGTGAAGAACTGGGATGTGGAGCGCGTGGCAATGCTGGATAAAATCATTCTGAAGATGGCACTTTGCGAAATGCACATCTTCCGCAGCATACCGGTTAAAGTAACCATCAACGAGTACATCGAGATTTCGAAGCTGTACAGCACACCAAAGAGCAAGCAGTTTATCAATGGCGTACTGGATAAAATGGCACAGGAACTGACCTCAAGAGGCGAGATCCGGAAGTCGGGCCGTGGCTTGATTGATAATAAATAGCGCTACCCGGCAGGAGTGACCTCAATGCCGTAATTGCCGTAAGTAAATGAGAATTCGTCTCTGACGTAAATAAGCATATACAAACTATGAGTAAAAAGACAACCGTTCTATTGGCTTTCACATCGGGTGCGGCCGTAGGTGCCGTAGCTGGCATCCTTTTTGCGCCTGAGAAAGGAAGAGAAACCCGTTACTGGCTAAGCTACCGTTTAGAGAAATACCGCGACACCTTGGCAGACCTGACGCAGCAGCTGATGGCTAGAAGCGAGAACATGCCAACCAACGCTAAGTCGGAAGGCCAGCGGGTAATCCAGGATGCGAAAGACAAAGCAGAAAAATTGCTGGGAGATGTAGACTCTCTCATAAACGAAATTAACAGCCGGAAAGAACTATAACGCATGAAACAAGTAACCCTAATACCCGGAGACGGGATAGGCCCTGAAATCACAGAAGCTGTTAAAGCTATCTTCAATGCTGCCAACGTGCCTGTAACCTGGGACGAAGAAAACGCTGGGCAGACTACCTTTGATGCCATCGGTGAATTGATACCCTCAACGCTGATTGCTTCTCTCAAGAATAACAAAGTTGCCTTAAAAGGCCCGATTACCACGCCAGTGGGCAAAGGCTTTAAAAGCGTGAATGTGCAGCTGCGCCAGATGTTTGACCTGTACTCAAACGTAAGGCCTGCCAAAACCACGCCGGGCGTAAACACGCGCTTTGAAAACGTAAACTCTGTGCTGTTCCGTGAGAATACCGAAGGCCTGTATTCCGGCCTGGAAGTGTTTGATGAGCGCCTGCAGATAGCAGACTCTATTTCCCGCGTTACCCGCGAGGGCTGCGAGAAAATTGTGCGTGCCGCATTTGAGTATGCCACCAAGCACGGATGCAAGAGAGTGACAGCTGTGCATAAAGCCAACATCCTGAAGCATGCCGGCGCTTTGTTCCTGAACGTGTTCAGAGAAATTGCCAAGGACTATCCAAACCTGCAGGCCGACGATATTATCATCGATAACATGTGCATGCAGCTGGTGGTAAAGCCGGAGCAGTTCGATGTGATTGTAACAACAAACCTTTTCGGTGATATTCTGTCAGACCTTTGTGCCGGACTTGTGGGTGGCCTTGGCGTAGTGGCCGGTGCCAACATAGGTGATGAAATGGCCATTTTCGAGGCGGTGCACGGATCCGCTCCGGATATTGCTGGCAAAGGAATTGCTAACCCTACAGCGTTGTTGCGCTCTGCCATTATGATGCTGCACCACCTGGAGTTGAAAGACGAGGCCAATCGCATTGAAGCAGCGCTGGAGGCTACTTTGGCTATCAAAGAAGAGTGCACCGGTGACCTGGGAGGTAAAGCCAACACCATGCAATTTGCGCAGAATATCATCTCGAAATTATAATTGCAGAACCCTTTACATTTAATCATATGAAAAAGAGCCTGATTTTAGCAGCAAGCTTTGCTGTAGCTGTTTTCACAACAAGCTGCGATAACAACGCAGGAAACGACACAGTAACAAACAATGAGGCAACGGCAACACAACCGGCAGCACAGTCTCAGCCAATAGAGAACCCTAATGTTGCAACAGAGGGGGAGGCCGCGCCATCAGCCAATGCGCCTGTTATGAGCTTCGAGCAAACGGAGTATGACTTTGGCACTGTAAAGCAGGGCGAGGTGGTAAACCATACGTTTGAATTTACAAATACCGGAAGTACACCGCTTGTAATCGAGAACGCTTCAGCAACATGTGGTTGCACCGTGCCTGACTGGACACGTGAACCAGTAGCGCCAGGCGAGAAAGGACAAATTGCTGTTCAGTTTAACACCTCAGGCAAAATGGGCCAGCAAAACCCAACTGTTACCGTGCGTGCCAACACGCAGCCGGATATTGTAAAAGTATCCATGAAGGGTAATGTAGAATCCAGCAGCATTCCAACTGCCGGTGCCGACGGGCCTGTACGCCGCAACTAAAATTTGCACTGTTGTTTAAATGGTGTCTGGATTCCGCTTGCAAGCGGAATCCAGACACCATTTAAACGCACACACCACTTTTGTATGAAAAATATATTATTGCAGACACCCGATGCGGGTATGCTGCCACAATTGCTCATGTTCGGGGCAATTATTCTCGTGTTCTATTTCTTCATGATCAGGCCACAGCAGAAAAAAGCAAGTGAGCAGAAGAAGTTTCGTGAAGAGCTTACCAAGGGCATGTATGTTGTAACCATTGGAGGCCTCCATGGTAAACTGGTAGCAATAGAGGGCGAGACAGTGACAATAGAGGTGGACAGAGGTGTGCGCCTGTTGTTTGATAAAGCTTCTGTTTCGATGGAAGCTACTATGAAGATGCAAAAACCTAAAGACATTGCCGGTTGAGAAAGCAAAAAATATAGTTGAATGGTTTATGAGGCCATTTCAGCCACGGACAAAGCAATACTGGCGAATTGTATTGCTTTGTTTTGTGGCGGCTTCTACCTTTTGGCTGCTCAACGCGCTGAATAAAAGCTACTCCACACAAACCACTTATCCCATCCGGTTTGTGTATGACCAGAACAGACTCATTCCTATACAGCCACTGCCGGAAGAGGTTGCTATCAACGTGACCGGCACAGGCTGGAAACTGCTGCGCAAGGTGCTGCGGCTGGAACTGCAGCCCGCAGAAATCTATATCCGCAGTGTGCCCCGTAATAACTACCTGCCAGGCTCTGCCCTACGCCCCGCTTTGGTGAACGCCCTTAACGGGTTGCAACTGAACTTTGTGGTAACGGATACCATCTTCTTTAACTTTGATGCCAAGGTAAGTGAGCGTATTCCGTTGCGCCTGGAGCCAAACCAGACCCTGACAGATGAAAATCATGTTGTTGTTGGTCCGGTGCGTATTACCCCCGATTCTGTCACATTCACAGGGCCTTCATCACTTATCGACAGCCTGCCAAATCCTTTTCCGTTGAGCCTGTCAGAAAACAGGGCTCTGTCGGAATCTTCCCGCATTTCTGTGCCCATTGACTATAACTATGAGTCGCTGATAAAGTCGAGTGTAGAAGAGGCAGAAGTAGCCGTAACAGTGCGAAACCTTGTGCAGCAGGAACGGCAGGTGACTCCTGAACTGATAAATGTGCCGGATGGCATGCGGCTTTCTGTACGGCCACCACTTGCTATGGTACGGTACCAGGTACTGCAGGACTCCGTACCGCTGCTGAACCGGAATCTTTTCAGGGTGATTTTAGACTACAGCAAGTTTAACCCGCAGGACTCTACCATAGCACCAGAGCTGGTGCAAAAGCCGACGGGTACCCGGCGCGCAACGCTATGGCCGGATCGCTTTAAAGTAGTGGAGGTAGAAAGGTAAATAGTAAAACATGCTGAAGATAGGTATAACCGGAGGAATAGGAGTAGGCAAGACAGTGGTAAGCCGTGTCTTCGCCCTTTTGGGCGTGCCTGTCTATGATTCTGATGCCCGCGCCAAGTGGGTGATGCGGCATGATACGGTGCTTCGGCAGGAACTTATAGCAGCATATGGAGCTGAGGCCTTTACTGAGGCAGGGGAATTAAACCGCACTTACCTGGCCTCTGTCGTTTTCAACAACCCCGATCGGCTGGAACAGTTAAATGGCCTCGTGCATCCGCATGTGCGCAACGATTTCACGAAATGGGCCGCCCAGCATGCTGACAAGCCTTATGTGCTCAAAGAAGCTGCCCTGATGTACGAGTCAGAGGCCTGGAAGCAGATGGATCAGATCATCACAGTCTTTGCTCCCATGGATGTACGCATCAAACGGTTACTCGCGCGCGATACCCACCGGACAGAGGAGGACATCCGCAACATCATTGGCAAGCAACTGAGCGAGGAGGAGCGGATGTCGCGTGCAGAACATATTATCTACAACGATGATCAGCAACTGATCATCCCACAGGTGCTGAAACTGCATGAGCAGCTAAGCACATCAGCAACTACAAAATAAATCTTTCAGGTGATGCTTTTGGCGTCCGCTAAGGTATTAGCGAAGCAGGATACTATTGCCCGTTTTCTGGCGTTGCCTTCATAGGGCTAC
Source organism: Pontibacter brevis (assembly GCF_054779655.1). Lineage (NCBI taxonomy): Bacteria > Pseudomonadati > Bacteroidota > Cytophagia > Cytophagales > Hymenobacteraceae > Pontibacter > Pontibacter brevis. The sequence continues at coordinate 351,786 of NZ_BAAGXV010000090.1, forward strand.
GGCAGGAAGAATGAAAGTGAAAGGGAAAAAGAGGAGTATGCAGAAAAGTACGGACATAAAAAAAGGACAACTTTGCAGTTGTCCTTTTGTGGGGCGTACTGGATTCGAACCAGTGACCCCCTGCTTGTAAGGCAGGTGCTCTGAACCAGCTGAGCTAACACCCCTTTTTTTGTTTTCGTTGACCTTTTGTCCCCGTTTGATGATGCAAATATGGGGCATATTTTTTTAACTGCAAAACATTCGCAAAAAAAATCTTAAATTTTTTTTCTGCGTGTAGCGCCTATTGTTCCCGTATTATAACTGCTGTACCTTTATCTTTTTATAAGGTGCTATAAATCTGAACTTTCGCTTGGTGAGAAAAGGAGTTGTAAAAAAAGTGCTATTTTATTCGGTTGCTGTAGTGGTGGCCGTAATGGGAATGGCATTGGCGTTGGTGTACACGTACCAGGACAAAATTATCGAGCTTTTTGTGGCCGAGGCTAATAAGCACATCAAAACCAAAGTAGAGGTAGGGCAGATATCGCTCTCCCTGTTCGATAAGTTTCCGCAGGTAGCCGTTAGCCTGAATCAGGTAAACGTGCACGAGGGCCTTCCGGAAAGCCAGGAGTCGCTGGCGCGGGCCGACAAGCTGTATTTCACCTTCAGCCTGTTGGATGTGCTGCGGGGCAAGTACAGCGTAAAGCAGTTTTACATGGAAAAGGGTGAGGTGTACGTGAAGGTGCTGCCAGACGGAAGTGTAAATTACCAGGTCATCCATACAGACACGACTTCCTCAGATGAAGAGGACTTCTCCTTTGACCTGGAGAAGATAAGCCTTTCGGAAGTTGCCGTGCATTACATTGACCAGCAACTGCAGCAGACCTATGCTGTGGATGCTCATGAACTGGCGGCAGCCCTGGCTATCTCCCCGGAGACAATAGCCATTGAAGCAGAAGGCAGTACCACCATCCACACCATCAAGGTAGGTACAGGAGAATACTTTAAGGGCAAAAAAGTTGATGTAGCCACAGTGCTAAGTATTAATCGTGCCGCAGAAACTATTTTGCTGCAGCCATCTGCGGTGCTGATAGAAGGTGCAGCGTACGAAGTGGGGGGCACCGTTGGCTATGCCGGCACCACGACCTTAGACCTGAAGCTGGACGGCAAGAACACGAATGTGCAGTCGCTGTTGTCGTTGTTGCCGCAAGACATTACACAGGAGTTCCGGCAATACCGCAGCGAGGGTGACATCTATTTTCATGGCACGGTGAAAGGCAACGTATCATCAAAAGAAACGCCGCTGATAACCTTTAGCTTTGGTGCCCGCGATGCTTCTTTCTACCACCCCGATGTAAAGCAGCGGGTAGAGAAAATAAACCTGACAGGCAGCTTTACGAACGGCGAGAAAAAAAATGCCACCACATCAGCGCTGGAGCTGAAAAGCCTGAGTGGTGTGCTGAACGGCCGGCCTTTTAAGGGTAACCTCACCTACCGGAATTTCAACAACCCCAATATTGCGTTTGATGTACAGGGGATGCTGGATGTGGGGTATGTGCTGGGGCTGGCAAAAATGGAGCAGGTACGTAGTGGCAGCGGATTGGCAGATGTGCGTATCGCCTTTTCCGGTAACTTAAATGAGTTCAAAGCCCGCCCGGGCAATAGCACCCTCAACACTACCGGAGATGTTACACTGCACAATGTGTCGCTGACCATGCAGGACCTGCCAATGCCACTCAGCAACCTGAGCGGTAACTTTATGTTTAAGCGCAACGATGTGGCCGTGTCTGATTTCAAAGGTAAGCTGGGCGAGTCCGATTTTGTGGTGAACGGCATGTTTAAGAATGTGATGGCCTGGCTGCTCCTGGAGCGGCAGCGCCTGTTGGTAGAGGCAGACTTCAAAAGCAACTACCTTAACTTTAACCAACTGCTGAGCGAGGAACTGAACACGGCGGAGGCGGAACGCAAAGGCAGTAGCGACAGCTATAAATTTGCAATATCGCCGAACATCGCCTTCGACCTGAGTGCTTCTATTGATCAGCTGCGTTTCAGGCGCTTTAAGGGCAAAAACGTGCAGGGAGAGGTAAAGCTCCTGAACCAGGTGCTAACAACGCCTAACATCTCTTTCAGGGCCGTTGGCGGTGACTTTGCTGTGCGTGGCACCCTCGATGCCCGCACCCGCGATCATATTAAGGTCAGCACAGCCACAAAGCTTAATAACATGAGCGTAGACAGCCTCTTCTACGTCTTTGAGAACTTCCACCAGAATTTTATAGAAGAACGCCACCTGCGGGGCCAGCTTACCGCTAATATTGTGTCAGATGTGTTCTTCGACAGCCAGCTTAACCCGAAGACGAACCTGCTGCAGGCCGAAATAGACGCCACCGTGCGCAATGGGCAGTTGATTAACTTTGCCCCTATGCAAAAGATGTCTGCGTTCGTAAAACGCTCTGAGCTGGCCAATATGCGCTTTGCGGAGCTGCACAACAGCTTCTGGATACAGCAGCGTACCATTTACATCCCGGAGATGGATATCCGCTCTAACGTTTCGGCCGCGCCGGTGGTCTCCATATCCGGTACCCACACCTTCGACCAGCTGATGGATTATAAGATAAAGCTGCCGCTTTTCGGGAGCCGCCGACCGGATAAGGACGCCGTGTTTGGTGTGGTGGCAGAAGACCCTGACGCTGGTAACAGCAGCCTCTTTCTAACACTGAAAGGCAATGAGGATGACTTCAAGATTGCCTATGATAATGAGCGCGTGCGCCAGAAGGTAAAAGCGGACCTGAAAGAGGAGGGACAGGAACTGAAAGACTTGCTGCGGGGTAAGAAACCAAAGTCGAAAGAGGAAAAGAAGGTAGAACTGCAGGAAGGAGAGTATTTCGACTTCAACTAATCTTTGGCGAAGTAAGGAAAGGCTGACTCCCTGAAGCAGTTTCTCCTGCTTTTATGTCCTATCCGGAAGAGGGCCTGCTATATCGTTAATTTTGTATTTAACCTACACTTACTGTTATTAGCCGTTCACATCAAAATTAATGCCCTGGCAAGGAAAGTTGGCATCTTACTGTAACTGCACCACCATAAGGTCGTTAAAGAAATCAAAACTGCAAGAAACAGGAGATGCAGTTATAAGGGATTAAGGTTTAAAGAAGTAGAGATTCCTGTAAATTTGTACTAATACTATATAGTTGAGAAGTACGGTTTATCGAATCTAAAAACATAAGGGTGAAAAAAAGCCGGAGCTTCTCCGGCTTTTTTATTGCCCTTTATTCTAGGTCTGACTCCTTAAGGTACTGGTAGTTTTCTGACGCGGCAGTTCTTGGTTTATTGGAGTCTGCCCGATGCAGGTGCAGCGTTTGGGTCGGGAACGCAAAATCAGCCCCATGCCTTTCCACAATATCCACAATCTTATAGTTGATTTCCTCCTTTATATCAATAAACTCGTTCCAGTCCATGGTGTCTACAAAGTACAGCACCATCACGTCTTTAGAGTGCGGCCCAAGGCTCAGGAAGCGGATACGCCCGTCCTGGTTCGTGCGGGGGTGCTGATCAATAAACTCCTGTATGTCACGCGTAATAGCACGTATCTGCTCAGAGGTTGTCTCATACGTCAGGTTAATGTCGAACTTAGCCCGGCGGAAGGTGCGTAGTGTCAGGTTGTCCAGCGGCTTATCAATCATGTGCTTGTTGGGCAGCGTCACAAAACTTTTCTCCAGTGTCCGGATACGGGTGCTCCGGAAGCCTATTTTCTCTACCACGCCTATCAGTTCGCCTACCTGCACCAGGTCGCCTACTACAAAAGGCTGGTCCAGGAAAATAGTGAATGAAGCCAGCAGGTTCTCAAGGCTTTCCTTTGCGGCAAAGGCAATGGCCAAACCGCCCACTCCCAGGCCGGCCACCAGGCCAGCTACGTTTACCCCGAACACAGCGCCCAGCATGGTCAGGAATGAAAAAATGACAATAAGCACTTTTGCAAAGTCCTTGAAGAAGGGCACCAGCTGGTCATCCAGCTTGGAGGAGGTTCTTTCGGTGCGGAGCTTAAACACCATTCCTATAAAATCAACAAAACGCAGGATAACCCACGTCAGGGCCACAATCACAAACACCTGGTAGGTGCGGAAGGCAAAAGTTTTCAGGAAGTGGTCTCCCTCGCGTATTTCAGTAGGGTCGAGGGGATAGTCCAGCACCAGGAAAGCAAAGTACAGGAAAATAAGCAGGAGCAGTACCTCCAGCGGCTGTATCAGCAGGCGCTTGAAGGCATCCTGGTCGTCACCCTCCGTAAAGCGGTCTACGAGCTTGTAGAGGATTTTAGACAGCAGCCGGGACAGTACTGTTCTAAAGATGAGACCAATCAGCAGGATGCCTAAAAACATCAGGAACTCTGCTACGGTGTTCCCTAAAAACTCATAGGCAAGAATATCTCTCCAGTTCTCTCTCCAGTTCATATCATTCAATTATAGCAGCTGGCTCAGTGCTATTTCAAAGCTTGTTTTTGCGATATCTGTTTTCTGCGCGCGCTTTTCATGCGCCTTCTCCAGCGCAGTGCGGATGGTGGCAGAAATGTCAGTGAAGATAGCCTCGTCCGTAATCTCCACTTCGCTCTCCATGAGGTAAGCAAACACCCGGGCCATACCGCAGTTGGCGATAAAGTCCGGGATTACGGCTAGTTTGCTGTCAGCAAATTCGGCGGTAGGCCCGAAGAAAATCTCGGGGTCCTGAAAAGGAACGTTGGCACCGGAAGAAATCACTTCCATGCCGCTGCTGATCATCTGTTCTACCTGTGCACGGGATACAAGGCGGGAGGCAGCAGCAGGTACAAATATCTCAGCCGGCAGCGACCAGATGCGCTCGTTTACCTCCTCAAAAGGCAGCAGCCCCACCGGGTGAAGGGCGTTGCCCTGGCGGTTCAGGAAGAATCCTGTGATTTCCTCAAAGGAGAAACCATCTTCTTTTATCAGGCCACCAGCCCTGTCGATGATGCCGACAATGCTGACGCCTTTGGAGGCCAGGTAATAGGCAGCCGAAGCTCCTACGTTCCCCCACCCCTGAATAATCGCTCTTTTGCCCTCGAATTGGCCGCCCCAGATAGCGTAGAAATGGCGCACGGACTCTGCCACACCATAACCCGTGATCATATCGGCTATAGTATACTTACGGGTGGAGGAAGGGGAGTAATGCGGGTCCTCGATTACCTTTACCACTCCTTGGCGCAGCTGCCCTATCTTGTTTATTTTCTGTGGCTCGGTAGCGTTGAAGTGTCCGTTCACGATGCCTTCCTGCGGATGCCAGAGACCATAGTCTTCCGTGATAGGAATTACCTCGTGAATCTCGTCCACGTTCATGTCGCCGCCGGTGCCATAGTAGTTCTTCAGCAGGGGAATTACCACTTTATACCAGCGCTCCAGCACACCGCGCTTGCGTGGGTCGGCAGGGTCGAAGTTGATGCCTGACTTGGCTCCTCCGATAGCAGGGCCGGATACCGTAAACTTTACCTCCATGGTTTTGGCCAGCGACTCTACCTCTCGCTTGTCCAGGCCTCTGCGCATGCGGGTACCTCCACCTGCGGCTCCACCCCGCAACGAGTTAATCACCACCCAGCCTTCAGCTTCTGTTTCTGAGTCTTTCCATTCAAAAACAATCTCAGGCCGCTTGTTCTCGAACTTTTCAAGTAAGTCTTTCATCTGTTTTGTTCGTCTGTGCTAAACCATGTTTTGCAAAGGTACTAAATAAGACAGGAGTGTACGAGCATGCAAAATAGCTTAGCAGAGGTATATAGCCCCCCCGGTGTTGTCCTGCGAAGCGCCTGTTACACTACGGAGGCAGTTGTGTTCTCCGCGCCAGCGCAAGGTTCCCAGGAAGGCAAAAATCAACGCTTCCTTGAAAGACACCACCTCCGGATCCGGGACCTCTACCTTATACTGTTCCCCGAGGTACTCCTGTAGCAACCCAACAAGGAACAGGTTAAAGGCGCCGCCGCCGGTTAATAACACCCGGTGTTGCCCTTCATGTAGCTTTGGCAGTGCCTGCTTTACCTGAACGGCTATGTGGTGGCAGGCAGTGTGCAGTTTGTCCTGTACAGTGGCCTTATGCGCGGTGATGGCTTTAAGGCTGTTCTCCAGTACCCACTCCTTGCCCAAAGATTTTGGAGCTGGTGCAGTAAAATAGGCCGGGGCATTCAGTTGCTGTAGCAAATCCGGCTGCAGGGAACCAGACCTGGCCATCTCACCGTTATTATCATAGGCGTTCCCAACGCTGTTAGCCAACATGTTTAGCAGCATGTTACAGGCGCATATATCAAACGCCACCCTCCTCTCGTTTTGTGAGAAGGAAACATTGGCAATGCCTCCAAGGTTAATACAGTAGTCGTATTCCGGAAAGAGTAATTCATCACCGATAGGAACGAGTGGTGCGCCCTGGCCACCTAAAGCGATGTCCAGTGTCCGAAAGTCGCAGACTACAGGCAGCCGGGCATGGGCAGCAATGTAGGCGCCATCACCCAGCTGAAAAGATATGTGTTTATCCGGCTGGTGAAAAATAGTGTGCCCGTGGGAGGCAACAAAATCAGGTCGGATATCGTGTTGTTGTACGAAAGTATGAACTTGTTGTCCTAAATAGGTGCCGAAGGAATGGTGTAGCCGGATGAGTTCCAGTGCGTTGGCAGTCTCGGCGTCACGAAGAGATTCAATTAGAATATCTGAATATGTTAATGTATTAGTATGTAGTATCTTATATATCCAATTTTCTCTTGTATACGTAAGCCTACAATACGCCAGGTCGAGGCCGTCTAAGGAGGTGCCCGACATAAGCCCTATAACATGATATGAAGTGTCCATAATCAAAATTAGTAAATACTAAGCACTGTATGTCAGCCAAATAGTGCAGGCTTCGTATATATCTGAATATGAATAAGAATAAGAACGTTAATTGATTTATAGAAACTGTAAGGTATAATTATTAATTATGAAAAGTTTGTTGTCAAGAGTAGAATCTAAGAAGATAGATAAGGCTGCGGCTATGCTGAAGGTATTGGCCCACCCAAAGAGACTGGCGATAGTAGATTTGCTTGGAAAGGAAGATAAAATGACTGTTACTGAGATATATAAACAGTTAGATCTGCCTCAGGCCATCGCATCGCAACACCTCATCACACTGAAAGACAAGGGCGTTTTGTCCTCGTTTAAAGTGGGAACAAAGATTTATTATTCACTGGCGATCCCTAAGTTGATCGATGTGATTGACTGCCTGGAAGAATGCTGCGTCGATATTTAGTAGTAGTTCACGCTAACTGGTTGCAGCCATGGTGTGTATGATAAAAGCCTAAGGCCTCCGCATTTCACTTTAGATGAAGTCTGCGGAGGCCTTAGGCTTTTGTTTTTACTAAGAAAAAAGGGCTGTTCACCCAATTTTAATGATTGGCTTCTTCGGGTTGGTTTTCCAGGTTAAACAGGTCATTCAACAGGTCGATAAGGGTTTCGGCTTCACCTCGCTTGCAGGCAGCCTTCAGTTGCAACACCGGAAGCTTGATTATTTTCTGCATCATAGACTTAGTGATGTTGTCTACCAGCTGCGTCTCCTTAGGGCCTAGCTTTTTCATGTACCGCGCCATTTCTTCCTGGCGGATTGTTTCCAAAGCACTCTTCAGGCGGTTAATAGTAGGAGACACCATCATTTCCTTGGACCAATCATTAAACTGGTCGATGGACTCTGATATGATTTCCTTTACTTTGGGGACAGCGTTGATGCGGGTTTGCAGCGCCTCAGAAGCTTTGTTCTGGATGGTGTCGATGTTGTAAACCAACACGCCGGGCACTGTTTCTACTTCCGCTTCTACACTGCGCGGTACCGATAAATCAATAAAGAATTTAAACGACAGTACGTTCAGGCGCTTCACCATCTCTTTGGTGAAGAAAGGTGTTTCACGGGCTACAGACGAGATGATAACATCTGCCTCCTTCATGCCCTGCACAATGTTCTCAAACGGTATCACCTCCATGCCGCATTCATCTGCCAGTGCCTTCGCTTTGGCTTGCGTACGGTTCGTGATTTTTACATTCTTAAAGCCACTGTCTTTCAGGTTACGGCACACATCAGCGCCAATCTCACCTAAGCCTACTACCAATATACTCGGCTCAATTAGCTCAGCTGTTAAATCCTCGATCAGCTCGATAGCAGCATAAGAGGTAGAGGCAGCACCATCACGGAAGGCAGTTTCCTGCACTACGCGCTTGTTCGTAAAAAAGATCGTGTGCATCAGGCGGTGCAGGAACGGGCCGGCGGTCTCGTTGTCGGCAGCCCACTGGTAGGCTTGCTTCACCTGGTTAGAAATCTGCATATCGCCCACCACCTGCGACTCCAGTCCCATCGATACATCAAACAGATGCTGCACGGCATCGTCGTGTTCGTTCAGGATGGTGAAGTAATCCAGGTATTGGGAGATATTTTCAATGCCTTTGGTGATGCCCAGCAGCTTTACAATTTCTGCGCTGTGGTCGATATCGGCATTGTAATAAACTTCGGTGCGGTTGCAGGTAGAAAGCACCAGTATGTCAGAAGCCTGAATAAAGCTCTTGAGCGTCTGTAGGAATAGCCTGCAGGAAGTTTCATCTAAGGCAATCAGTTCCCTGATATCCAGCGGCGCTTTCTTATAAGACAGGCTGATTGCTTTGAAATTCTGAAGCATAATAACGTGTGTCTACTGGAGTGCAAAGTTACAGTTCAATTCATTAAAATAAAACTTCCTTGCGCTCATTGTTTAATTTATACTAATTTCAAATAAATTTCGTGTAAACTGCATGATTCCCATTTACTCCCAAAAGAACAGGATAAAGCTTGTTTTTGTTATCATCGCCCTTATCATTGGAGCTGCCACTATCACGTATACAAACATCTTAGTTAGCAGGCTGTCTGAGCGGGAGCAGGAACTTGTCCAACTCTACGCAAAGGGCCTTCGCTACATGATCAATGCGCCAAGCGACGATAATATTGTGTTTATTGAAGAAGAAATCCTTTCCTCCAACCATACGGTGCCTGTTATCCTTACAGACGAAAATGAGAACATCCTTGATTCAAAGAACATAAATATTCCCGAAAACATTTCGGGAGACACAGATAAAATCAATCAGCTGCTGCAGCGCGAGATTGATAAGATGAAAACACAGCATGCGCCCATTGTGGTGCCCTGGGCCGAAGGATCTGTCAATTATGTATTTTACAAAGATTCAGCGCTGCTCTCGCAACTCCGGTATTATCCATACGTGCAGCTTATCGTGATTGCCTGCTTTGTCTCCATGGCTTATTTTGCCTTCAGCTACTCCCGCCGTGCCGAGCAGAACAGGGTGTGGGTAGGTTTGGCGAAGGAGACGGCGCACCAGTTAGGTACACCGCTCTCCTCGCTGATGGCGTGGTACGAGTACATCAAGTCGAGCCCGAAGTTTGAAAAGGAACCGATTATTGATGAACTGGGCAAAGACGTGCGGCGGCTGGAGATAATAACAGAGCGCTTTTCCAACATTGGCTCAGTGCCAACCCTGCGCGACGAGAATATCCTGCAGGTAACGGAAAACGCCATCAATTACCTGCAAAACCGTATTTCGCGCAAGGTTGCCTTTTCCGTCACTTCTGCCTTCCCCCCCGATGTTACGGCTAAAGTGAACGTGTCGCTTTATGACTGGGTAATTGAGAATATCTGCAAGAATGCTGTGGATGCCATGGAGGGCAGGGGGAGTATCGACATACAGCTGTCGTTATTTGGCAAGAGCAGCGTGGCCGTAGACATTACCGACTCAGGCAAAGGCATTCCTAAAAGCAAAATCGATTCTGTGTTTCTGCCGGGTTACACCACTAAAAAGCGGGGCTGGGGGCTGGGCTTGGCACTGGCAAAGCGCATCATCGACAACTACCATGAAGGCAGGCTGTATGTGAAGTGGTCGGAGGTAGGCAAGGGCACCACGTTCCGGATTGTGCTGAACCGATAGAAGAGAGTTGGGGAGTTTTAGAGTTAAAGGGGTAGGGAGGTAGAGGGTTGGTAGAAAGTTAAAAAATTAGAAAGTTAAAAGGGGTGATTGGGGAGGGTTCTTTCCTGTGCTGTTTCCTTTGTCCGCAAGTACTTCATCTAGTAGTCCTTTGTCAAATAAATGGTAGAAGTAATAAAATATAGCGAGGAGTATAAAGCTGCCTGGGACGCCTTTGTGGCAGGTTCCCGAAACGGCACCTTTCTGCTGCACCGCGACTATATGGAATACCATGCTGACAGGTTTAAGGACCATTCGCTGCTCTTTTACCGGAAAAACAGATTAGTAGCTTTGTTGCCAGCCAACGAGGTGGGGCAGGAGGTGCACAGCCACGGTGGTTTGACCTATGGCGGCATCATCAGCGACAGCCGCATGAAAGCACCGGTGATGCTGGAGGTGGTTGAAGCGATGAAGGTGTACTACAAGGAGGCAGGCTTTCGAAGCATGCTCTACAAAACAATACCGCACATTTACCACCAGGTGCCGGCAGAGGAAGACCTGTACGCGCTGTTCCGTTACGGTGCCAAGTTGTACAGGCGTGACGTGAGTTCGGTCATAGATCTGGCCCAGCCTGTCAGCTATAACAGGAAGAGGCGATGGGAGGTGAAGAAGGCAAAGGGGGAAGAACTGCAGGTGCAGGAGTCGCAGGACTACAGCCGGTTTATGCAGATCGAGCAAGCCCTGCTGGAGGAGAAGTACAAGAAGCAGCCAGTGCATACCGCTGAAGAAATGCTACTACTTGCCTCCCGCTTTCCAAAGAATATCAAGCTGTATGGCGGGCATGCAGGTAATGCAATGGTGGCAGGTGTTGTGATGTATGAGACAGCTACTGTGGCACACTGCCAGTATATGAGCACTACGGCAGAAGGCAGAGCGCTAGGCGCAATGAATGTGTTGGCAGACTATCTGATAACAGAGGTGTACCCACACAAAAGGTACTTCGACTTTGGCGTCTCCACAGAAGAGCAGGGGCAGTATCTGAACGAGGGGCTGGTTCGAAACAAAGAAAGCTACGGAGCCCGCACAATCGTGCACGATTTTTATGAGTTGCTGTTTTAACGTCAGGCACTAAAAGAAAGGCTGCTCCGGGTAAGAGCAGCCTTTCTTTTAGTGGTAATCTGATCAAACCGCTTCTGCGGCAGGTACCGCCTCCACCTCATTCTTCTTGCCAAGCAGCCGGATAACTCCCCAGAGTATGCCTGCCCCGATTAAGTAGACCAGCAGCCAGTGCACCCCTAGTGTCGATAAGTTTGTGCAGACTATGTTTGCCACCAACGCTACCGTCACAGCATAAGGCAGCTGCGTTTTCACATGGTCGATGTGGTTGCAGCCGGATGCCAGCGAACTCAGGATGGTGGTGTCAGAAATAGGAGAGCAGTGGTCGCCGAACACAGAACCGGCCAGCACAACGGAGATAACATTGTAGATGATGGGCATTGTTTCTTCCAGCGTAAAGCCCTGCATCTGGCACACGTACCAGGCGGCAGGCAGCATCAGCGGGTACAGGATGGCCATGGTTCCCCAGCTGGAGCCTGTAGAAAAGGCAATGATAGCTGCCAGGAAAAAAGTAATTTCAGGCAGAAAGTGCGGTGAGATGTTGCCAGAAAAGAGAGAGGTCAGGTACTCTGCAGTATATAGCTGCTGTGTTACGGTTGCCAGCGACCAGGCCAGCACCAGGATGAGTATGGCCGGTAACATTGTTTTGAAGCCTACTACCAAAGACTCCATCGTTTCCGTCAGACTCATGATGCGCTGGCTCACCGTCAGTATAACCGCCACTATCACCCCGGAAAGTGAAGCCCAGATTAGAGAGACGTAGGAGTTAGAGTCGCCGATGGTGATGGAGAGTTTGCGAACAAAACTAAGGCCCGGATCGGCCCATGTATCTGGGTTGTAGCCCGTGTAGAGCAAGCCTGCCAAAGTGCCGAAAATAACCACCAGTACTGGTAGCAGCGCATTGACGGCACGTGTGCGTGTGGCATCCACCGGTTCGAACTCAGCCATTTCCTGCTGTTGCCTCGCTTCGCCTTTAGGGTCCATGCTGGCAGAGGTAACGGCACCGGTGGTGCGGGCACGCACTTCTGCGCGGTGCATGCCTCCAAAGTCGCGGTTCATAAGAATGAGCATCAGCATAAACACCAGCGTCAGTACAGGGTAATACGCATATTCCAGCGAGTGGAAGAACAGAGAGTAAGCTCCTTCTTCTATACCCAAAGAGGTGGCTGCATCTTTGATGTAACCCAGCTCTGCGCCTACCCATGTGGTAACAAAAGCGATAGATGCTACCGGGGCAGCGGTGCTGTCTACGAGGTAGGCCAGTTTTTCACGTGAAATCCGGTGCCCGTCCGTTACAGGGCGCATGGTATTACCTACGATAAGCGTGTTGGCGTAATCGTCAAAGAAAATAGCTATCCCTAATGCCCATGTCACTATCTGTGAGCTTTTGGCCGACCTTGCATAGCTGGAAAGCAGGTTCACGATGCCAGCCATACCGCCATTTTTAGAGATGATGGCTACCATACCGCCAATCAGCATTGAAAAAAGGATAACTGAAACATGGTCGGAGTCTGTGAGTGCGGACATAAGGTAAGTATCGCCAACAGCCAGCAGGCCTGTAAAAAAGGACTTGAAAGAAAAGCCATAAACTACAAAGCCGCCTACCCATATGCCTGCAAACAATGCCAGTAACACCTCCTTGAAGATAAGTGCCAGCACAATGGCAATGAGCGGAGGAAGAATAGACAGCCACATCGGGAATTCACGCATTCCCCCCGCTGCTTCTTCATCCATTCGGTAGAGGCGCGCCAGGGTATGGGTGCCTAAGTTGGCGCTCAGCTGCACCAGTGCAGCTGACTGAGGTAGTACAAGCCGGGTTTCTCCATCCTTGAAGTCTGCTTCCTGTAGTTCTCCGTTCACCCGAAGCGGCAGTATGCCGGTGTACTTAACCAGATTACCTGCCTCGTTCGTGGTGCGGAGAGAGAAGGCTGTGTCATTAACGGCTTGCAGGGAGAGCTCTTCAATTGCGGCCTTGTCAATGGCTTCCTGTGCCTGTGTCCGGAAACACAACAGCAGGAGCAATAACAGGCTCAGCAGGGACTTATATAGCTTCATTAAATAGGGGAATCAGTTCATTTCAACCCCTTAAGTAACAAAAAAATAAGGAATTTTAAACGTCTTTGGCGCGGGTACTGTTGGTGGCGGAGGTCTAAGTGCTGGTTTTAAGGGTGTTGAATTGTCGCTTTGGTCACACCTGTTTGCCTGCGTCTGCTGAAGTTTTCTTTTTCTTCCTCCGCAAACCGGCCACTCTAAATGTAAGCTGAATCGATTTGTGTAGTGTTATCAAAGCAGCTTTCTGCTTGTAGATGTTGAAATAACGGAGGCACAGGATAGCCTGGAATGAAGGGCTACTGCGGGGTATAAAATAAAACAGGCCCTGCACAATGTGGTACAGAGCCTGTGAAACATAGCGGAGCAGGACTAGCGGTTTAGTACTACTTTACGTGTCGCCACTTTATCTGAATAGAGTATCTGCAGGATGTAAGTGCCGGACGCGGCACCCGGAAGGCTTATCTGCTTTTCATAAGTACCTTTAAAAGCAGGGACTACTTCTTCCATTACCAACTGGCCTGTAGAGCTGATAACCCTGATTCCAACGCTCTCTTCTTTCGCCATACTGAAGGACAGTGTGAAAGCTTCGGAAGCAGGATTCGGGTAAACTTCCATGGCTTTGATGCCTGCTGTGGTTTCGGCAGTAACTATCAACTCATCAGAAACAGGCGAAGTGCAACCGTTACTGGTTACCTGTAACGTGTATGTGCCGTTTCGCCTGACGGTGTACGTCTGAGTTGTAGCGTCTTTTATGGCCGTTCCATTGAGGAACCACTGGTTGCCCTCTGCCGCGCTGGAAGTAAGTAACCTTACATGTTGCGTGATAACAGGCTTGGCCGGAATCTCTATTACAGTTACAGGTGTGGCTGCTGAAATGCTCTGGCACCCACTTGTGTTGGTGATGGCTACAGTGTAGTTGCCACTATTTGCTACAGTAACAGAACGTGTTGTCTCGCCATTACTCCACAGGTAGCTGCTACCTTCCGAAGCGGTAAGCACGACACTGCCGCCAGCGCAAAAAGTAGTGGCTCCAGTGGCTGTAATGGTAGCTGTTGGCAAAGGATTTACAGTAATAGTAATGGCGTCCGAGGTTATGGAGCAGCCAGCTGCCGTAGTTATTTGCACAGAATAGTTGCCTCCGCTGGTCACAGAAACTGAGCGGGTAGTAGCCCCGTTGCTCCACAGGTAACTAGCCCCCTCCTCAGCTGTAAGTGTCACGCTACCCCCCTGGCAGAAGGTAGTATCACCAGAAGCAGTTAAGGTGCTGCCAGGAAGCGGGTTAGCTGTTACAGTCACAGCTTCAGAGGTAGCCTCGCATCCTGCAGCGTTTCTAACGGTTACAGTATAGTTGCCGGAAGCAGTTATATTGATCGCTTGTGTTGTCTCCCCGTTTGACCAGCGGTAGGAGGTGCCTTCCGAAGCGGTTAGCATGACGTTGCCACCTTCGCAGAACGTGGTGTCCCCGGATGTCATGATGGCAGCAGTTGGTAGTTCATGAACAAGAACAGTTGTGGCTGCAGAAGTGGCTTCGCAACCGCTCTCGCTCGTAACAGTAACGGTATAGTTGCCAGCTTCTGTTACTGTTACTGTACGGGTTGTTTCGCCGTTGCTCCATAGGTAGCCAGCTCCTTCCGATGCTGACAAGATCACGCTGCCGCCTTCACAAAAAGTGGTGGTGCCGCTGGCTGTAATCGTGGCCACAGGAAGCGCAAATACGGTAACAGTTTTGCTGACCGACACGACGCCGTTACAGTCGTCGTAAGCATTCAGTGTGATCGTGTAGGTGCCCGGTTCGTTATAAGCCAGGTAAGTGTTCTGACCGTCTGCCCGGGCTACATCCGCTCCTTCATAAACCCATTCCACACGTGTGGCACCTTTGGTTTGGGATGCGTCCAGCAGCATCTCTGTTCCTGCGCAGGTTGCTGCGCTAAAATTGACTACCGGGTCAGCAAAATGGAATGCGGCCACTAACGGCTCAAGTTTTCGGGAGATGGCAGGCTGGATGAACATAGCCAGGTCGGCTCCCCATCCGGCAAGGACTGTATCCCAGGAACCATCCTGCAATTGCTCCCAGCCTTGCACACCAGCAGCAGGCTTTTCAGTAACAGTGTGTGTGGCAATAGCTACCTGGCTGTTAGCTTCATAGTTCAGCACAACACCCGCCATAAAGTCACCGGCAACAGGTACAGCAGCACCAAATATCACTTCGGTTGCTCGCTGAGCGGCTACGTCAGCAGCTATATCGCTTATTTTGATGCTCCGGGAAGCAATGATTTCGCCCGGCACGCCATCTGCGACACGCCAAACAGCTATTTTTACCGTAGCAGTGTCGCTGGCCGTTGTATCAGCATATCCAAACCTGATCTTAACCCCGGTTAAGTAGGAGTTGCCTTCCCGGTCGTAAGTAAACATGTTGGCCTTAGCCAGGTCGCCGTAAGTGTTATTGCCTGTAACAAAGCCATCACCTGATTTATATGTGGTAGGCGTGCCGGCAAAAGGAGCGTTCAGTTCTTCACAGTGGTTGTCAGCAACCACTACATATCCCTCCCTGACAAGGGGCGCAGTAGCCGTACCATTAGACTTTTTTGCTGTGAGGATAACTTTATAAACCCCAGGGGTAGTGTATTGGGCAGTTGGCGATTCTTCTGTTGATGTTACTGTCTTCGCTCCCTCAAACTCCCATTCGTATGCGTCGGCGTTAGTGGAGGTGTTTATAAACTTTATGGACCTTCCTGTTACTACATTGGTATAAGCCGTTGTAAAATCAGCTACAGGCAAATCGCGCACGCGCAGGTTAACGTCTACTGCGTATTCAGGGTATCCGGCTTTATCTGTTTTAACCAGCACCTTTGCTTTATGGCTCCCTACATTCAGGTAAGCTGCATCAAGCTGAACAGTAAATTCGGCTTCTTCTCCTGCGGCCAGGGCACCTGATGCAGGTGCTGTGGCGATCCAGGCAGGAATGCCAAGTGCCCTGATTTTAAAAGTATTAGTGTTATAGGAGGTCCAGGAGGTGCCATTGATGCTGTACAAGTTTACATTGGTTCCGGGAGATCCACTGTTATAACCCTGCGCATAGGGTACGCCATTGTATATAAAGACAACCCAGAAAACATCGTTCAAAACAAAGCTATGCGGTTGCTGCAGCGGAATGGATGCAAAAGCGCCGTCACGGGTGTTGGCATCCGGAGCCAAATTTTGCTGCGACAATAAAGTGCCGTTGGTTGGGGAAGTTCCTCCCTTGTACACTCTCATGACTATGTTGGGATCTGTCGCAAACTGCGTACGATAGTAGTTTTGTACCTGTAGCAGCGTAAAAGAGGGCGTTGTTACAGTAAACTTCATAGCGGTCCAGAATACGGCAGTAGTGCTGTTCCGTCCAATAAAGTCGTCCGCCACACGATCCGGATCATACTTTAGGGTTTGTGGCGTTTCTGGCTGTATCTGTAATGTATAGTTGAGGGTACTGTTTCCATCATTCTTTATTTTCACCACTTCGGTAGCTGTTGTCGCTTCTTCTTTATCTATGGTTACATGCAGCGTAACCGGCGTAACAGCCACTGGAGGCGCTATGGCCGTTGCCATCAGGTGGAGTGTTACAGCGGGAGCATCAGGGGCATTTGAAGAGAGTGTCAGGGTACCTGCTAAAGCGTCAACTCTGGAAGGCTTGAACGTAATACTGACTACTTGCTGCTCTCCTGGCTTTATAAGGATAGGGGCAGCGGGTGAAAGCACAAAGTCTGATGCGGGAAACGCACCTCCATCGAAGCTGGCGGTATTTATGTCCAGGTTCGCGACACCTGTGTTCTTTATTAGTACACTCTTCGTAACGCTGGAGTGAGCATACAGCGTGCCGAAGTCCACTGTTGTATTGTCTACGACCATTGTTGGCTGCCCTCCTGTGATGGTAATGATGAGCGGCTTGTTGGCTACAGGCTCTAAAGGATCGTTGCTTTTGATTTGCACGTTTGCCTTGAATGTTTCGTTTACCAGCTTTTCAGCATCTACACTTAAAGCAAATAGCTGGGACTGTGCCGGGGCAACAGTCCCAGATGCGGGGCTGATGGTTAAGCCATCTGAGCAGGTAGCCCTGATCCTGAAGGCTGCGATGTCCAGGAAAGCGGCCAGAGACTGCACATCATCATAATGAGTGCCATCACTACTAACAAAGAAGGTTCCCGATCTGGGGCCGGTATTATCGAATGCCTGTGGAGCACGGAGCTCTTCTGGCAAGCTGAAGTCAACCCAGAATACATCACCAGGAAGGAAGTGTTGAGGCTCATGTAATTGAAAGGTAAGCAGGCTGCCCTCGGCTTCAACGGAACTAAGGGTGGTCTGAGAAGTAACGAGCGTCGCATTGCCTGGGCTTGTGCCTCCTTTGAATATGCGTATACCGATAGGGACGTTGGCGGTAGCAGCGATATTGCCGTTGATATGGTTCTGTACGTGCGTCAGGTAAAAACCTCTCGGGCCTGCTATAAACTTTACCGCTGCATAAAAGCCTCCCCCAGACAACCCGAGGCTGTTTTCTGCGTCAGGTTCTCCGTTGTCGTAAGAAAGCACATTTTTGCCTGATGTAGGTATAACGGTTGCCGTGTAGCGTAATGGCCCATTGCCTATGTTGTTCAGGTTAAAGTTCTGGGTGGCTGTAGCGCTTGCGTCCCTGTCTATGTTGAATGTTAAAGTAGAGCGATCTAAATCAACTTTCGGTGCATCCAGTGTTCTTGAGCTCACTATGTTCGACAGTGTGCCATCGCCGTAAAAAGATCTGGCCATAATAGCAAAATAGTAGAAAGTGCCTGGGGTAAGGTTCTTTACTACAAGCTCCTGGGCTGTTCCTGGTTGAGCAGGCACTACGCTGGCTGTGGTTCTGGTTGCAGAAGAAAAATTAGCGGTCGTAATGGGAGCCGTGGCGTAACGCACGTCGTAAAGTGTTGCAGCCTCTGTCCCGTTCACGCCCGGTGATGTCCAGGAGAGGCGGACAGTTGTCTCTGTTGTGTTACTTGTTTTTAAATCAGTAATGGCAGAAGGAGCAACTGTGTTTGTGATGCCCTGGATTATTCTTGTTGCCTGATACAGATTGATACGGCCAGCGCCGAGCTTGCCTGCATACTTAGGGTCCTGCCCTGGTGCGTTATCAATCGGGTCGGCAGAACTTTTCAGGATATGCAGAACAGCCTGTGGCGTCAGGGTGGGGTTTTCGGATAGCATGTGCGCCACCATGCCCGCTACCATTGGAGCTGCCATAGAAGTACCCCAGCCCAAGGCATATGAACCCGTTGTGCCACCAGCCACAGTGCTCATAATGGCAGAGCCGGGAGCCGTAACATCTACCCAGGTGCCGTAGCTCGTGAAGGAGCTGGCTAAGTCATTGTTGTCTGAACTGGCGACGGCAATCACGTTATTGAAAGCGGCAGGGTAAACCATGGCTTCGTTCGCACTGTTGCCGGCTGCAGCCACCACTACAATACCATTAGCCGCAGCTTCATTGAACAGGTTATGGAGGGTTACGCTACTGCCTGAGCCTCCCCAGGACAGGCTGAGCACACGTGCCCCCTGGTTGATGGCATAAATCACACCTTCGTAGGCACGCTCAATTGCTCTTGTACTGGAGGCTGCATCGCTGGTGCATTTCACGCCCATAATGGAGATGTTGTTGTTACTTACAGCAGCAACACCCATGTTATTGTTTGTTACTGCCCCGGCAATTCCAGCGCAGTGCGTACCGTGCGAAAATACTCCCGGTGCTGCCGCATTTGCGCCTGTGGTAGGTGGATTTGGGTCGTCATCCTTGTCAGCTACATCATAGCTTTTAGCAACATCTATGTTAGCCGCCAGGTCAGGGTGCGAAATCATAACAGCATCATCTATAATGGCAAGTAATGTTTTATTCGTGCCCGTTTGTATGCGAAATGCATCAGCTGCTTTGGTCAGGTTTATCGCGTATTGGTTGTTACCTGTATAATAGGGGTCGTTAGGAGCCTGGGTTGTGACATAATAGGGCACCCGCTCGGCGTAAGCTACCTCTGGCATATTGTTTAGCTCCACCAAAAGGCTTTGAAGGTTCTCCGGCTTCTCCACTACCACTTCGTAAAGGTTTCTTGTAGAAGAAAGTTTTGAGTTAACCGGAAGCTTTGCCACGCTACTCGCGTCGAAACGCTGCAACGCACCACTGATTTTGCTGTTGATCGTCTTCGGGCGTGATGCTTTTGAGTCAAACGGCTGTATCTGTGAGCTTGCCTGTTCTTTGAGTTTCACAAAAACCCGGTCAGGCCAGTATACGGGTGTGTTGGCAGTGGTTAAGGGTTTAGGCGCAGCTTTGCGGAACTGTGCTGCAGGGCTGTTGCTGCTTCTGCTTTGCGGCTCCGCTTGCTGTAGGTTAGTTTTTTGGGAAGTGGCTGCTCCTACAGGCTTTGCAGTCTGCCATCGGGTGTTTTGCCCCATTGCAAACCAAGATAGCGGTAGCAACAGGCAGAGGAGTAAAATTCTACTCATATAGGATAGAAGGTTGAGATATTGGAAAAGTTAAAATTATGAACTCGTTCGATGTCTTCTTTCTCGTGGAAGTATTGGAGGTGATGAATGTGGATAAAAAGAAGGCTGCATCGGTGCTATAGCCCGCGCTAAATTATGGAAAATATATAGTATATAAAAGGATGGATACTTATCGATCTACACCACGGTCTGGAAGAGACTGTGTAGATTAAGTTATAAAAGAGAGAGGTAATACGCTGTGGTTCCAGCATGCCAGGTTTATACCCCTGCACTTTATCAGAAAGTCTCAGGAGCTTAGGAGGAAGCCTGTCAAGTCTTAGGTGATAACGGGGTATAGGACAGGAAACCAGAAGGTATAAAAAAAGGGTTCGGTAGTTACAGCCTTCTCTCTTGCTGTGCATGCCAGTGCGGCTTGGCTGACGCTCTACTTTGCCCTGTTCACGATGAACACGCCCGCCAGAATCACGACCATGCCCAGGTAGTGCCACAGGTGTATCGTTTCTCCATCCAGCACACCCCACATCAGCGCTACAATAGGGATAAGGTAATTAATTGTACTGGCAAAAAGAGGGGTGGAAATATGAATAAGCTTGTTGAGCAGGATAAGGCCTACGGCCGTGCTGAACACCGCCAGCAACGCGATATACAGCAGCGCCTCCCACGCCCCCGGCACATACTGCAGCTTCTGAATGGCATCTGTAGTAGACAGGTAAGCTGCGGCTAAAGGCCCCACTGTGAGCAGTGCCAGGCTCGACATCACAATGGGCTTAATGCCTTGCAAGCGGTACTTGATGATGTTGGCGCTGCCTCCATAGCAGATAGTTGCCAGCACAATGAACAGGCCGTAAAACGCATTGTCAAGGTCGGCTCGGCCGTTGCCCGTAAAAATCAGCATGGCCGTGCCTGCTATGCCTACCAGTATACCCAACATGCGCATCCAGGTGATGGACTGCTGAAAGAAGATGGCGCCAATCAACAGGGTAAATAAAGCCGTGAGTGAATTGAGCACACCTGCCAGCCCGCTTGCCAGGCGCGTTTCGGCGTAGGCAAACAGAAATGCCGGGAACAGGTTGCCAAGCAGGCCGCTGGCCAGTAAGAATTTCCATCGGCGCGGCTCCACCTTCCGGAGGTGGGCGATGGCAAAAGGCAAAAGTGAAAGGCAGGCGATTACAATACGCAGTGCACCCAACTCATCAGAACTGAAGACAACAAGCCCCTTCTTAATAAGAATAAAAGAAGTACCCCAGATAAACGTGAGTACCACGATCAACAGCCAGGTAAGTAGCGGTGTTACAGTTTTCTCCTGCACGGGAGCGGCTTCGGTCTTAATAGTTAAAAAGTTAGAAGGTTATAAAATTAAAAAGTTACTTGAGGTATAAAGTTAGAGCGAGTCAGAAAGTTGAAAAATGGGGAGTTGGAGCTTTGAAAATAAACATCAAAAACTCCAACTCCCCATTTTTCAACTTTTAACCCTCTAACTTTCTGAGTTTCTAACTTTAAGCGTAGCTCATGGTCTGCGCAATCTCGTCCAGCGTGTCGTAGATTTCGTTGATGTCTTCGGACTGCACGAGGCGCATGCGCAGGGGCTTAAAGTGCGGTAGCCCGCGGAAGTAGTTGGTATAGTGGCGGCGCATTTCAAAAATGCCCAGCTTTTCGCCTTTCCACTCCAGTGAGTGCGTAAAGTGCTGGCGGCAAACCTCCACGCGCTCCTCCAGCGTCGGGCCAGGCAATACCTCGCCGGTATTCATAAAATGCTTGATCTCGTTGAAGACCCACGGGTAGCCGATGCTGGCGCGGCCAATCATAATGCCGTCTACACCATACCGGTTGCGGTATTCCACTGCCTTCTGTGGTGTGTCAATATCGCCGTTTCCGAAGATAGGAATCTTCATGCGCGGGTTGTTCTTCACCTCGGCAATCAAACTCCAGTCTGCCTCGCCTTTGTACATCTGCACACGGGTGCGGCCGTGGATGCTGAGGGCCTGGATGCCAATATCCTGCAGCCGCTCGGCGGTTTCTACAATATACTTGGTGTTCTCGTCCCAGCCCAGGCGGGTTTTAACCGTTACCGGCAGGTGTGTTGCCTTCACGATCTCCTCGGTCATCTTCACCATCTTGGGTATATCGCGGAGCAGGGCGGCACCGGCTCCTTTGCAGGCCACGTTCTTTACAGGGCAGCCATAATTAATATCAATCAAATCAGGTCCGGCCTGCGAAGACACAATAGCCGCCTCGCGCATGGACTCAATGTCAGAGCCAAAAATCTGGATGCCGATGGGGCGTTCGTAATCAAATATGTCGAGCTTCTGGATGCTTTTCGCCGCGTCACGTATCAATCCCTCCGAAGAGATAAACTCTGTATACATCAGGTCTGCGCCATTCGCTTTACACACTTTTCGGAACGGCGGATCGCTTACGTCTTCCATCGGTGCAAGCAGCAGCGGAAACTCTCCCAACTCTATGTTCGCTATCTTTACCACAGCTAAATCTATTTTTTCGCGTAAATTTACGTCAATTAAACCTAATCTTCTGTATGAAAGGTTTCATCTCCAAAGGTCTGCACCCATTTTGGGTAATATTGTTGCTGCTGGCATTTATGATGGGGGGCTACTTTGTGGCTACGTTCATCGTTACCTTGCTGGCTGACTGGTTTTTTGGAGTAGGTGTTTTTGAACTGATGGATGTGGCTTCTAACCCGGCTTCGCATCCGCAGGGCCCGAACGTGATGCTGCTGCTGCAGGCAGTGCTGCAGTTCGTTTCCTTTATTATTGGTCCGCTTATACTGCTGAGGGCCCTGGGCTATCATATTGACAATTACCTAAACTGGAAGGTGCCGTCTTCCTTTCTGCTCGTGTTGCTGAGCGGCCTGCTGATTATTGTCATTATGCCTGCCAACTCAGCCATCATCAACTGGAACGCAAACCTCGACTTCCCCGACTTTATGGAGGGGTTTGAACGCTGGGCGCGGGAGCAGGAAGATAGCCTGGCCGAAATCATGCGGCTGATCACACAGTTCGAAACAGTGGGAGACCTGCTGATAGGCCTGGTGATATTTGCCCTTATACCCGCTGTTGGGGAGGAACTGGTGTTCCGGGGGATTTTGCAGCGGCAGTTCTTCCGTTGGCTGGGGAATCAGCATGTTGCCATTTGGCTGGCGGCTGTCATTTTTGGTGCTATTCATGTGCAGTTCTTCGGCTTCTTCCCGAGGGTCCTGCTTGGTGCCTTATTCGGGTATTTATACTTTTGGTCGGGCCGTATTATTATACCGATGCTGGCGCACTTTGTAAACAACGGCTTTACGGTGCTAATGCTGTACCTGCACCAGACCCGCACCATCGAAACTGATATAGAAAGTACAGAGGCCATGCCTTTGTACGCTACAGCCATTTCTGTAATTTTGAGCGCGGCTGTAATTTACTTCCTTTACCAGCGCTTTTCCGCCCTGCCGGTGCGCCCGGAAAGTGCAGCGGAAGTCACGGAGGAAAACCAGTTACTTTAACTCCTAAACCAACACGCGGGCTGTCGCACTGCCGAAGCAAAACCAATTCATGAGAAAAAAAGTATCCACACTCAGTAATTTAAGTCAACGTATCATTGTCGGGGTGCTGGGTGCCGCGGTTTTTATTGGGAGCATCTGCTTTAGCGAATGGACTTATTTCCTGCTTTTCCTGGGGCTTACGCTCCTGGGTATAGCTGAATTTTACCGCATGGTGCACGAGCAGGGCATTCACCCAAACCGGGGAATTGGATTTCTGCTGGGCGGCTTGTTCTTTGTGTCGATGCTATTGGTACAGGCCGAGATAATGCCCGGTGAGTTACTGTACCTGTCGTTGCCGGTGCTCTTTCTTATTTTTATCTATGAGCTTTACCGTAAGCGGCCGCAGCCATTCACAAACATTGCCTTCACTATTATAGGAGTGGTGTATGTGGCGGGCCCGTTCGGCTTGCTGCACCTGCTGGCTTACCTGGAGGGGGTATATACCTGGCAGCCTGTTCTGGGCCTGATGCTGCTGATTTGGGCTTCTGATACAGGCGCTTATATTGCCGGGAAGAACTTCGGGAAGCATAAATTGTTTGAGCGCATCTCGCCAGGCAAAACCTGGGAGGGATGGATTGGAGGCACGCTGTTTTCCATCGCGGTAGGTTATGTGCTGTCGCTTTTTCTGCCGGACCTGCAGGTGTACCAGTGGATAGGGGTGGCAGTGATCGTTTCTGTGTTCGGGGTGCTGGGCGACCTGACGGAATCTATGTTAAAGCGCAGCCTGGGTGTAAAAGATTCGGGTACTCTGCTGCCGGGGCACGGTGGCTTGCTGGACCGTTTCGACAGCCTTCTGATGGCTATTCCTTTCATCGTTGCTTTCCTCAAAATCTTCTGAAAAAATTGCCAGCGGCCTTTAGGAGGTTGCAAGTAATATTATCAACTTTGCCGAATAATTGACTACTCACTATAAACCTAAAATAGTAGATGATGCTATATAAAGAGCCTGCGCCGATCAAGGATAGAGAAAATCCATTTGAATCGATGATGTCGCGTTTTAACGTTGCAGCTGAGGTACTCGGGCTGGATGAGGAGGTGTATAACGTCCTTAAGTCGCCTACCCGCCAGGTTATCGTTAACATTCCTGTCACGATGGATGATGGGAAAGTGCGTGTGTTCGAAGGTTTCCGTGTCATGCATTCCAACATCCTGGGGCCTTCTAAAGGTGGTATCCGCTATGCCCCGGATGTGTTCTTGGACGAGGTGAAAGCCCTTGCTGCCTGGATGACGTGGAAGTGTGCCGTGGTTGACATCCCTTATGGTGGTGCCAAAGGCGGTATTATCTGCGATCCTTATTCTATGTCTGCCGGTGAGATTGAGCGTTTGACAAGAGCCTACACCAATTCACTGATAGACATTTTCGGCCCGGACCGTGATATCCCTGCGCCGGACATGGGGACAGGCCCACGCGAAATGGCCTGGCTGATGGACGAATACTCTAAAACAAGAGGCTCTACAGAGCATGCGGTGGTTACAGGAAAACCGCTCGTGCTGGGTGGCTCACTGGGACGTGTAGAGGCGACAGGCCGTGGGGTAATGGTGTCTGCCATGGCTGCCATGGATAAGCTCGGTATGGATCCGAATAAGTCGACAGCTGTTGTGCAGGGCTTCGGTAACGTAGGTGCCTGGGCTGCCAAACTGATGGCGGAACGCGGGGTGAAGATTCTTGGTATCAGCGACGTGAGCGGAGCTTACTGGAATGACAATGGAATTGATATTGAAGCGGCCATTGAGTATAAGAACGAGCATAATGGCCGCCTGGAAGGTTACAAAGGCGCAGAACTAATCAACAGTGATGAACTGTTAACAGCCAAGGTAGATGTGCTGGTGCCCGCTGCCGTGGAAGATGTTATCACCATCCATAATGTGGATAAGATACAGGCCCGCCTGATTGTAGAAGGTGCCAACGGCCCTACTTCCTACAAAGCCGACAGCATTATCAACGAGAAAGGCATCATGGTGGTGCCGGACATCCTGGCAAACTCCGGCGGTGTAACTGTTTCTTACTTTGAGTGGGTGCAAAACCGCATGGGCTTTAAATGGACACTGCAGCGCGTAAATGAGCGTGCGGAGCGTATCATGAACGAGGCTTTCGAGCGTGTGTACGCGGCTTCACAAAAATATAACGTACCGATGCGTATCGCGGCCTATATCGTAGCTATCGATAAAGTTGCGATGACGTATAAGTACCGTGGAGGATTCTAAATATTAAATTTTTATAACCATAAACGTAAGTTTATTATTTTTGAAGCAGGATAATAGCCCATCCACCAAAATGGATGGGCTATTGTTAAATAGATAGTACCTGTGGATAACCCTAATACAGATGAAGATTCATAAAGAAGGACGGAGAATTTTATTTTTTACACTGTTGGTGCTGCTGGTGCTGAACCTGTTGCTCTACAACTTCAACGCTGCCAATGCTACCTTTAACAGGATTTTCTCAGGTGTTTCTGCCGTACTGTTTCTGTTGATTCTTCAGTTTTTCAGAAGCCCTTACCGTAACCTGCTGCTGCACGAAGACCTCATTACGGCCCCTGCTGATGGAAAAGTGGTGGTGATAGAGGAGGTAGAAGAGCCGGAGTATTTTAAAGGAAAGCGCAAGCAGATTTCCATTTTCATGTCGCCGATTAACGTGCACATTACGCGCAACCCGGTTTCAGGCATCGTGAAGTATTTTAAATACCATCCAGGTAACTACTTTGTAGCCTGGCACCCGAAATCGAGCACACAGAACGAGCGGACTACGGTGGTGGTAGAGTCTACTGCCGGTCCGGAGGTGCTTTTCCGTCAGATTGCCGGCGCCATGGCGCGCCGTATTGTGTGGTACGTAAACGAGGGAGATGAGGTAAGCCAGGGCGAAGAGTTCGGCTTTATCAAATTCGGCTCGCGCGTAGACGTTTTTGTGCCTTTAGATACTGAGATAAAAGTGGAGCTTGGCCAGAAAACCAAGGGTGGCCAAACGGTTATAGCCCAGCTGAAAACGGCACCGCCAACCTTGTTTGGGTAAGCAGCCGTAGCGTATCACGTAGCACGGTGCTCGTGTCACGACAAAAGGAATAGCATACAACAGAGAGGCCGCTGTAGGTAAACTACAGCGGCCTCTCTGTTGTATATATCCTAAAAAAACAGGCTAAACCTGCTCATCCCAATGATTATCGAGCTATGTGTGTCGTACTACGTGATACACAGGGACTAATACCAGCTTTCCACCAGTTTCATCAGTTGCTCCAGGTACTTCTGGTCAACTTCGTCAAAGTCGTTCAGCTTGTCGCTGTCTACGTCCAGCACCAGCTTCACCTCACCGTCTTTGATAACCGGAATCACAATCTCCGATTTAGAGTCGCTGCTGCAGGCAATGTGGCCCGGGAAAACTTCTACATCAGGCACCAGAATGGTTTCCTGGCGGGTGTAGCAGGCCCCGCAAACGCCCTTGTTGTACGGAATGCGGGTACAGGCCACCGGCCCCTGAAACGGCCCCAGCACCAGTTCCCCCTCTTTGTTGAAATACACGCCTACCCAGAAGAAGCCCATGCCCTGCCGCAGGGCTGCCACCAGGTTGGAGATATTTGCAATCAGGTCTGTCTCGCCTGATACCAGTGCTTCGATTTGAGGTACAAGGGCTTTATATTTTTCCTCTTTGCTGAGGTTTGCATCAACTAAAAGTGATTCTGCCATAAGTGAATTTTGAATAACTGAATTTTGAATGAAGAATAATCAGAAATGTGGAGTGATTACACCTTCTGATACATGTTAAATGATAAATGAATTGTTTCTGTAGTGCAACAACTGGTCAGGGCCTAAAGTTTGCGCGCTTCGCAGTTGTCCAAATACCATGGCTGGTGCTTTGATGCCGCTGCGCAGGGTCTTGTTTGTGCTCTTGAGTATGATAGCCTCATCCCAGAGATTGGCCTGCAGCAGGCTTTCATGTAAGAACGTGCCGCCCTCCACCATCACCGACAGTACGTTGCGGTGGTGCAGGTCCTGCATGATCTGGGGGAGCATGAGCTCCTGTTCCTGCAGTTTTACAAAATATAAATTCTCCTGCTCCTCCTGCTTTTGGTGGTTGTATACAACTGTGGGCTGGCTTTTATCAAACAGGTGCAGGTGCTTTGGGAGTAGCAGGTTTTTATCAATAACAATCCGAAGCGGATTTTTGCCGGTCCAGAGGCGCGTGTTCAGGCGCGGGTTGTCATATAGTGCTGTCCGGCTGCCGATCATGATGGCCTTCTCCTCAGAGCGCCATTTGTGCACCAGCCGCTGCGCCAGTCTGCCGCTTATCTGCTCCTGCTTATAATCGGCGGCGGCAATGAAACCGTCCGCGGTCTCTGCCCACTTCAGGAGGATGAACGGCCGTTTTTGGCCAAGAAAGGTGAAGAAGCGCTTGTTTACCTCCAGGCCCTCTTCCTCCAGCACACCTACTTTTACCTGTGCCCCCGCCTCAAAAAGTTTCTTGATGCCGCGGCCAGCCACCAGTGGGTTGGGATCGGTATTGCAAATCACCACATCTTTCACACCGCTGCTGATGAGCAGGTCGGCACAGGGAGGCGTTTTGCCGAAGTGGGAGCAGGGCTCCAGCGTCACGTATACCCGGCTTTTTGGCAGCAGGCTTTTGTCCTCCACAGCAGCGATGGCATTAACCTCCGCATGGGGCCCGCCATATTGCTTATGCCAGCCTTCGCCTATAATCTGCCCTTCGTGTACCACCACACAACCAACCATCGGGTTAGGGCTCGTGAAGCCACTCCCCAATCGGGCCAGCTCCAGTGCACGGCGCATGTATCTTTCGTCGGACATGGTTTAAGTTAAAAATTTACTTCTGAGTTAGAAAGTTAAAAAGTTGAAAGATTTGCTGCTTCAGATTTTTAATTCAAGATACCCAAGAAAGCAAAATGTTAGACTGAACCATTCAGTGCTACCTCATTAACTCCAAAATTCAATACAGCTTTCTAACTTTTTAACCCTCTAACTCTCTAACTTAAGAGACTTTCTACCTCAAAAATGGCTCTCTAACTCAAAAACCTTACTTTTGCAAAGATATCAAAATCTAAAGAAAGCACAGCTGTGGCCACTGTCCAGGAAGTTCAGCAACTTATTTGCCAAAAGATACGTGATGCCTACCCGGAACCGGAGGCTGGAGCCATTGCGCAGCTGGTGCTGGAGCATGTGCTTCAGAAATCGCGTGTGCAGCTGCGTCTGCAGCAGCAGGAACCGGTAAGCGAGCAGCAGGAGGTACAGGTACGGGAGGCGATTGAGCGCTTGCAACAGCAGGAACCGGTGCAGTATGTGCTGGGCGTGGCGCACTTTTATGGATTGGAGCTGCAGGTAGATGAAAGAGTGCTGATTCCGAGGCCGGAAACGGAGGAACTGGTAGACCTGGTGCTAAAAGAACACAAAGGGCAGCAGGGGCTGCAGGTGCTGGATATCTGCACCGGGAGCGGTTGTATTCCCCTGGCACTGGCAGCGAACCTCACAGCGGCAAAAGCGTATGGGCTTGAGGTCTCGGCTGGAGCGCTGGAAGTAGCAAAGGCCAATTCCGGAAAATATGAGCTGCCGGTAGAGTGGTTGCAGCAGGATATTTTTGCGCCGGTGCAAAGCATGGCCGTCGGGTCTTTAGACATTATCACAAGCAACCCGCCTTATGTGCTGGAAGAAGAAAAGCAGTTAATGCGCCCCAACGTGCTACAGTATGAGCCGCACCTCGCGCTGTTCGTGCCGGATAC
This sequence comes from Pontibacter brevis, assembly GCF_054779655.1. Taxonomy (NCBI): domain Bacteria; kingdom Pseudomonadati; phylum Bacteroidota; class Cytophagia; order Cytophagales; family Hymenobacteraceae; genus Pontibacter; species Pontibacter brevis. The sequence goes on from NZ_BAAGXV010000090.1 coordinate 380,636, forward strand.
AGATGCACTGAAATATTACAGAAGAATAACAGCGGTGGCAAAGGAACTTCTAAAGGAAGAAGGTAAATTGTACTTTGAAATAAACGAACGCTACGGGAGGCAGGTACAGGAACTGCTGCTGGAGGCTGGTTTTGCAGCGGCAACCGTAGTGCAGGACCTTTTCGGCAAAGACAGGATAGTACGGGCTGTGAAATAATAGGGGGCTTAATCCCCTTGAATTGCAGCCATTTGCATAAAATGTGCAAATATGTACCTTTGCAGGAACAACCTACGTAGTTAGCCCGTCTGTAAGGTAAAAGAGCCTTTATTAACAATAGCGATAATAGTGAATCAAGCTTTAATTTAAAGAATAGTACTTTGGCAAAAGAAAAAATACTAGTCACCGGAGGTGCGGGTTATATTGGATCGCATACGGTGGTAGAATTGGTAGAGGCAGGTTACGAGCCTGTGATAGTTGACAATTTCTCCAATTCAGAGGAAAGCGCACTGGAAGGCATTGCGGCAATTGTGGGCCGTAGTATACCGTGCCACCGCATCGATTGCACGGATGTTTCCGCACTGCGAGGCGTGTTTGAGCAGGAGCAGAATGTTGCGGGTGTTATTCACTTTGCAGCTTACAAAGCGGTAGGGGAGTCGGTGGAGCAGCCGCTGAAGTATTACCACAACAACGTAGGCTCCCTCATCGCGCTGCTGCAGGTAATGGGCGAGTTCAACGTCAACAACCTTGTTTTCTCTTCCTCCTGTACTGTATATGGCATACCTGAAAGCCTGCCGGTAACAGAGCAGACGCCGGTACAGAAAGCAAATTCACCTTACGGCAACACCAAGAAAATCTGTGAAGAGATTCTGACAGACCTGGCCAACAGTGGCAGCAGCGTTAAGAGCATTGCGCTGCGTTACTTCAATCCTATAGGTGCACACCCGTCTGCAAAAATAGGAGAGTTGCCGCTGGGCGTGCCGAGCAACCTCGTGCCATTTATTACCCAGACAGCCGCTGGTATCCGGGAGCAGCTAACTGTGTTTGGCAACGATTACGACACACCGGATGGTACCAACATTCGCGATTATGTGCATGTGGTGGATTTGGCCAAGGCGCATGTGGTGGCAGTAGAAAGAATGATAGCAGGCAAAGTAGCGTCTATAGAGTTCTTTAATGTGGGTACTGGCCGTGGAAACACCGTGTTGGAGGCTATAAAAGCTTTTGAGCGCGCTACCGGTGAAAAGCTGAACTATAAAATTGGCCCACGCCGCGCCGGTGATGTGCCAAAGATATATGCCGATGTAACCAAGGCTACCGAGGAGCTGGGCTTTAAAACTACCAGCACCCTCGATGAAGCAATGAAGAGCGCCTGGGACTGGCAGCTTTCCCTTCAAGATAAATCAGAAAAATAGCATGAAGATATTGATTACGGGCGGTGCCGGTTTTATCGGCTCGCATGTGGTGCGTTTGTTTGTTAACAAGTATCCAAACTACCAGATTTTTAACCTCGATAAGCTGACGTATGCCGGTAACCTGGCAAACCTGACGGATATAGAGGACAAGGAAAACTATACCTTCCTGAAGGGTGATATCGTGGATGCCGCCTACGTGGAGGACATTTTCAGCGAGTACCGGTTTGATGCAGTCGTTCACCTGGCGGCGGAGTCGCATGTGGACAGGTCTATTACCGATCCGCTGGCTTTTGTGTATACCAACGTGATAGGTACTGTTAACCTGCTGAACACAGCGCGTAAGCAGTGGGCGGACAACCTGCAGGACCATGTGTTCTATCATATCTCCACTGATGAGGTATATGGCTCATTAGGCGAAGAAGGTCTTTTTACAGAAGAGACAGCTTACGATCCACGTTCACCTTATTCAGCCTCCAAAGCGAGTTCTGACCATTTCGTGCGTGCTTATTACCACACCTATGGCTTACCCGTAAAAATATCGAACTGCTCGAACAACTACGGTCCGAACCATTTCCCGGAGAAGTTGATTCCGCTGGCTATTAATAACATCCGAAACGAGAAACCTGTGCCGGTGTACGGCAAAGGCGAGAATGTGCGTGACTGGCTGTACGTTATCGATCACGCCCGTGCCATCGATGTGATTTTCCATAAAGGAAAGGTGGGAGAGACCTATAACATCGGCGGCGTAAACGAATGGAAGAACATTGACCTGATAGAATTGCTCTGCGACCAGATGGATGAAAAGCTGGGCCGGGAACAGGGACATTCGCGCAAGCTTATTACGTACGTGAAAGACCGTGCCGGCCACGATCTGCGCTATGCCATCGACTCTTCAAAACTGATGAGCGAGCTGGGCTGGAAGCCGTCTGTTACGTTCGAGGAAGGCCTCAGCAAAACAGTGGACTGGTACCTGCAAAATACGGAGTGGCTGGAGAACGTAACCTCCGGTAACTACCAAAGCTATTACGAGCAGCAGTACGAGAGCCGCTAAAAAGCGGCAATGAAGAATGATGAATTATGAGCTGTTCGCCTGGAGGAAAAAAGGGGTAAGGGCGCGAACAACGCATAAGATATAACGACCAACGAATCAATGAAAGGAATTATACTTGCCGGGGGCTCCGGAACACGTTTACACCCATTAACCATTGCCGTGAGTAAGCAGCTGATGCCGGTATACGATAAGCCGATGATCTACTATCCGCTGTCTACCCTGATGCTGTCAGGTATCCGGGACATTCTCATCATCTCCACACCACACGACCTGCCACTGTTCGAGCGCCTCCTGGGCGACGGCAGCCAGATAGGCTGCAGCTTCAGCTATGCCGTGCAGGAAGTGCCAAACGGGCTGGCGCAGGCTTTCGTTATCGGGGAGGAGTTTATTGGCGGCGACAAGGCGGCATTGATACTGGGCGATAACATCTTCTACGGTTCCGGTATGAGCAAGCTGCTGCAGTCCAACAACGACCCGGACGGTGGTGTGGTGTATGCTTACCACGTGCACGACCCAGAGCGCTACGGTGTGGTAGAATTCGATGAGAACAATACTGCTATCTCTATTGAAGAGAAGCCGAAGCAGCCAAAGTCACACTATGCCGTGCCGGGCCTATACTTCTATGACAACAATGTAGTGGAAATTGCAAAGAACCTGCAGCCAAGTGCCCGCGGCGAGTACGAAATCACAGACGTGAACAAGGAGTATCTGCGCCAGGGCAAGCTAAAGGTGGGCATCTTAGACAGAGGTACTGCCTGGCTCGATACAGGTACCATCGTTTCTTTGATGCAGGCTGCTACTTTTGTGCAGGTAATAGAGGAGCGCCAGGGGCTGAAGATAGGCAGCATTGAGGAGGTGGCTTACCGCATGGGTTTTATCAATGCCGAGCAGTTGCAGCGCGTAGCGGAACCGCTGCGAAAGAGCGGCTACGGCGAGTACCTGCTGGATATCCTGAAGTAGATAAGAAAAGATAAAAAGTAACAAACGCGTCCGGCTGGGGAAACCTGGCCGGACGCGTTTGTTTAATAAATAACCAGCCCCAGCAGCAGGCCCGTCAGGATAAGCACGGGGGCAGGGATCTTTGTGAACAGGAGCAGGCAGAAAGTGGCCACCACAATGCCGAAATTCAGGGGGGGGGTTTCGATAGGGTGATACAGTTGTATGGCTGCAGCAACCACCATGCCGGAGCTGACGGCGCTGATGCCCTCCAACGAAGCCCGGACTACCCTGTACTTCTTCAGCTCGTCCCAGAACCGGATAACAAAGAAGATGAGGAAAGTGCCCGGTAGAAAAATGCCGGTAGTAGCCACAAATGAACCCAGCAACTGGCCATACACGCCATACTGCCGCATGGCCAGGCTGCCCACAAAGGAGCAAAAAGAGAATGTGGGGCCAGGCAGTGCCTGCACAATCGCGTAGCCGGACAGGAATTCTTCGCCGGTCAGGTAGCCTTTAAAGTCAACAAACTCCGTGTAAAGCAGGGGGATAAGCACCTGCCCGCCCCCGAATACGAGGGTGCCGTTCCGGTAAAAGTTTTCAAAAAGCCGGATGGGTAAAGAAGAGGTAGTTGCGCCTAACACGGCCGCCGCTATCAGCACACCCAAAAACAGGAAGAAGTTAGCCCACTCTATGTGCAGGTGCTTGTTTTCTTCCATGGGCTGTTGTTTAAACCGTAGCGCGGTAACAGCACCCCCCGCAAGCAGCAAAGCAGGAAACACCCAGGGTGAGGAAAAAAAGTAAACGAGTATGGCGGATACTACCAGCAGCACAATAGCGGTTTTTGTGTTCACCACTTTTGTGCTTATCATGTAAGCAGCATAGGCCACAAAGCCCACAGCCATGGGTAAAATAATCCTAAGGAAATCGAGCGAGACGCCCTGTTCCTGCAGATAAGAGATGCCCAGTGCTGCCATTGCCATAATAGTAGCGGCAGGTGCTATCCAGACAAGCAGGGTGAGGTAGGCCAGTTTGGGCCCGCCAATCCTGAACCCGATGGCAGTGATGGTTTGGGTGGAGGTGGGGCCAGGCAGAATCTGGCAAAGCGCATTAAGTTCTATCAGTTCCTTCTCCGTTAAATAACGGTGCTTGTCTACCAGCAGCTTAAACATCATGGCAATATGCGCCTGCGGACCTCCAAAAGCAGTGAGGGCCAAAATCAGAACGTCTCTGAGAAAGATGTAGTAGCGCAAACTCATGTGGCCATAAAAGTAAAAAAAGAGAGACAGGTTTTAACTATCTCTCTTTTTAATGTTGCTTTTTACTCTTAAAAAAGGCGCCTATGCTTTCTTCAGGCCAAGCTCAATGAGGCGCTCGTTCAGATATTCCCCAGCGGTAGCATCAGGGTATGCCTTCGGGTTCTGTTCGTCAATGCAGCTCTCCAGGCAGGTCAGGTCCATCTCAGAGCGCGGGTGCATGAAAAACGGAATGGAATAGCGGGAAGTGTTCATCAGTTCGCGCGGCGGGTTCACTACACGGTGAATGGTAGACTTCAGCTTGTTGTTTGTCAGGCGGGCCAGCATGTCGCCCACGTTTACCACCACCTGCTCCGGCAGGGCGGTTATCGGGATCCATTTGCCATCGCGGCGCAGCACCTGCAGGCCGTCGGCGCTGGCGCCCATCAGGAGCGTAATCAGGTTAATGTCGCCGTGCTCGGCAGCGCGAACGGCATCAGCCGGTACGCTGTCCGGGTCTTCGATCGGGAAGTAGTGGATAGGGCGCAGAATGCTGTTGCCATTGTGCACCTTGTTGTCAAAGTAGTTCTCTTCAAGGCCCAGGTTAATGGCGATGGCTTTCAGCACCTGCTTGCCGGCTGCTTCCAGCTTTTGGTAAGCCTCCAGCGTTACTTCTCTGAATTCCGGTACCTCTTCCGGGAAAATGTTATCCGGATACTCTTCTTTGATAGGGTCGTTGTCTGTTACCTCCTGGCCAACATGGTAGAACTCTTTCAGGTCACCGGTGTTGCGGCCTTTGGCATGCTCTTTTCCTTTGCCTACATAGCCGCGCTGGCCAGCAAGCTCAGGTACCTCATACTTCTGCTTTACCTCGTCAGGAAGGGCAAAAAATGCCCTCGTGGCAGCATACAGCCTTTGGGTCAGCTCATCGCTCAGGCCGTGGTTGCGCAGCGCAATGAAGCCGATATTCTGGTACGCATCGCTTAGCTGGTTTACAAACCTGGCCCTTCTTTCTGCATCGCCTGATGTAAAATCTGCCAAATCCAGCGAGGGAACCTCGTCAAACAAAATTTCGCTCATATAGTAAAAACTGTATACTTTTTTGTGATTTCTACGTAGAGCGCAATATACGAAAAAATAAAATCGCTAAATTAGCTCTATTGCTAAACCAAACCACAATTCGATGAAAAAAACGTACTTACTGCTGGCTTCAGCCCTTATGATAGGCTTTACAGCCTGTGATACTGCTCGCCAGACACAGGACACTGATACGCAGGCTACTACAACACCACGCAGAGGAGCAGGCCCGGTGCCTGTAGGGGCTGTGATGAGCAAAGGCGGCTTGCGCGTGTTTGCTTTCGACAACTCTCAGAATTACCCGGAATCAATGCTGCGCCTGAACGTGCCGCCGGCAGGAGGGGTGGTTGAGCCAGGGCCTGTGCAGTTTGATTACGACCTTTCGAACTATCAGCTAACCCGCATGACGCCGCACTCCAATGCCGAGCATTTGGCTAACTCGCAGCAGGGGCAGCATATTCATAATATCGTGGACAACGAGCCTTATACAGCGCACTACGAAACAGAGTTCACAAAAGAACTGGAAGAAGGCGACCACGTTATCCTGTCGTTCCTGTCGCGCTCTTACCACGAGAGCCTGAAGCACAAAGGGGCCTACGATTTGCGCGTGGTGACAGCAGGCCGGCCTGCAGAGCGAATGAACTTTGATACCAATGCCCCGCACATGTTCTATAGCCGTCCGAAAGGAGAGTATGTAGGCAAGGATACAGAGCAGGTGATGCTGGACTTCTATCTGGTTAATACCAACCTCTCCGCCACAGGCAACAAGGTTCGTGCTACCATCAACGGAACAGAGTTCATGCTGGACAGATGGTTGCCTTACATCATGGAAGGCCTGCCAATGGGAGAGAACACGATTAAACTGGAACTGGTAGACAATAACGGAAATGTGGTTCCGGGTCCGTTTAACAGCGTAACCCGCACCTTTACATTGAAGCCTGCGGCATAATACAGCAAACTTATCATAAGCAAAACGCCCGCGCCATCATTTGGCACGGGCGTTTTGCTTATGAAGCAGGTGCTTCCAGTTCCGGCAAGACTCTGGAGCAGAAGATTTAAACCTGCAAAGTTTTGGTGACAGGGTAGAATTTTGATATATTCAGTTGGCAATGAAAGATTTGCCTGCATTACAAAGACTGCTAAACAGGAAAAATCATGACACAATTCATTCTGCAAAAGGGCCTCCTGCTGTTTTGCCTGCTGTTGCTGGCCACCCACAGTTTTGCGGCCGATCCCAAACCCCTGGAAATAGGTGCACCGGCTCCGGACTTCAGCCTGCCAGGCACCGATGGCAAGACCTATACTTTGAAAAGCTTTGCGGACGCAAAAGTACTGGCGGTTATTTTCTCCTGTAACCATTGCCCCACAGCACAGGCCTACGAAGACCGTATGAAGGCTTTAGCGGCCGACTACAAAAACAAAGGAGTGGCTGTGGTAGTTGTTTCGCCTAACGATCCGGAGGCCGTAAGCCTGGACGAGTTAGGCTACAGCGACATGGGCGATACCTTTGAAGAGATGAAAACACGGGCAAAGGAAAAAGGCTACAACTTCCCGTACCTCTACGACGGCGAAAACCAGAAAATGTCGATGGCATACGGACCTGCTGCTACGCCGCATGTCTTCGTGTTTGACAAGCAGCGTAAGCTGCAGTACAATGGCAGGCTTGATTCTTCTGAAAAGCCCGGTTCTGCTAACGCCGAGGATACACGTGCTGCCATAGATGCCCTGCTGGCAGGGAAACCGGTGCCAGTTGCCAAAACAAAGACGTTCGGCTGCTCCATTAAATGGGCCGACAAGAAAGAAATGGCGGAGCGGGCAAGGGCACAGTGGGCAAAGGAAGAAGTGTCGCTGAATCTTATTGACGAGCCGGCGCTGAAAGCCCTGTTGAAGAATGACACCGACAAAGTGCGCCTGGTAAACGTGTGGGCCACCTGGTGCGGCCCCTGCGTGCAGGAGCTGCCTGATTTTGTAGACATCAACCGCATGTACCGCAACCGCGACTTTGAGTTCATTACCATCAGCGCCGATAAACCGGATAAAAAGGACAAAGCCCTGGCTGTTCTGAAAAAGCTGGAGGCTTCCAACACAAATTACCTCTTCAACTCAGAAGACAAGTATGCCCTGATAGAGGCCATTGACCCGGAATGGCAGGGCGCGCTGCCTTACACCCTCCTGATTGAGCCGGGAGGAAAGGTGCTTTACCGTAAACAAGGCACCATTGTACCTGCTGAAATGAAGAAAAAAATAGTGGAAAAGGTAGGGAGGTACTATTAATTGCAGATCTTAAGGCAGCGTATAAGCAAGCTACCCTTCACCAGAGAGGCTACTCAACACGAGTAGCCTCTCTGGTGAAGGGTAGCTAATAAACTGCTCTTCGGACATACGTATTATTTTACTTTTTTGAACTCAATTTTGATAGTCTGACGATGTGCGGGCCTCATCTCATCAGTTGGGTAGTAATAATAAGAAGATGGGCGGTTCTTCCAGGACCAGGCCATTTTATCACCAGATATGCTTAGTTCATAGCGATCAACCGGACCATTCTTTACAACTAAATAATGCTTGCCTCCATCCTCTATGATGGTATATTCTTTTGATACCCCCGGGCTAAGATCCATGTAAAAGGACTCAGTTCTGAAACCGTATTCTGTTGATATAGCATGTGATTCTTTGTGAAGCTCCTTGTTTTGTTCATTGTAGAAGTGGCTTACTGTCATGGTTTCCTTCCATGTTCCTATTATCTGCTCACTGAGCGGCACTGGTTCATCATCCTCTTTACAAGAAGTTAACAAAAGGAAAAAAAGGATAGGCAGGAGGAAGAGCTTTTTCATGAGACAGGAAGGCTAAAAGTACAGGCTGAATTTAAAGGTTTTATTTGAAAGTGTAGGTGTGTTACTAAACGATGTAAAGAAAAAACATAATTATTTATTTAGAGGCTATCTCAAAAATGGGAATCCCAGCTTGAGTTAATATGTTGGTTTCTCATGGAGTTGACAAACGAGCAATGGGAAAGGGTAAAAGACCTTGTGCCAG